>JAETRU010000038.1 GCA_021769965.1 Eubacterium sp.
TGGAAAAACATCTGTCATATCTGCAGGCAGCATAAAAAATACCAGTCGGAGAACACTTCCGACTGGCCAAAAAATTTATTTTTTCAATTGTCTACTTGACGGGTAGCAGTTCACTTGAGACCCGCCACATTTTCACATGGTTTTACAGATATATGGCGTGAAAAAACACATTTGCTCCGGTTTTTGCAGTTTTTCATAGTTATGAGAAGCATTCCAGCTGAAATATCTGTACAGCAAGGTTAAAAGCGCCATACGAATACGTTATTTATCAAAATATGGCGCGTTTTCGGTAACTCGTGCCGTATGAACTGGTTTTTCTGCAAAATGTGGCGCGTAGACTCTTTGCTGTAAATAGGAACTGTGATACAGCACTTTGAAAAGAAATCCAAAGGCGAGATTGCAGGAAGTATGCACCAGGAGGATACTTGCAAGAAGGCTAAAATGCGTAACATTATCATTTTTTAATAAAACGCATCATTTGCTTTGCTGAGGGGGGATAGAGTATTGGCTGTAGATAAGATATAGAACAGTATCTTTCCGAGATAAAAGAAGCCGTTAGGAATGATAAATATCGCCTGACCGGAATTGTAAGAAGACTATTCAACGCACTAATCTATGAATGAACGGAGCATTGCACTATGCGAAACCTGGAACCGATTACAGAAACTGCGTATCTGACAGCGATCAATGCGCCTCGCTACCGCAAGATCATGAGAATATTTTTTTTATGGAAAATGAGATGGCAGTCAGTTATTTGTGCGCGCAGGCACAGGTTTGTGCCCCTTCCGCAGTTCTGGTCTGCACTTCGGGACAGCCCAGAACTGCAGCCTTATCCCATGAAGAGATCGGCCAGCGGGGATTTGTCAGGGCGTAATAGCAGAGCTACCGGATTTCTTTTAATAGCTCCTCGGCAGAAATATTGAACAGTTCAGCAAGCAGCAGTAAATTGGATGTGCTCGGATCTGAACTTCCTGTTTCCCATTTTGATACGGCCTGGCGGCTGACGCCGACTGCTTCGGCAACAAATTCCTGGGTCATATGGCATCTGATACGGTGTGCTTTCAGGGTTTCTCCGAGGGACTTTTTTATACTGGACTTTTCTTGATGAACATCCTTTGATTTGATGTATTTCATGAGGGTTCGCGTGATCAGAACGATCAGGAACATGATCAGGCAGACGATCAGAATCCTGATGATAAGCGTCAAAGTTAAAAGTGATTGCATAATGATTCACCTCCTGTTATCCAAACTATATCAGAAATCTTTCTCTATTACTACCAAATATTTCGCAACTATTGCGCAAATATCGGTTGATTCGGGGTAAAAGTACAGTTTGAATTCATGTCTTTGCGGCTGCAGACCTTTTTCTTTATCAGGGGATAAAATTGCCATCTGCATAGGAGAGATGATATAATGAATCAGTCAAAAGGGCAAGTGGAAGGCATGGCGCAGAAGTCATGCTTTTTTTCGTATGTTTAATACTGCGGCAGCAGTAGGTGACTTTAATCATTTTCTTTAGTTAGGAATGCTTAAAATCATTAAAATTTCAACGATTATGTGGTATAATGAAAAAAAGAGGTTAAACTTTTATAAAGTCAATTTCAAAGATGAAATACTTATGATTTCAGAAAAAGGTCAATGTGAAGGTCAATTTCAAAAGCGAAAATTCCTCGCATCTGTCCTAAACTTGAAAAGAAAAAGGAGACTCTCTCAAGTCTCCCATGTCTTCTAAGTATTGAAATTTCAATAATCGGTTCTAGCCAAAGTATCTCTTCAGCAGGCCTTCGAAAGCAGCGCCATGTCTTGCTTCTACATAGGCTACGATGTGTTATGTGAAGGGTTGATGGTTTGAGAGTATTGGGATTTCAACGATTATAAGAATATAATTGGGACACCATCTTTAATAAGTAATATCGAAAACCTTCATGTGGGACACCATTTGGGACACCACAAGGAGGTTTTTCTTTATGAAAAGAACAAATGACGCAGGTGTTTATCAGTTGGAAAATGGAAATTGGGCTTACAGAGTAACTTGGCGAGAGAATGGGAAAAAGGTGAATAGAAAAGGCACTAAAGATGAATATGGAAATCCTTTGACTACAAAGAGAAAAGCCATTCAAGCAAGAAATCAGATTTTATATCAAAAGGAACAGCAACCACTTCCAAAGAAGATTTTGCGTAGAACTTTTGCAGAAGTCTATAATGAATACTGCGAAACAGGCAGAAGTGGCAAAGCCTATTCAACTATCAGAAAGCAGGATAGCCTTTGGCGCAATCATATAAAAGAACGCTTTGGCAAAAAGTATATTGATGAAATTACTGTGGCAGAGGTTACAGACTATCTGTCAATGCTTTACTATGAAGAGGGTAGAGCTTATGGCTATGTAGAGGGGTTTCTCAGATTCTTCTATTTAGTATTTGGACAGGCATATGCAAGAGATTATCTTGACATAGACACCTATAATAAACTCTGTGTCAACAAAGATACCAAAATTAAAATGCCGAAAATGAAAGTTGATGAAGAGACAGAAATTGTTATCTTCTCTAAAGAAGAATTAAAGAAACTTGATGAATATTTCAAAGGTACTAACGCAGAAACAGCCTATATGATTGGAAGGTATTGCGGCGTTCGCATAAATGAGTGTTATGGCTTGAAGTGGTCTGATATTGATTTTGAAGAGGGTACTATCAGAATCGAAAGACAAATGCAGTATCAAGAGGGCATGATAAAATTGGTTTCTCTGAAAACCAGAAATGCAAAGAGAACTATTTACATGGCAAAACCTCTTCAAGAGTATCTGGAAAGGTTATATTTTCAGAAGGAAGAATGGGAAAAAGAATTTGCGAGCCAAAGACAGCAGAATCAGATTTTCATTGAAGATATTGATGGGAAACTGGTTTCCTGCTTGGAACTTGTTAATACTTTGCCTAATGGAAAGCGGCAATCTGTCAATTCTATGAAGTATCATGCAAATAAGATTAAACAGAAATTAGGAATCCACTTCAAATATCACTATCTGCGCCATACTTATGGAACTGCACTTGCAGACAGGAACACACCGCCGCATATTCTATGCAATCAAATGGGTCATGGTAACATAAATGTGACACAGCAATACTATGTGGCTGTATCGAGAAGAGCAGTAGAAGTGCTGAAACATAATCTGAAAGTGCTATAGGGAGGGTACAAAGATGATTGCGAAACCAGAGATTTGCATAGGACTTGATACATATGGACAGAGGACACAGCAGGAATATGAATGGCTGACAGAGGATTGGAACAATACAGCTGATTTGGAATCACTCCATAATCTGATGATGTGCGTCTATAAGGATGGTGTGAAGGATGGAATAGAACTGTGCAGGCAACTTGACACCAACTAAAGCAAAGCAGTGAAGAGGGAAGAACTTTGAACTTCCCTCTTCATCTTTATATGTAATGGTACATCTTTGAACATCTTTTCAGAAGTTACTTGGAACTGTCAGTCAAACCATATAAATCTGCAAGTGCTTGAATCCACCGCTTCATTCTTTGGGTAACATACAGAGGGGAAAGAAGCTTTGCGCCTGTTCCAAGACTGAAAATCCAAGAGAAAAATTCAGAGGATACTTCTGTTTCATGGACAATATGAAAGGTGGTATCTGTTTCCTTATCGATGTTTACACTTCTACCGAAGCGCTCATAAATAAGAGGTAATAACTCTTTGTCAAATTCCATAGAAACCTTTTCTGTTCTGATTTCTTCTATGGAATAATCATAGTCTAAAACTGCTTCTTTGACTGCCGCAGGGGCAGGCATAGGCGTACCTTCTGCTGTATAGCGCCAAAGTTTCAAGTCCAAAATTTTAGTCACTTCAAAACATAGAATATCCTCTTTCTTGTATTCTTTGATGGTCTTTTTGCTGTAGCGAGGTTTGACCCTTTTGCAGGCGCAGAGATACCATTTACCATTGAGAAAATAGGTGTATAAAGGCAGAACCTTAAATTCTGTATCAGTCCTCTTCAAATGGTCTTTTGAAAAGGTGAAGTTTGGATAGGTGAACTTGATAATTTGCTTATTTTCTGCGGCGAGGTCTAATGTTTCCAGAAGCGAAGCAACCTCTTCATCAATGCAAGTTTCTTCATAAGGAAGTGATTTCAGCGTAATTTCCTTTGCTTCATGGATGCTGCAAAGATTTTCCTTTAGGTCTTTGATAATGCGCCTTTTTTGCGTTGGCGGCAGAAGTGGGTTTTCTTGCACACTTTCAGAAATCGCCTTTATATCTTCATACTGTAAAAAGCGAGTTGCCAGAGAGTATTTTCTTGGCTTCTCAAAAGTAGTATCATAGTGAATGCCTAAAGGGTATTCCAACAGCGCAAGGTCAAGGTCAACAGTCTGGCGAGTGGAGTTGATTTCATAAGTCTGCTCAAGCTTCTCTAAAATCTGTCTTTTTGTCAGTCCATGGGTATCATCAGTATAGCGCTGTAATATCTGATAGACTGCAAACAGTCTTGCTTTTTGGTAGTCTGATTTTGGCATGATTATTCCTCTTCATCGGCAGGTTTAAGCAGTTCATCATAAGTGATTTCAAGAATATCTCTGATACCTTTTAGCTGTTGCGCCTGAATATGCTGAATTCCTCTTTCAATTTTCACCAAAGTTTCTCTTGTCATTTCTATTCCCAAAAGTTGAAGTTTGCGAACCAGTTCAGTCTGTCCTATTCCTTTGGATTTTCTGATTCTGCGAATGTTTTCGCCGATAGGGATATATGAACCCTGTTTGATTTTCTGTTCCATGGTATCATCTCCTGTGTGTGATAGAAAAAGGACTGAAAATAGTCCGATTTTCATTGATTTTATACTGATGAGATGTTATAATGGGACTGAAATTAGTCCAATTTGTATAAACGCAAAAGAGAGGAAACAAAAATGAGCGATTCAGTTGGAACAAAAGAAATGGCGGAGAGATGGGGATATAGTCAAGCGACTATTAGCAGATGGTGCAGGGAAGGTCTTATTAAAGGCACAGACCATGATGGAGATGGAAGCCCATGGCATATTCCTAAAGATGCAGAATGTCCAAAAGTATTAAGAAAGCGAGAAAGAAATGAGTAGAAGAAGAGAGTTACTTAGAGCAATGAAGGTTGGTATATTGCTTGTTTTGATTTTTTTGTTGACAGCCTGTTCAAACACAATGGAAGGGAGTTTTGAAAAGGACACTGCGAAAGAATTTAATGCTTATGGGGCTACCTGTTATGCGCCAGAAGATTGGAATGTTGATGAAAACCTACAGAGTGCACAGTTTGAATCTGAGGATTCATTCGCTGGATATGATGTATCCTTTGAAGGTGAATCAGATGAACAACAAGCAGATGCAACTATAAAAACTCTTGTTCAAACTTTGGAATACTATGATGAAGAGAGTTTGGAAGAGATTTCAGTTAATGGTTGTTCGCTGGCATATAATGTTCAAGGGAAGGTGATTTCTGATTCAGAGCCAACGGAAATTTGGTATGATAGATTTCTTTTGTGTAAAGGTGCTTTGATAAAGTTCCATGGGGTTGCAAGCGAAGATTATTTTGACAAAGATGAATTTGACAAGATTTATGATGCTTGTGATTTTAGTAAGTGTGAGCAGTTGAAACTTGAGTCAATTACTGCTGAGTATGAGGGTAGCACTTATGCATTGAATACCATTGATAAAGATAGTGACATTTCAGTAACTGCGCACTATAATAATGGCGCATATGAAGAAGTATCGGAGTGGACTACAGATGATTCATCTTTGTTAATAGCATATCAAACTAGTAAGATTAAGATTAGATATAAAGACAAAGAGTATGTGATGAAAGTTAAATGCACTGACTGCAAATCCCTTGATGAGTATGAAAGTATACCTAATTTTTGGTACTTTAGTGGAAAAGCGAGATATGATAAGAATCAATCTCAACTACTGTATTATACACTTTTAGGAACGGGAGCATCAGACGCATATTATTACACAATTCCTAAAAAGGAGGCATCACAAGCAGTAAAAAATTATGTGAAGATGCTCAATGACAATGGGTATGAAAAAGTAAGCAAAGATGGAAATATGTCTAATTATATAAATAGAGAAGAAGGCTTAGGCGTTACTATATCATATGGTGATAATACAACAGATGCAGATTTAAGCATTGTTACAATTATAGTTCTTGAATTATGATTTGATTTTTGATGTATCCACATGGCGCAGGCTGTGTGGATTTTTTCATGCCTAAAATTTGACCCTCTTCAAATTTTGAATTTACAATAAATTCCATATATAATATATATAGAAAGTGAAAAAAGAAGCAACTTGCGGCAGAGGCAGTTTTACTGCAAAGGATTTTTTCTTGCAGTCTGCGCCAGAGTCGCTGTAAGAAATTAGTAGAGGGTCACAAACCATACTTATACATATATGTAGAAGTAATACTTAATAGTAGATTACTCACAGCATGGCTGTTTTTAGATATATGTGAAGCGTTGGCAGTTGATTTTCTGCTGACGCTTCTTTTTTTATCCCAATTATTATTAGGAGGTATTTAATGAAACCAAAACAATATAAACAAAGTTTTGTTCTTTATGAGAGCGTCTATGCGCAGTTTGAAAGACTGTTAAAGTCAGATAAGTTAGAGGACGCAAATCGCTATATCGACGCAGTTATGCAGTATGGACTTTATGGAGTGGTTCCAGAAGAAAGTGATGGGGTGTGGCTCTTTGGGCTTGATAATGTGATGGCAAGTATCGATAGTGCGAAGTCCAACTATAGGAAGAAGATTGAAGTTCCAGAAGGGGAACTGTTGCAGTATTTGCGGCAAGGACTGACAAGAGAAAAAATTGCTGAGAAATTTAACTGTTCAGTGGACACGATCAGACGAAGAGTGAAAGAGTACGGCTTTGAAAATCTTCCACCAGAAGACTATTTTTTTGAGGAAGATACAGCAAATTGCGGCATGAAAGAAGAATGCAATTATAATTATCATTCTCTTTCTCATTCAGATTCTCTTTTTGATTCAAATTTACAGGAGGTTGAAGAGCAAAAAGAAGATGATGACTTTATCAGAAGAAAGAAATTGGGATTTTAAGGAGGGCAAGATTATGAAGGAAGAGTTTTTTCCAAAAGAGATAAATGCAGTATTACAGGAAATCAGTGACTACAGCGAGATAATCTATGAGAACCTTGTCTATTTGCATAATATGACAGGTTGGACTTATGAGGAAATGGCTGATAAGGTCAGCAGGAACTGTGACTATTTTAGTCTGTCTGACATCATTCGATTTTTTACTGATAGTGCAAAAGGTGTAGACCATGAAATGAGTTTGTGGGACGAAGCAGGCAGAGATATGGATATTTCCTTTTAGGAATATTCTATTTTCCTAAAACATACGCCCCTATACAACGCAGGAAAAGGTGTGGCTACTTTTGATAGTCATACCTTTTCTTTTTGCTATGCCGCAGGCGTGCTATCCTCTTCAGAGGTAATGCCAGCGGCGGCGAGGTCATACTGCGGAATGATGTTTCCTTTGTTGTCGAACTCTGGAAGTTCATCATAAGTTGGGAATGTAATGGTGAACCACTTATATACAAAGTTATATGGCGCAGAGGTAGCTTTAGAAAGTTCTCTGATTTCTGCGAACCTCTTCAACAGGACAGTGGAATCCTTCTGACAGGTGATGTATTTTATCATCTTGTCATAGGTGATTTTGCTGTTCTTTTTTCTTGTCTTTGCTACAGGAGTTACAAATTTGAAATCTGGAAGGTCATTTTGCAGTTTCATATAGAGTTCAAATTCCTTTGACATAGGGTCTTGCGCCAGTTCGCTAAAAGCCTTGGTGATGGTGATAGTCTTTGCTGTGAAGTTGATTTCATAATTCTTTCTCATGGTTTTAATTCCTTTCTTTCTCTATTAGTAGATGTTAAGTGATGTTGGTTTATGCTGCTTCATTTTCTCTTTCTTTTAATTCTTCTAAGTAGTTGTTGTAGGATTCTTTATATTTGTTTAAGAACCACTTCTTGACGATTGGGTAAGAAGAACCTCTGGCGGCAGAGTAAGTTTTGATTTCTTCTAGTTCCTTTAAGGCTTTTGCTCTGTCCTCTTCATTGACTTCTACAAGTTTGATGTGGGCAACCATTGCATTGAAGGTCAGACTGCCATAGGTTTTCTTGCTGGTATTTTTCTTGATGGAGATTTCTTTGACTGCAAAGGTTGGCTCTGCGTTGCGAACTTCTTTCAGTTCTTTCCATTCAGGAGAATCAAAGATGAGTGCTTTTTTTAAGAATGCTTTGGATACTTCGATGGTTTCTGTGATTGGGTTTACTCTGATGTTGCTATTCTTCATTTTGATTTCCTTTCTTGCCCTCAGGCTCTGCGCTTGGTCGCAACCCTTATTTAGACTCTTTAGAGGTTTCTTTGTTTCCCTCACCTTATGTATATATATTACCATAATAATAGTGTTGAAATTGATACCAAAGTGCATTTTTGTCCGGGAACCGAAAATGCTTATAAATGTTGAAATATAAACGATTATTGGACTTTAATAATTCGTAAAAAAGTTAGAAAAAATTAGAATCTAAGAGAAGAATTTTGAAAGGGTTATAGTGATATGTGGATAGATGTAGAGGAATTGCTGAAAGATGTAGAAGAGATGTTAAAAGATATATAAAATGAACCTAAATATGCTCTTGAATGTTGAATAATCATTGAAATTTCAACGATTATATGGTATAATAAAAGAAAAAATATTGTTTCGTTTGGGACACCACTTGAAAGGGACACCATTTACTGATATTGATGGCGAAGAGAAACATTTAGGACACCAGAAGGACACCATCCAAAGAACCTATCTCTTCATTTCCCAAAAGAAAAGGAAGCCATCTCAGACTCCCTCAACTTGAACTATCATTTTTAATTGTTGGAATTTAAGCATCTATGCGTTAATTCCTTTTCGGATTTCCGTTAGGAAATCGCAAACTTTCCAACCTTACGACGAAGTCGTAAAATCGAAGAAAAGTTTAGCCGAAGTATCTCTTCAGCAGGCCTTCGAAAGCAGCGCCATGTCTTGCTTCATCCTTAGCCATTTCGTGTACGGTGTCGTGGATTGCATCCAGATTCTGCTGTTTAGCCATAGTAGCCAGTGCTTTCTTACCAGCGCAAGCGCCTGCTTCAGCTTCTACTCTCATTTCCAGATTCTTCTTAGTGGAGTCGGTTACAACTTCACCCAGCAGTTCTGCAAATTTAGCAGCGTGTTCTGCTTCTTCCCAAGCAGCCTTTTCCCAGTACAGACCGATTTCAGGATAACCTTCTCTGTGTGCGACTCTAGCCATAGCCAGATACATACCAACTTCGGAGCATTCTCCTTCAAAGTTAGCGCGAAGACCGTCGATGATCTCCTGGTCAACACCCTGCGCAACACCAACAACATGCTTGTCAGCAAATTCTACTTTTCCTTCTTCCTGTTTGATAAACTTATCTGCAGGTACTTTACACTGAGGGCACTTTTCAGGTGGCTGATCTCCTTCGTGAACGTAACCGCAAACGGAACATACCCATTTCATAATACTAATTCCTCCTTGTAATTTATTTTTCTTTGTGATAGAGATATTGTACCACACTTTTCGGCAATTTTAACACAAAAATTTGAATAGATTTATACGAATTTGCTGGAAAATAGTAGAAACGCGGTTATTGCCTTGCGGGACACAAGTCCAAATCGCTATTTTACCAAATTTCACCCTCAAAAGTTTAGCAAATCGTTCGGCATCAGAGCAAGATATCACTATTTTGCCGAACACACCCCCAAAAGTTTAGCAATCAGTTCGGCATCAGAGCAAGAAACAGCAAAATTGCCGAACTCATCCCGCGGATCTGGTTCGCCTCAGCATATCTGCCTGTGAACAGATGCGTTTTCATGTCCTTCATGGCTTTGCCACCGTACTTTCACACAAAAAAGGTTTACTTTTACATTAAAAATCAGTATAATGAAGTGTATGCAGCAGATAATGTAAAGAGGGGGAACTATGAGGAAAAGATGGAAAACAGCGATCGTCATGATCATGGTGCTGACAGTCGGAACGGCGGTCAGCAGCTGTACTACATTTGATAATTTCAAAGAGGCTTTTTTCTCGGACAAGGGCGCGGCGTCTGCCACAGTACGCATCGGCGTACTGGAGCCGCAGACGGGTAACGACAGCAGTAAAGGAGAAGCGGAGATCCGGGGCATTGAACTGGCCCATAAACTGTTTCCTGAAGTGCTGGGAAAAGAAGTGGAGCTGGTCTACGCAGATACGCAGAGCAGCATCTATGTAGCGGAAACTGCCGTTAAAGATCTGATCGATAAGAAACCGGCGGTGGTGCTGGGCAGCTATGGAGAAGCAGTGTCTCTGGTGGCGAGCCGGCAGCTGGGGGAGTCCAAGATCCCGGCGATCGCTATTACAGCGACCAATCCGCTGATCACAGTCAATAACGAATATTATTTCCGCGTATCATTTACAGACGCGAGCCAGGGCAGGGCTTTGGCTGATTTTACCTATGAATATCTTGGTCTGGCAAAGGCTGCGGTGATCCGGGAAATAGACGAGGATTCTACTACTGAAATGATCAGTCAGTATATGAAGCGAATGGAAGCTCTGACCAAGGATACCGGCGCTGTTGCCGCTGCCATACAGGTCAAGCGTAATGCAAAGGATTACAGCGAATGCATTGAGAAACTGCAAAAAAGCGGCGCGCAGGGCGTGTTCATGCCTCTGCCGGTCTCAGCCGGGGAAAAGGTCCTGGCGGCGGCAGCAAAAGCAGGACTGACGAACGTCGTCTTTATTGTTCCCAATGACTGGAACAGCAAAGACGTTCTGCGGTTACAGGAAAAATATCCGGGTATAAAGATAGCGGTGGCCGCAGACGGAATAACGGCAGCTGCAGGGCAGACCCCGCAGCCGGGCACCGCAGATCAGAGCGCGGGAATTCCTCAGAACGGTCAGAACGGCGCCGGAGCAGGCGTGCAGGAACAGTCAGGCGCGCAGCAGCAGTCAGACGCACAGGGACAATCGGATGCGCAGGAAGCAGTAGAGGCGCCGGAACTGTACAAGCAGTTTCTGGCCGCTTACGAGAAAGAATACGGTAAGACACAACCGCCGGAGGCAGCGGCTCTGGGTTTTGACGCATATATGATCGCTTTGCAGGCGATCGAAAAAGCAGGCTCTATTGACGGATATCTGGTCAAGGAAGCGATGAAGACCACTGCCGGTTACGCGGGAGCTTCCGGCGTGATATCCTTTGATGATACCGGTGAGCCGAAAAAGAACATTTATGTCAACATGGTTCAGAACGGAGAACTTGTTACCGTGTACACTGCCGATTAAACAGACTGATTAGACAGACTGCGCAGGCCGCAGCCGGCAGATAATAAACAAATATCAAATCGTTAAAACTATTTAGAAAAATTATATATAAAAGGAGATAAAAAATGGAACAGAAAATCAAAGACGCATTGGCACAGATCAGACCGATCCTGCAGAGAGACGGCGGAGACATCGAATTTGTTGAGCTGACACCGGATAATATCGTCAAAGTAAGGCTGCAGGGACACTGCGCAGGCTGCCCGGGCGCCAGAATGACTTTAAAAGGCATCGTTGAGAGAGTTCTGAAAGAAAGCTATCCGGAGATCGCAGGAGTAGAAGCTGTAGACTGATGGATTATTTCAAATGGATTGAAGAAAACAGGGACCTGCAGATCAAGACTCTGCAGGATCTTGTTTCCATCAACAGCGTGCAGAGCAGTCCTGTCACAACTTCCGAAGGAGAGGTTTTTCCCTTCGGACAGGGAGTACAGGATGCTTTTGCGTGTCTGCTGAAAAAAGCGGAGGAACTGGGATTCCGCACGAAAAACATCGACAACTACGGCGGACATATCGAGTTTGGCCCGGAAGAAGAGCCGCCTGAAACGGTAGGCGTTCTGGGACATCTTGACGTAGTGCCGGAGGGCGGCGGATGGACCTTCGACCCTTACAGCGGCATGATAGATGACGGATTTATCTATGGAAGAGGCACGCAGGATGACAAAGGTCCTGTGGTCGCGGTCCTGTTTGCCATGAAAGCGCTGAAGGATGCGGGCTATGTTCCGTCAAAGCGGATCCGGCTGATTCTCGGCCTGGACGAAGAGACCGGCTGGAAAGGCATGGAATACTATTTTCAGAGGGAGCCGAAGCCGGATTTCGGCTTTACTCCTGACGGAGAATTTCCTGTGATCAACGGTGAGAAAGGCAATGTGACTTACGAGATCGCCAAGAAGCTGTCAAAGAGCCAGGGAGGTCTGACTCTCCGGAGTCTGTCCGGCGGCAGCGCTGCCAACATGGCGGCGGAACGCGCCAGGGCTGTGGTCAACGCAGCCGATCCGGAAAACTATAACCAGATCAAAGAACTGGCGGCAGCTTACAGAGAAGAGACCGGCTACCGGGTGCAGACCCGCGGCGTGGGAAAATCTCTGGAGATCACCGCGCAGGGCAGGTCGGCCCACGGGGCCGCGCCGCAGGAAGGGCTTTCTGCTATTTCCATCATCATGGAGTTTCTGGGCAGGTTCAACTTTGCGGCAGATGAGGTCAACGTTTTTCTGGACTTCTATAACCGCTGCATCGGTTTTGATCACAGCGGAGGATCTCTTGGCTGCGGATTCAGCGACGAAAAGTCCGGCATGCTGACCTTAAATCCCGGCCTGATCAAAGCAGATCAGGAGGCGGTGACGCTGACTGTCAATCTGCGCTATCCGGTCAGCTTTTCCGAAGCACAGGTATATGAAGAGATCCGCCCGTTTATCGACCGGTATGATATGGGCATCATCAAAGGAAGAAAATACGAGCCGGTCTATATGGATCCGGGCAGCCCGATGATACGCGCGCTGACAGAGATCTATCGGGATAATACCGGAGATATTTACAGCAGGCCTATGACTGCCGGCGCAAACAGCTACGCGAAAGCAGCAGAGAATATAGCGGCTTTCGGCGCTCTGTTTCCCGGCGATGAAGACAGGATGCACCAGAAAGACGAGCGCCTGTCCATAGACCGCTTTATGGAGATGACCCGGATCTACGCTGACGCATTGTACCGGCTGACCCAGCCGGACTTTTCCATAGATCTGAGAAAAGATACGACAGAAGATTCGACGACAGATATTACAGAGAAAGAAGGAACTGAGGCATGAATCAGAAAATGAATACAGCTAAACTGACAAAACTGGCGCTGCTGACGGCTATTTCCTGCGTCCTGATGCTGCTGATCAGGATACAGTTTCCGCCTGCGCCTTTTTTGGTCTACGACCCGGCAGACATTCCCATCTACATCACGACCTTTGCGTTCGGACCGGTGTCCGGACTGGTCATTACCGTGGTGGTCAGCTTTATCCAGGCTTTCATCCTGGGCGGCGACGGGATCTACGGCTTCGTGATGCATGTGCTGGCCACAGGCCTTTTTGCCGTGATCGCAGGTAATCTGTACCGGCATAAAAAATCCAAAAAAGAAGCGATCATCGCTCTGGTGGTCGGCGTTCTTGCCATGACCGCCATGATGTGCGTGGCCAACTATTTCGTGACACCGATGTTTATGGGTACGCCGAGAGCGGCGGTGGCTGCCATGCTGGTTCCCGTTATCATTCCGTTTAACCTGCTGAAGGGCAGTGTCAACGCCCTGATCACATTCCTGATCTATAAGCGGATCTCCCCGTTCCTTCACAGAGGTATGTAGGAGGCAGGATCATGCGGGAAGTCATCATCAGAAATGAAGCGGATACCAGGGACTTCGGCCGTAAGCTGGCAGAGACCTTAAAGCCAAACACGGTCATCGCCCTCATCGGCGATCTGGGAACCGGAAAGACAACACTGACCAAATATATCGCGGAAGGGCTTGGCATTCAGGAGATGATCACAAGCCCTACTTTTACTATCGTCTGCGAATACCATTCCGGCAGACTGCCCCTGTACCACTTTGACGTGTACCGCCTCAGTGAAAGCAGGGATCTGTTTGAGATCGGTGCAGAAGAATACTTCTACAAAGGCGGCGTATCCATCGTGGAGTGGGCCGATCAGGCAGCGGAGATCCTGCCCGACGACACCCTGTGCATCTTCATGGAATACGGCGAAAAAGAAGGAGAGCGAATCTATAAATGTACATTTTAGCACTTGAAACCACAGGCCCCGTTGGCTCCGCGGCTCTCATCGACGAGAAGGGCGCTGTCACCGAGGCTGTATCAGAAGAAGGCATGAACCATCTGAAAGACCTGATGCCTATGGCCAGAAGGCTCCTTGAGCAAAGGGGCATCTGTCAGGGCGATCTCACTGCGGCGGCGGCTTCGGTGGGACCGGGATCTTTTACCGGCATCCGCATCGGCGTTACCAGTGCCAGGGCCATATGCCAGGCTCTGGACATTCCCGCTGTTTCCGTGCCGACGCTGGATTCCTTTAAACTGAAATGTGACGGCAAAGCTGTGATCGCGCCGATCATCAACGCCCGCAGAGGGCAGGTCTACGGCGCTGTCTTCGCAGAAGACGGCAGCGATATCTTAAAGAGCGGCCCCTATATGCTGACGGATGTTTTTGACGCCCTTCGCGCGGAGCTGGATCAGAGAAGCGCGGAAACTGCCTGCGGTATTCCTGTATCCGGGAAGATCGTCTTCTACGGCGACGGCATCGACGCCTACGGAAGCGAGCTGGCGGATTTTACAGCGGAACTGGCCGGGACTTACAGCAGCTGGAAGGTAGAGCTGGCGGAGAAAGACCAGCGATATCAGAGAGCCTCTATGACCGCAGAGTTCGCACTGGCAAGATACCGGGACGGACACCTTTTGACGGTAGAGGAATTGCTGCCTGAGTACATGAGAAAGACCGAGGCGGAGCAGAAGCTGGCAGACGGAACTCTGGAAAAACAGCGGGCAGCAAAGATGGCCCGTTTTCTGACGAGGTAGCTATGGCGGAGATACGGATCAGACGGGGGACGCCCGCGGATCTTGCTGACATGGCGGCCATGGAGCAGGCGTGCTTTGTGGATCCATGGTCTTACGATGCTCTGGCGGAGGATATGGACAGCCCGGTGTGCACCTACATCGTGGCGGAATCCGGCGGCCGGGTAGTCGGTTATGTTGGCTTTTGGGCTGTCTTAGATGAAGGAAATATCAACAATGTGGCAGTGGCGCCTGACTATCGGCGGCAGCACATCGGAACGGCTTTGCTGGAGGAGACGCTGCGCGTCGGGAGATCGCTGGGCGTGGTAAATTATACCCTGGAGGTCCGGGCTGGAAACGAGGCGGCTATGAAGCTGTATGAGAAGTTCGGCTTTCAGAAGGCCGGCGTGCGGCCCCATTATTATAAGGCGGGCGATGAGGACGCTGTGATCATGTGGCGCTTCGGCTGATTTCTGCCCTGAATATTTTCCTCCTGTATATTTCCTTTTCTGCGGGTTAAAATACCGGCAGGAGGTGGGAACGATGGGAGAAAGAATGACGGGAGCAAAGATGCCTTACGGCGATATCGAGGGGCCGGACGCCATGATGGAGGTCTACGGCGGCTGCCACAGATTTGAGAGACGATTTGATTTTGACATGTTTTCCATGGCGGATTACCAGTCCTGTGAGAACTGCAGGCATCTGGGAGCAGACGACCGCTGCCTGATAAAGTAGGCAGAGGATCGGGAAATGCCGCCGGGAGAAAGGAAAAGGATGAAAGACGGAAAATTTTTGACACTGGGTATCGAATCCAGCTGTGATGAGACAGCGGCGGCGGTTCTGGCTGACGGCAGGACGGTCTGCTCCAACATCATCTCATCCCAGATCGACATACACACGGCTTTCGGCGGCGTGGTGCCTGAGATCGCGTCCAGACATCATCTGCAGAACATGAATACGGTGATCGGGCAGGCGCTGGAGGAGGCCGGGGTCACACTGGATGACATTGACCTGATCGGCGTGACCAACGGGCCGGGGCTCGTGGGGGCGCTTCTCATGGGCGTGGCCGCGGCAAAGGCTGTTTCCTTCGCCAGAGATATCCCTCTGGTGGGGGTCAACCACATGCACGGCCATATCAGCGCCAACTTTATTCAGGATAAAGAGCTTCGGCCGCCGTTTATGAGCCTTGTCGTCAGCGGAGGCCATACCAATATCGTTGAGATGACCGATTACGGCCAGTGCGTGGTGCTGGGCGGCACCAGGGACGACGCGGTAGGAGAAGCTTACGACAAGGTGGCAAGAGTCATCGGACTGGGCTATCCCGGCGGACCGAAGATGGATAAGGCGGCAAAGACGGGAAACCCCGACGCGATCCATTTTAAAAGAGTATATCTGGAAAAGGGCAGTCTTGATTTCAGCTTCAGCGGACTGAAGACGGCGGTGCTCAACTATCTGAATACGGAGCGGCAGGCAGGGCGCGAGATCTGTGTAGCCGATGTAGCTGCCAGCTTTCAGGCGGCGGTGATAGAAGTGATCGTTACCAAGACCATGGAGGCTGTAAAGCTGCGGGGCCAGGACAGGCTGGTGCTTGCCGGCGGCGTAGCGGCAAATTCCAGACTGCGGGCAGATCTGGGCGAGGCCTGCCGGAAGGCGGGCGTAAAGCTGTATGTGCCGGATCCTGTTCTGTGCACGGATAACGGCGCCATGATCGCCTGCGCGGCATATTACAAGTATCAGATGCAGGGAGCTGACGATCTGACTCTGGACGCCTATCCGGATATGGCTATATAACGGAGAAGACTATGATTATTTTATCAGCAAAGGATATTACCAAGAACTATGGCACGGACGTGATCCTGGACAGGGTTTCTTTTCATATCAACGAAGGAGACATGATCGGCATCGTCGGCGCCAACGGCGCGGGAAAGACTACCCTGCTGAATATTCTGGCAGGGGAGCTGTCTGCCGACGAAGGCGACTATTTTCTGTCCCAGGACAAGACCATAGGATATTTAAAACAGAAGAATAACTTTGAGACGGAAAATACGGTTCTTGAAGAGGTACATAAGGTCTTTCAGCATCTTTCCGATATGGAGCAGGAGCTTCTGGACCTGTCGGCTGAGATCGGGGAGAAAGGCGCGCAGGCCGGCTGTCTGATGAACCGGTACGCGGCCCTGCAGGATCAGTTTAAGAACGAAGGCGGCTATTCGTATAAAAGCGAGATCACCGGCATCTTAAACAGCATGGCCTTTGGTGAGGAGTTCTATGATAAGAAGATCAGCACTCTGTCCGGCGGCGAGCGGACCAGGCTGGCTCTTGCCTGCCTGCTTCTGGAAAAGCCGGATATGCTGTTTCTGGACGAGCCCACCAACCATCTGGATATCGGGACCCTGAAGTGGCTGGAGCAGTATCTTCGGGGATATAAAGGGACCATCGTCATGGTATCTCACGACCGGTACTTTCTGGATCAGATGGCGACCAGGATCTTTGAGGTGGAACACCATCATCTGAAATGTTACGAAGGCAACTATTCGGCTTTCGCGGAGAAGAAGCGCGCCCTTCGGGAAGCGGAGATGCGGGCGTATAACAAGCAGCAGACGGAGATCCGCCGCCAGGAGGACATGATCCGCCGCTTCAAGGAGCGGGGAACGGAAAAACTGGCGAAGCGGGCAGCTTCCAGAGAAAAGAGGCTTTCCCATCTGGATCGGCTGGAACGGCCAGAGGCGGAGCTGGGTAAGATGAAGATCCACTTCCGTCAGGAATACCAGAGCGGCCACGATGTGCTGTACGGGGAAGACCTGGCTAAGTCCTTCGGCTTCGGCGCGGGCCGCCGGGATCTGTTTTCTCACGTGAATTTTGATATCAAGCGGGGAGAGCGGATCTGTATCGTAGGTCCTAACGGCGTAGGGAAGACGACACTGCTTCGGATCCTGATGGAGGAATTATCGCCGACGGAAGGGTATCTGAAGATCGGCCACAACGTCAAGTTCGGCTACTATGATCAGGGGCAGCTGCTCTTAAATGACGCTGCTACGGTCATGGATGAGGTCCATGATTCCTACAGATTATATAAGGACGCGGAGATCCGGTCCATTCTGGGACGGTTTCTGTTCAAGAACGATCAGGTGTTTCTGCAGGTAGGTTCTCTGTCCGGCGGCGAAAAGGCCCGGCTGTCTCTGCTGAAGCTGATGATGAGCGGCGCTAACGTGCTGCTGCTGGACGAGCCGACCAATCACCTGGATATCGACTCCAAGGAGGTCTTTGAAGACGCTCTGCTGGAATATCCCGGTACGGTCATCGTAGTGTCCCACGACCGGTATTTTCTCAACAAGATCCCGACCAGGATCCTGGAACTGGAAAAGGACGGCCTGAAAGAGTATCTGGGGACTTACGATTATTATGTAGAGAAGAAGGCGTCGGTAGAATCCGGCAAAAAATATCTGAAGGAGCTGGGGGCAGAAGGTTCCGGCGGTGAGACTTCTTCTGCAGGCCAGGGTCAGGCAAAGCTGTCCGCGTCTGGCGGAAACGCTTCTGCGCAGGGGACGAAGCTGTCCGCGGCGGAGGAACGGGCCATGAAAAAAGAACAGGAAGCAGCCGAGCGCCGTCTTGCCAGAGAAAAGGCGCGGCTTGAGGAACTGATCGAGAAGCTGGAGTCGGAGATCGAGGAAAACGAGGCGAAGATGTGTCTGCCGGAGAACCTGGCAAACCACCAGCTTTTGACAGAATTAGACCAAAAAAACGCAAAATGCAGGGATGAACTGGAAGAAGCCTATGAGAAATGGATGGACTTGGCTTAAAATGTTAAAAAAAACGAATTTTTTCCTTGCATTACATATGGCAGTCTACTATAATTAGTTCTGTAATTAGTAATGACAGATGGAGGTTTATTATGGCTTTTGATAAAATCAGAGCGATCATTATGGAACAGCTCAACGTGGGTGAATCCATGGTTACAATGGACACAAACATGATGAAGGACCTGGAGGCAGACTCTCTGGATGCTGTAGAGATCATCATGGCGATCGAAGAGGAGTTCGATATCGAGATTCCGGATGAAGAGGCTGAAAAGTTCCAGTTAGTCGGCGATCTGGTAAGATATGTCGAAGACATTTGCGAACAGGAATAAAAACTGAAACCCGCCAGTCTATGGCGGGTTTTCGGGTTTTTGCGGCATCGACGCGGCAATCCGTTATTGCAAAATCCTCTCGAGAATATGTATAATATACGATATAAAGCCGGGCGGTGAAAAAGGTGCATGGACGAAGCCCGGCAGAGAGTGAAGGAGACCAAAAAATGAAAAACGCGAAAATATCTAACGCGGTCATCAAGAGACTGCCCCGGTACAGGAGATATCTTATCGAGCTGCGTAAAAAAGGTGTGGAAAAAATATCTTCAAAGGAATTCAGTAATCTGATCGGATATACAGCATCACAGATCCGGCAGGATCTGAACAATTTCGGAGGATTCGGACAGCAGGGCTACGGTTACAGTGTGGAGGGCCTCTATGATGAGATCAGCGCCATCCTGGGTCTGGATAAGGAATACCGGATGGTCATTATCGGCGCCGGAAATCTGGGACAGGCCATTGCCAAGTATACCCATTCCTATGGGAAGCAGGGTTTCGGCGTATATGGCATCTTTGAGATCAAGCCGAGCCTGATCGGTACGTATCTGGAAGGCATCGAAATTCGGGAATATGAGGAGATCGTTGAATTCGTAGAGAAAGAGGCTATTGATATCGGCATCATCTGCGTGGGCCAGGAGGCTGCCCAGGAAGTAGCTGACAAGCTGTCTTTCGCAGGGGTCAAGGGAATCTGGAATTTCGCGCCGACCGATATCGAAGTGCCGAAACATGTGGCTCTGGAGAATGTACATCTGTCCGACAGCCTGCATTCCCTGGCATATCATATGAATGATATTCAGAAGAAGAAAGATAAAGAGAAAGAGGTCAGGAACGAATAGCGGTTTGAGTTTTGGCTCGGGTTTTGGCCCGGGCCGCGGTCGGGGTTGGGTTCGGATTCGTGTGGATTGAGCAAAATCACTTATTTCAGTTCGATTTGCTCAATTGAATAAGCTTTCGGCCGCGGCAGATTGAGCAAAATCACTTATTTCAGTTCGATTTGCTCAATTGAATAAGCTTTCGGCCGCGGCAGATTGAGCAAAATCGCTTATTTTGGCTCGATTTGCTCAATTGAATAAGATTTCGGCCGCGGCAGATTGAGCAAAACGGCTCATTTCGGCTCGATTTGCTCAATTGGATAAGCTTTCGGCCGCGGCAGATTGAGCAAAACAGCTCATTTTGGCTTGATTTGCTCAATTGAATAAGCTTTCGAACGCGGCAGATTGAGCAAAATCCCTTATTTCAGTTCGATTTGCTCAATGAATCAGATGAAAAAGCGGAAAACGGAGTGTATCACGTAAAGCATAAAAATAAAGCTGCTCCCTTCTGGAAACAGCCTTATCATTTGTTGTTGGTTATGTAACGATTAACCTTCTGTTGGAGCGTCAACCGGGCAAGCACCTGCGCAAGCGCCGCAATCGATGCACTTATCAGCGTCGATTACATAGATGCCGTCGCCTTCGGAGATAGCTTCAACTGGACATTCTGCTGCACATGCGCCACAAGCGATGCAAGCGTCAGTAATTTTATAAGCCATGATATATCCTCCTTTTTAGACATGTCTGTAATTCGCTTATTATTATAACAGAAGGACGAGTATAAGTAAAGATGAAAGTTTATACTTTGACAGGCAAAAGTGGCACGGGTAAGTCATACCAGGCCATGAACCTTTGCAGAGAAAAACACATAGAAAGTATTATCGACGATGGTCTGTTCATCTACCGGAACCGGGTAGAGGCGGGAATTTCAGCAAAGCGTCAGAAAACCATGGTGGGAGCCATCAAAACAGCCCTGTTCACCCAGGACGATCATGCGGCCTCCGTATCAGAACGGATCAAAGCCGTTCATCCCAGAAGTCTTCTGATCATCGGCACCAGCGACAAGATGACTGATAAGATCGTAGCCCGGCTGGGACTGCCTCCGGTATCAGAGCGGATCTATATTGAAGATATCACAACTGCCGAAGAGCGGGATATCGCAGACCGGCAGCGCCATCTCATGGGAAAGCATGTTATTCCTGCTCCCACACTGCAGCTAAAGCGGGACTTTGCGGGTTATTTTCTGGATCCCCTGCGGATATTCCGCGGCATCAATGCCCGCGGCAAAGCCCAGTATTCAGAACGTACTGTAGTGAGGCCAACCTTCAGTTACATGGGAGACTTTTTCATATCAGATACGGTGATCACGGATATCGCCAGATGCGTATCTAAAGAAGAAGTGGGGATCGCCCATGTGATGAAAGTTTACGAAAACACGGCGCCGGACAATCTTATTGTGGATGTGGCCGTCTCCATCAGATCCAGCGCGCCATTCTGGGAAAGCGCTATGGATTTTCAGAAGAGGCTGGCAGATGTACTGGAATATATGACCGCTTTTAATGTGGTCCAGGTCAACGTGGAGATACGGAGCATTGAGTAAGGGAACGGGCATGAAGCCGAAGCTGGAGTATGAAAGGACAGCCGTGGAGTACATTGCGGAAAACATCAGAGATTTCGATCTGGATCATATCTTCGACTGCGGCCAGTGCTTCAGGTGGGAGCGCCGGCCTGACGGCTCCTATACCGGGATCGCGAAAGGCAAGATCGTTAATATGCGATATGTGCCAAATGAGGCAGAAACCGGCACACTGATCATCAATAACTGCACAGAAGAGGATTATCAGAATATCTGGCGGCCGTATCTGGATTTGGACCGGGACTACGGAAAGATCAAAGCAAAGCTGTCGAAAGGCGATCCCGTTATGAAACGGGCTGTTGAAAACGGAAGCGGTATCCGGATCCTTCATCAGGATCTGTGGGAGACGATTCTTTCCTTTATTATATCTCAGAATAATCATATCCCCAGGATCAAGGGCTGCATCGAAAAGCTGTCCGTGCTTTTCGGGCAGCCGGCAGGAACCTATGAGGGCCGGGTGTGGTATGATGTTCCCGGCCCGGAGGTGCTGGCAAGCCTGAGCGAGGCCGATCTGGCCGAGGTCAGGCTTGGCTACCGGTCCAGGTATATCCTCGGAACGGCAAAGGCTGTGGTCCGGGACGGGCTGCCGCAGACGGCGGAGGAGCTGGCGGCGCTGCCCGGCGTCGGCCCGAAAGTTGCGGCCTGTATCCTTTTGTTCGGCATGGCAAAATACGATGCGTTTCCCGTGGACGTGTGGATGGCACGGGTCATGCACCAGCTCTACGGACTCGATCAAAAGGATCGTCGGGCCATGGCAGACTACGCGTCAGAGCATTTCGGGCGTCTGGGCGGTTTTGCGCAGCAATATCTGTTCTACTATATCAGAAGTCTGCACGATAAATAGCAGGGAAGAGCGTTACTATTTGCAGCCAATGGCCTGCGCGCCACATTTCGCAGAAAAAACATTTCATACGGCGCTCGTTATCTGACTCGCGCCACATCTATGATCCATAACGCAGCTATACGGCGCGATGCACTCTGCGGTACAGATGTTTTCAGTTTATATGCACTTCATAACTGCAGAGAAACAGCAAAAGCAAGCTTATATTCGGTCTTTGCGCGCCGTATAGCTGTAAAATACTGCAAAAAAGTGGCGCGCGACAGGAAGGCAACGCCGTATGAGCGCGAAAAAGCAAAAAAAGCGGCGGCACAGATTGACAGTGAATAGCAACGGAAGAGCAGACATATCTCATCAGTTTTTTCACAGGCGTCTGCGTATCGCAAGACGCTGTGGTGTGTTGTGCCTTGCTTTACAACTGTAAAGAAAAGTATGTTGCCCTTTCTTTAAAAATCTGGCACTTATCCGGGAAATTATGGTATAATACATAGTATAAGGCGAGGTAGGCTTTAGCGCGAGATGCGCTTATGAAAGTCAGCTCGCCTTTTCCAATTTCATATCACTTTTATTTGGTAACGACACTTTTGACAGCGTCGTTCTTTTTCTTTTTTGAGGAGGCAAGAAAACATGGCACAAAAGAAGATCAGATCTAAACAGAAAAAGCAGACAAAGAAGATGGCCCGGCGGACGGCGAACCCCCAGTATCAGGACTCCCTGTTCCGGGTTCTTTTCTCTTCGCCGGAAAAGGCGATTGAATTGTATAATGCGCTGGAAGGCACGGATTATGGGCCCGATACACAGGTGGATATGACTACTCTGGATGAGGTATTCTTCAGCGACAGACGGAACGATCTCAGCTTTGTCATCGACACACATTATGTAGTCATGGCAGAGCAACAATCAACTAAATGCAAAAATATGCCTCTGCGGCTTTTAGGCTACGCGGCCCGCACTCTGGAGAAAATGGTGCCCGACACTGCTATCTACAGTTCCAGGCTCTATCCTTTTCCCATTCCGGAGTTTTACGTTTTGTATACGGGCGAAGAAGCCTGGGACACGGATTTGCTGAGGCTGTCCGACGGATTCCTGCTTCGCGGTGCGGAAGGAGAAATTCCTGAAAATTCGATGGAACTGGTAGTCAAAATCATCAATGTGAGCTATAATAAGGATAACGAAGTGATTAAACGCAGTGAGACACTGGAGGGCTATAGCCGTCTGATCCACTACATCAAAGAGAACCGCAAGCGTGGCATGAACAAAGAGCACTCCATTGATGCAGCTATCACCCGCTGCATAGATGAGGGGTACCTTGCAGAGTTCCTGAAAAACAGGAAGGAGGTTTCCAAATTGATTCTGGGAAGCAACATCACTATGGAAGAATACGGTCAGGTTTTAGCTGAAGATGCCCGACTGGAAGGATTTGAGAAAGGCCGACAAGAAGGCGTGGAAAAAGGCATTGCAGCCCTGATCCAGGATAATCTAGAAGAAGGAATTCCGGAAGAGCAAATCTTAATCAAGCTGATTCGGCGTTTTGAACTGAGCGAAGCAGATGCCCGGGGCTATTATGAAAAATTCTCAAAATAACCGGTATTTTCCGTTGTTATTTATAACAGACAGTTTGCAAACACTTTTGATAGAAAACCATTTTAAACGGCGCACGAAGACTAATGTGCGCCGTTTAGCTGTAAAATAACGCGAAAAAGGCGGCGTGGTGCGGTTTATCTGTGAATGACGAAAAAAAGAGAAATTTTCTTCAAAAATTTTCATAAAAAATATTGACATTGGGGCCAGAAAGACCTACAATAAAGAAGATGATTAGCACTCGACCGAAATGAGTGCTAATAAGAAATCGTTAAGAATAAAATAAATATAAATGCAGGAGGTAGAGAAAATGAGTTTTGGAATCAAGCCACTGGGCAGCAGAGTTGTGATCAAGAAGTTGGAAGCTGAAGAGAAGACACAGGGCGGAATCATTCTTGCGAGCAGCGCAAAGGAAAAACCGCAGATGGCAGAAGTCGTAGCTGTAGGTCCTGGAACCAAGGATGAGCCGATGGAGCTGAAAGAGGGAGATAAGGTGGTATTTTCCAAGTATGCCGGCACTGAGATCAAATACAGCGGTGAAGAGTACACTATCATGAGCCAGTCTGATATTCTGGCTACAGTAGAATAAGGTTATAATTGGGAGGTAAAAAGAAATGGCAAAAGATTTATATTATGGTGAAGAGGCCAGAAGAAAACTGCAGGCTGGCGTAGATAAATTAGCAGATACAGTAAAGATCACCCTTGGACCTAAGGGCAGAAACGTTTTGATCAGCAAGTCCTTCGGTTCTCCGCTGATCACCAACGACGGCGTGACTATCGCGAGAGAGATCGAACTGGAAGACGGCGTGGAGAACATGGGCGCGCAGCTTGTAAAAGAAGTTGCTACCAAGACTAATGACGTTGCCGGTGACGGTACAACTACCGCAACACTGCTGGCACAGATCATCGTCAAAGAAGGATTCAAGAACGTGGCAGCCGGCGCAAACCCGATGGTACTGAAGAGAGGTATCCAGGGCGCTGTTGAAACTGCGGTCCAGAAGATTGCGGAAGTTTCTCAGAAGGTAGAAACAAAGGAAAGCATCGCGCAGGTCGCTGCTGTTTCCGCAGCTGATGAAGAGATCGGCAAACTGATCGCGGAAGCAATGGAAAAGGTAGGAAACGACGGCGTTATCACTGTAGAGGAAGCAAAATCTCTGGGAACTACTCTGGACGTAGTAGAAGGTATGCAGTTTGACAGAGGATATCTGTCCGCATACATGGTAAGCGACACCGACAAGATGGAAGCCGTTATGGAGAACCCTTACATTCTGCTGACCGATAAGAAGATCAGCAACATTCAGGAGCTGCTGCCTCTGCTGGAACAGGTTGTAAAACAGGGCAGAAGACTTTTGATCGTAGCTGAGGATGTAGAAGGCGAAGCTCTGACTACACTGGTACTGAACAAACTGAGAGGAACGATCGACGTAGTTGCTGTCAAAGCTCCTGGCTTCGGCGACAGAAGAAAAGAAATGATGAAGGATATCGCTATCCTGACCGGCGGCGTTGTGATCAGCGAAGAAGTCGGTTACGACCTGAAGGAAGCTACTGTTGATATGCTGGGTCAAGCCGGCACTGTCAAAGTTGATAAAGACAGCACTGTCATTGTCAACGGCGCTGGCGAAAAAGAAGAGATCCAGGCAAGAATCAACGCGATCAAAAAGCAGGTTGAAGAGACTGAATCTGAATTTGATAAGGAAAAATTACAGGAAAGACTTGCTAAACTGTCTGGCGGCGTAGCTGTTATCAAAGTCGGCGCTGCTACCGAAACTGAGCTGAAGGAAAGAAAGCTGAGAATCGAAGACGCACTGAACGCAACAAAGGCTGCAGTAGAGGAAGGTATCGTTCCTGGCGGCGGCGTAGCTCTGTGCAGCGCAATTCCGGCAGTGTCCGCATATGTTGAGACTCTGGAAGGCGACGAGAGAACCGGCGCAAGAATCATC
Source organism: Eubacterium sp. (assembly GCA_021769965.1). GTDB lineage: Bacteria > Bacillota > Clostridia > Peptostreptococcales > Anaerovoracaceae > Senimuribacter. The sequence goes on from JAETRU010000038.1 coordinate 25,855, forward strand.
GAGAGAGCTCTGGAAGAGCCTGTAAGACAGATCGCGGAGAACGCAGGCTTCGAAGGCAGCGTTGTTGTGGCAGAAGTCAAGAAGCAGAAGGATGGCTACGGCTTTAACGCGTTTACCGAAGAATATGTAGATATGATCGGCGCAGGTATCGTTGACCCTGCAAAGGTTACCAGATCCGCTCTGCAGAATGCTGCATCCGCATCCGCAATGCTGCTGACTACAGAAGCAGGTATCGTGGATATTAAGGAAGACACTCCGGCTATGCCAGCAGGCGCAGGCATGGGCGGCGGCATGATGTAAGCTGCGCATAGAATGTGATCGATATCGCAGTATATAGACGCACAGGAGGCAGGGGGACCTGATGGGAAGCCCCTGCCTCTTTTCGCCTTTTTTCAGGCATTTTCGGGCGTTTTGCGCAGGAATAGGGCTGGATACGCGGGCAGTACTGCGTTTAGTACCGGGTCGGAAAAAATGTTTTTGTGTTTTTTCTGTGATGCAGACCAGAGTCTAAAAACGGCGAAGATGGGTAAATCAGAGGTTTTCAGCGGTTTTCAGGGGAGTCGTATAGGGTAAAAAAGTAAATTTTTTTGCAAACGTTCCATAATTTACTATTGGAAAACCGATAGTTTTATGGTATAATGTGAACAAATGAGAGATCAGTGCATAATGATGCATAAGTCAAAGCTCTCCAGATTGTGTACAAGCATTGATACATAAGGCTTCCGCGGCACTTATGAAGTCGAAATTCAGCAGATTTTTTGCTAAAAATTAGAAAAAATGCTTGCCAAGACGGGTAGGTTTGAGTTATACTCATTGTGAACTGTAATTTCATTTATCAGTTTTGCGCAAAAACGCGTATAACTATAATCTTAAAACAAAGAACTAAAAAGAGGGAGGAATTCTTAAAATGAAGAAATTTTTAACAG
>JAETRU010000006.1 GCA_021769965.1 Eubacterium sp.
GATGAGAATCAGCTGCGCAAACATGAAAGTCATGACCGCCAGGATCTTCCCGAGGATCAGGGCCAGCGGCCGGATACTGACCATCAGGGTCTCCACCAGCTTAGACGCTTTTTCCTCCACAATGGCGCGGACAATGTAAGTGACAGAAAACACGCAGATGATCAGGGCCACAATGGAATAAACGTACTGGACGCCGTACCTGGTATCAAAACTCACCTCATCCGCGGACAGATATTCTGCCACGCTCATTACAGAGACCTGAGCGGATACAGCGCCGCCGCTGCCGCCGAAGAAGAAGCCGCAGACAGGTATGGCCAGTGCCGAAATAAGGATCAGAATACCGAACACGACGCGGTTTGACTTGTTCTTCACCATCTGTCGCAGGGTGAATTTATAGACCTGCAGTGTGTCCTTACGCATGGTGATCACCTACTTTTTCAACAAAGATCTCGTGGAGGCTTGGTTCCCGCAGATCAAAGGTGACCACCGGTACTTCTGCCTGTATCAGGGACGCCAGCAGGCGGTTGGCCTGAGTTTCCCCCTCTACCTTGATCTGATATTCATTTTCTTTTTCTGTAAGCAGTCTGGCTCCTGCTACTTCGATAAACGGGCGGGCGTCTCTTTCTGTCTTCAGATGGAGATTGACTCTTCCATAGCTCTTCTTGATCTCGTTGAGGTTGCCCTGCAGCACGGATCTGGACCGGTCCAAAATGGTAATATCGGTGCAGAACTCTTCTACGGTAGCCATCTGGTGGCTGGACATGATCAGATACTTCCCCTTTTCGATCTCATCCCGGATGATCCCCTTGAACAAATCTGTATTTACAGGATCCAGGCCGGATAACGGCTCGTCTAAAATGATCAGCTCCGGATCGGAGATCAGCGCTATCATAAACTGTATCTTCTGCTGATTTCCCTTTGACAGCTGGTCTGCCAGTTTCGGCTTAAACGCCGCAGCCTTCCGGCGTCTGGAATTCTCCTGACGGACGCCCTTTGCCGCATCCTGCTCTGCCGCTGCCGCCGCGGCGTCAGCGTAAAGATACTCCTCGGCATCCAGTTTTTTTGCCCAGTAGCGGATGCGGTCTCTGGCTTCGGATGCCGCGACGCCTCGCAGAGACGCGAAGTAGGTCAGCTGATCCATGAGGCTGTACTTGGGATAAAGCCCCCGCTCCTCGGCAAGATAGCCTACGTTGACATTCTCAGTCGACAGCGGCTTCCCGTCCCACAGGACGTCGCCGCCGTCTTTTGCGAGCATGCCCAGCATCATGCGGATGGACGTGGTCTTGCCGGCGCCGTTGGTGCCCAGCAACGCGTAGACGCCCGGCTTTTCCATGGAAAAGCTCAGGTCGTCGACCACGGTCTTTTCGCCGTATTTTTTATGAAGATGTGATACGATCAAGCTCATTTTTTGTGCCTCCTTAATACTCCTCTATTATCTGTTATCTGTTGATCTTGCTCCGTTCCAGCCGCATGGCTTCCCGGTAATAAACGATGTTCATCAGCATCCACAAAGCTGATATGACTACGCTTGGCAGACAGCCGTAGTGAAGGATCAGACTTCCCATGATCGTGACAGCCCAGCCTGCGCTGCAAGCAATGTTAGCAAATCGGTAGGCTTTGTAAGACGCCTTGTAGATCACCAGCCGCTCGGCTTCGTCACAGCTCTCTTCCCACTTCTGGTGGAACTTGCTGTCGTAGACGCTGCCCTTCATAGACGGGGACATGCGTTTCACGAAATCGATCTGCAGCTGCTGCATCCGCACAGTAAGAAAAATGCCCGCGATAAAAATGATCGTTGTCACCAAAGCTAACGCGCTGTGCTGCTCAAGGTGCGCGTCCAGATCGCTGAAAAAAACAGCAAAGAACAGCATGCCTGTGATCTGGCCGATACCGCTGGCAGACACTGCGCTGGACAGCTTTCTGTCTGCCCGTGCATACAGATCCGCCTCATCATCGTCAGGGTCCGCGTCCTCATCAAAGTCCGCGTAGAGCTTTTTGGCCACATTATAGTGATACAGGGATAAGGCAAATGAGATCACTGCTGTCGCGATAATGCAATACGGCATCAGAACGAACAAAGCTTTTTCCGTCCATGCAGCGATCTGATCTGCGGCGCCCTGCAGGCCGGAATTATTAGCAAAATAGCCAAATACGCCGCCGAGAAGCGTGCATAGGATCAGTACCGGAATATAGGTTTTCAGCGCTTTCCGGTTTTCCTTCCGGATCTCCTCTTTCTTTTGATCCTCTATGGTTTTAATTTCTTTCTTCTCATCTTCGGCGTTGAATCCCGATTCAACTTCATCACGTTTCATCGCTTTGCTCCTCCTCATACGTAAAGATATCTTCTACTGTGACGCCGCAGACCTTCGCGATCCGCAGAGCCAGAGAAACAGACGGCGAATAGTCCCCTCTCTCGATCTGGCTGATGGTCTGTCTTGATACTCCCACCATAGCGCCCATCTGAGACTGGTTGACGCCGATCTTTGCCCGATGCTCTTTTAATCTGTTATACAGAGGCATCGCCTACACTCCTTCCTGTCTGTCAATTACAGAGTCTGACAAGTTTCATTTTCATTTTGACAAGTTTTCTTGTTATTTCTGTATAGTGGTAGTATAGCATTGACAAGGAAAGTTGTCAATAGAGAAAATACATGGGAGGTCTTCTTTTCTGCAAAGACCCAAGTTGGGCTTCTGAAGCTATCAGGCGAACAAAAGCCCAACTTCTTCTGTTTGCCGTTGGGCTTTTCCTTTGATATTTGCTGCAAAGGCCCAATTTTCTTAGGTCTGAGCGGCCATCGGAAGGGGAATATTGGGCTTTTTTCCCGATTTCGGCCAGTTTAGCCCAAGTCTGCAGACGAAAAACCAGGCTCTGCAAGCAAAAGTTGGGCTTTTCAATCAATCTTAGTCAGTTTAGCCCAAATCCTCAGATGAAAAGTTGGGCTTTTTGATCGATTTCAGCTGGTTTAGCCCAAGCCGCCATGTATCAGAGGCGTGTACATATAAAGCAGAAAAACAAAACAGCAGGAATACGCTCCTGCTGAGATTTGAAAAGATTTTGGTAAACTATGAAAAGCCGAAGTCTTCGACGTTATGGCAGCCTCCGTCAGAAGCCCTTTGATCCGTGCGGCGGACTAATGACTGGTGCCCCACAGGTTCAGCACGATACAGCCTGCGACGATGAGCAGAATACCGACGATGCCTGCCGGTGAGAGGCCTTCTTTGAATACGTATGCGGAAATCAGGGCGGTGATGACTATGCCCACGCCGCACCAGATCGCGTAAGCTACGCCCAGATTAATTCTGGTCACGGCTTTTGCCAGGCAGATGTAGCAGCCAGCGTACAGAACGCAGCAGATGACAGTAGGCGCGAGCCTGGTAAAGCCTTCTGAATATTTCAAAGTGGTAGTGGCCGCCAGTTCCAGACCGATGGCGGCAGCGAGCAGCAGATAGTATGTCATAGGACCCTCCTTGGTGTCAGATGACTTTATTCTGGCAGATTCGCGGTCAGTTGTCAAGATTTTCGTAGAAGAATTGCGCTAGGGTGTTCCAGCTTCTGCTCAGATATGGATCTTCGTGATCAAAGCGGGTGACCCGATCACGAACGCAGCTACCGTCACATTCCACAGCGCCAGCCCTTCCGCCAATGCTTCATTTTATATATGCCAAACAGCTATTAGTGGTCTTTGATCAAGACTATGTTACAATATTTCTTCTATCAAAGGGTGTCCGCCGCGGCTTTGTCTATACGTCAAAACTTCATGTTCATTCCCTCCATCTTTAATTTCAGGCAGTCCTGCAATACTCGTAAGTAAAGACAATGTGCCAATTGCAGCAAAGGCAGACTGTGCCACTGTTTTGACCGCTCTGACGGCTGCACACTTCAACCATCCTTTGAAATTACATTTCATGTTTTCACCTCGTTTCTTTTGCATTAAAAAAGCACCCTGCATTGTCCGCAAAGTGCTTTCTATAACTTGCTTCCTTTTGCTTTCGCTTCTTCCTGTTCTCTGACATATTCATCATACGCCTTTTTCATTTCGTCTGGCGCTTCTGGTTTTATGCCTATCAGTCCATCATCATCAAATAGTGCATATTCCCACCAAATAGGCTGTACCATCATATCTTAGCCCCCTTATAATTCTTATATTTCTCTTTAGTTAGTTTTGCAATTCTGCCATCGTCTCACTTCCACTGGTAGTGGCGTATTGTGATTGATCCGAACCGATTTGCATTATCTTTGTTGGGTCACTAAAATAATTAGGGTTAAACATGATTGATTTTCTATCACAGCATATTACGCCACTATTTCCTGTTAAGATCTCTTTGATGGATTTCTTCAGGTCAGGAAACTCTTTTATAATTGCTTCAACGCCCGTCAGCGTGCTTTTTACAACACCAAAATCAAGCTGTTAACGGTATTTTCTAATACTATATTATAACTCGTCTTCATATAATTTTCAATATCCGAAAAGCTTTTTGCGGTAGTTAAAAATTTGGCATTGTTGCTGCTTGTGCCGCTTTGAGTAGCCTTCAGATATTTCTGCTTGAAGTCCTCAAAGTTCTGCGTCTTATCCAGATTGTAGTATGCCGCTCTATCCTGCAAGGCTTTCAGTTCGTTATCGCCAAACGCCCATCTTGCCCTCTGCAACAAAGCACATCGACAATTGACGACTTCTGCAGCGTCGCCAGCGGGGTCTGATGAGTACATCATGCCATTCGAAAAAGGTAATCAAGCAAAAATCCAACGGCCATAACCGTTGGATTTTCAACATTTGATTGGTGCGGTCTAAGGGATTCGAACCCCCACGGTTTCCCACACGGACCTGAACCGTGCGCGTCTGCCAATTCCGCCAAGACCGCATATTCGCTTTTATCGCCGCCGTTCTCCTGACGACTATCTTAGTATACCACATTGGCAAAATAATTCAAGTCCTTTTTTCTCGTTTTTTCGTATTTTTTCAGGTACATAAAATAATACAATTTTGTAAGTATTAAGTATATTCCAAAATATCAGCTCCGCTGCGCTGTCACCGCGTCTCAGATAAAATAACTGTCGATCATATACCCGATGGCCGCCGTATCGATACCTCCGCTGGTATCATCAAATGTAAAGAATACATCTCTCCACGGTATAAATCCATTAGCAAGATATTCTCTCAGCTTCCAGGCGAAACCTTTCAGATACTGCTCGCTTCCCATCATGCCGCAGTGTTCCAGATACTTGAACCGGTTTTCACTTCTTACCGCGATCTTAAAATCCGGGGCGATGATCTTATCTCCCAGCATCAGATTTTCCTCATAATGATACGGTATCCCTCTTTGATACAGCATGTTAGCGATCAATGCCTCTGACTTTGACCGCACAAACTCGCCCTTTAAAGTCATCACAGTCAGAAACTCTTTGTGCCGGCTGCACTTATCATAGGACTGCGCGTCCCACTTCTTTCCATCAATAAAATCGACATCATCCAGTTCTTCTGCATGATCCAGCCGATATGCTTTGGGAAGCAAACTGTTAATACTCTCTGCGTTCACAGAAAGATAGTTTTCTATGTAATTCTCCATCAAAGAAACATTGGTCTCCGCATGCTTTATAGACTGCTCCAGAAAACGCCTCTTTTTCAAGGCCTGGACTTCTTCATTCTCATCACCGCCCAGATAAATACGGCTCCCGCCGGCAGTCTTTCTGTAATATGGCCTTCCACCCACTTCACACATGGTTAAAGTTCCCTCTGGCAGCTTGCTCAGCTGATGCTTCCACTTATGCTTCATCTCATTTTGCAGCGCCAATTCCAACGCCACATGATCCCTGCTGTTGTACATTATTTCTTTCCTCCTTTTCTATAATTTTACTTTAAAATAATGTAAACCGCAAGTTGTTTCTTTATCACAAAGACAGAATTGGGCTAAATAGAGTAATCCAAAGCAAAAAGCCCAACTTTTCCCTCCTGGTCTTGGGCTAAATGCCTTGAAAGCATACAAAAAGCCCAACTTCAGCTTTGATACAGGTGTTTCTTCTCACTGAAATTGGGTTTTTCTTGCCATATGCTAAAGAAAAGCACAACTTTGCTCACGATTTAGCGCTTCATTTCCGGCGAAATTGGTTTTTTTGAGCTATGTGCCAGACAAAAACCCAACTCTCCTGATCAGAAATTGGTTTTTTTGTCTTCATATCATCAAAAAAGCCCAAACGGCTCTGCAGCGTCTCTTCTATTTATACTGCTCCGCCAGAATCCTTGCCACGTGAACGCCGCTGGCCGACGCCTGAGACAGAGAATGGGTCACGCCGGAACCGTCTCCCAGCGCATAGAGTCCGGGAATACAGGTCTGCAGGTGTTCGTCCACTGCGACCTTGGAATTATAGAACTTGACCTCTACGCCGTAGAGAAGCGTATCTTCATTGGCGGTACCCGGCGCGATCTTATCCAGCGCGTAGATCATCTCGATGATGCTGTCCAGCTGACGCTTTGGAATGACCAGGCTCAGATCTCCCGGCGTAGCGCCCAGCGTCGGACGGGTAAAGCACTTCTCCATTCTGCGCGCGCTGCTCCTTCTGCCCTTGACCAGATCCCCGAACCGCTGCAACAGAACGCCGCCGCCCAGCATGTTGGACAGTCTGGCGATCGATTCACCGTATTCGTTGCTGTCCTCAAAAGGCTCCGTAAAGGTATTGGAAACCAGCAGCGCGAAGTTGGTGTTCTCTGTATGCAGAGACGGATCTCCGTAGCTGTGTCCGTTGACCGTGACGATGCCGTTGGTGTTCTCCGAAACCACTTCCCCGTAAGGGTTCATGCAGAAGGTCCGCACCATGTCGTTGTACCGCTCTGTCTTATAGACGATCTTGCCCTCGTAGACAGCGTCCGTAATATGCTTGAAGACTTCAGCAGGCAGTTCCACCCGCACGCCGATGTCCACTCTGTTCTTTTTCTGCTCGATGCCCAGCTTGTCACAGATACCGGATATCCATTTGGAACCGGAGCGTCCTGTGGCAAGCACCAGCTTATCTGCGGCAAAGCTGCCTTTGTCCGTATGCACGATGAATCCGCCGTCATCTGCCTTTTCAACATCCTCGATCGTAGTGTAGAACTGGGTATCGATCCGGTCTTTGATGTAATCAAAGATGTGCCCCAGGATCTCCACATTTCTGTCGGTTCCCAGATGGCGGACCTTTGCCTCCAGCAGATGCAGGTTGTTCTGCAGGCACCGGGTCTTCAGATCAGAGTCCGCTGTAGAATACAGCTTGGCCTCAGATCCTCCCATGGCGCACAGTACACTGTCCACGTACTCCATCAGTTCCATCGCCGTATCGACCCCCACATATTTATGGAGATCTCCGCCGAACTGGGTCGTGATGTTGTACTTTCCGTCAGACAAAGTACCGGCTCCGCCGTATCCGTTCATGATGTGGCATGGACTGCATTTGACGCAGTTCCCGGTCTTTCCGCTCTTGATCGGACAGACCCTCTTTTCAAGGGGCGCGCCCTTATCCAGCATCAGAACACTGGCCCGGTTCTCCCGCCGGGTCAGCTCATAGCTCATGAATACGCCGCTGGCCCCTGCGCCGGCGATCACGATATCGTACTTTTTCATATATTTCACCTCTATACACAACAAAAGAGCTGCTTCAAAGGAAACAGCTCCGAAATTACAAGTCCTAGTTTACAGGGTCTTCATCAGCTTCAGCCATGATGGAGTCAAATTCCTGTACGACATTGGCAAACAGTGCCTCGTCCTCAATGTCAACCAGTTCGAACTCGTCATCACCGATTTCCTTGTAGCCGTAAATATACACATCATCTGAATCATCAAGCGGAATCAAAGCGATGTAGTCCTTGCCTGCGTAGTCAAATACGCCCATGATCTCACATTCCAGCTCGGTATTATCCTCGAATTCCAGAGTGATGATATCTGCTTCGTCCTGCAGGTTGTTCTTGTTATCAGCCATAATAATCCTCCATTTTTCTTTACAATGCAGCTTTCGCGCCAAAGCGCATGCTACTCTACTAATATACCACTGATTCTGAAATTTATCAACCAAAATATTCTTTTATATTCTTCGCCACGCCGGATGTGATCCCCGGCACCTCCATCAGCGCCTCGACAGATGCCCCTTTGACAGCCTCCAGTGTGCCGAAATGGGCCAGCAGCGCGTTTCGACGGGTAGGTCCCACGCCGCAGATGTCATCCAGAACGGAGTGGAAAGCGTTCTTGGTCCGCAGACTGCGGTGGTAGTCGATGGCAAACCTGTGGACTTCCTCCTGAATCGTTCCGGCATACCGGAAAAGAATAGGATTGCTTTCCAGCGGGATCTCCCTGCCATCTTCAAAGACCATGGCTCTGGTCCTGTGGCTGTCATCCTTTGCCATACCCGCTACGGGGATATCCAGCTTCATAGCCCGCAGAACCTTTAAAGCCGCAGTCACCTGACCCTGTCCGCCGTCCATAAAGATAGCGTCCGGCATATGAACAAAAGCCGGATCTCCCGCCTGCGCCCGCCTGAACCTTCGGTAAAGCATCTCCTGCAGGCTGCCGTAATCGTCGGGGCCTTCGATGGTTTTGATCTTGAACCTGCGGTAATCCTTCCTGTTAGGCTTCAGACCCTCAAAAACCACCATGGCTCCCACAGAATCCACGCCGTTGGTATTTGAAATGTCATAAGATTCGATGCGGTAAACCGGCTTTTCCGCGGGTACATGGCCAGACTCCCGGATGACCATGGCTACCTGTTCCCGCACAGCCTCCTGCTTTTCCTGCTGCAGCCGGGCCTTCTGCGACAAAGTCTTTACCATCTCAACACAGTCACTTTGCGCCATTTTCAGCAGCGCCCGCTTTTCACCCTTCTGCGGCACAAAGATCCGCACCTTGCGCCCCTCGCGGCGCAGAAACTCCTCCAGCAGCTGACAGTCAGGGATCTGGCTTTCAACCAGGATCTCAGGCGGCACCATAGCCCACTGGCTGTAATACTGCTTGATGAATTCTCCTACCATCTCCTCCCGGCTGTCGCTCTCTTCTGACTGGATCTGAAAAGTCTCACGTCCCGAAAGCTTGCCGTCCCGTACCGTGAACAAAGCGATGAAGGAATTGTCCTGATCCTTCACAGGCAGCACCACGTCCAGGTCTTTATCCTGGGTCATGGTCACCCGCTGCGTCTCTGAAATGGCCTTGACAGAGCTGATATAGTCCCGGTATCTGGCAGCTTCTTCAAATTCAAGCTTTTCAGACGCCGCCAGCATCTTCTCTTCAAGACTTCTGAGCAGCGGCTTTTCTTTGCCGCTGAGAAATTCCAGAACTTTGTCGATGGATCTGCGGTACTCCTCCCTGCTGACCCTGCCGGCGCAGACCCCTCTGCACTGGTTGATGTGATAATTGAGGCAGGGTCTGTGTCCTGCTGGAAAGTCCTTCGCGCTGCACCGCTTCAGGCTGTAGATATTAGAAAGCAGTTCCACGATCTGATTTACCGCGCCGGCGTCGCTGTAGGGTCCGAAATACCTGCTGCCGTCCCGGGTGATGAGCCGGGTCTTCAGCACTCTGGGATAATCCTCAGCCATGGTTACTTTGATATACGGATAGGTTTTGTCATCCCGCAGCAAAACATTGTAGCGGGGCATGTATTTTTTGATCAGGTTGCACTCCAGAATCAGCGCTTCCATCTCCGTGCTGCAGGTGATATACTCAAACTCCGCGATATGGGAGACCATGGCGGCCACCTTCGGGTTGGATTTTGCCGCGCTCTGAAAATACTGACGGACCCGGTTGCGCAGAGAAATGGCTTTTCCCACGTAGATGATCTGGCCAAGCTTATCCTTGTGCATGTATACTCCCGGACAGTCAGGGAGATTTTTCAGGTTTTCTTTGATGTCAAACATGTTAAAAATGCCAGTCTCTTTCTCTGTAATCCTGCTCTCTGCGCATCTCTTCCATGGCTATCTCCATGATCTTTCTCTGACGGATGCGCTGCTTTTTCCGCCTGTATCTGGCTTTCACAGCGGATATCCAGATAAATACCAGCAGAAACAGGATCAGACAAGCGCAGATGATCATGGTGCCTGTATTGGAAATGCCTACATAGGATGGAAACCATCCTGCCTCCACATCTTCTTTGACGATCAGATCCACCTGGTTGACCAGCTCGTCTGCCGCGTAGATCTCCAGCCTGCCTACTACAGTCCCGGCTTTTACCGGCGCGGTTACGTCGCTGTTCATGGTCACTTTTTTCGCGATCAGAGACTCTGAGGCCTCCTTTGGCAGGTAAGCGTAACCGGTCTCTGCTGTATAGGTCTCCAGACGGGTCTTTGCCCCGTGTTTGATGCGCACCTTGCCGGTTTCTTTATCTTTGCCGATGACCTTGACGCCCTCTACCTTTTCTTTCGCATAGCTGATCAGCTTCTTGACGTCGTTGTTCCGCTCCTCTGCCGTATCGCCCAGCAGAACAATAAACAGCCGCAGACCGTCGCTGCGGTAGCCCAGAGCAATACTGCAGTTGGTATCATCCCAATAGCCGGTCTTACCCGCGTAAACGCCGCTTTCCGGATCCTTCAGAAAGCTGATGTGGGTCTTCAGTATTCTCTTTTTATGCTTGTTGGTCTTTTCTACGGTATAGCTGGTGCTGCCAGCCGCTTTCCGTACTATGTCATTGGAAAGAGCCATCTTGGTGATCAGCATCATATCATAGGCAGTAGTATAGTGTTTTTTTGATCTGAGACCGCTGGGATTGGTAAAATGAGTATTTTCACAGCCGATATTCTCCGCTGTCTTATTCATCAGGTCTGTGAAGCTGTCCATATCGCCGCTGACCGCCTCGCCCAGGGCGTAAGCCGCGTCATTGTCGCTTGGCAGCATACATCCGTAGATCAGGTCCTGAACGGTCAGGATCTCACCCTCTTTCAGATTCATGGAAGCCTCTTTCTGCGCGGCCGCTTTGGCAGACACAGTCACTTCCTGATCCAGCGGCAGATTCTGCACAGCCAGAAGTACGGTCATCAGCTTGGTAACGCTGAAAGGTTCCAGCTTCTTTTCCCGATTTTTTGAATAAACGATCTCCCCTGTATTCTGGCAGTAGACGATGGCGCCTGAAGCCGCTATCTCAGGTTTCGACGCCTTAGCCGCGAAGACCGGCGACGCCTGGCTGGTAAAAACCATCGCCGCCATCACCGCGAATACGATGATCCTTTTCATTCCTGTTCTTATGTACATGAATCTCTAATGCTCTCCTTCCTTGCGTCCGGCCGGCCTGCCGCGGTTCAGGACGCGTATTCCAGCTTTTTGTAGCTGTAATTGAGAATCTGATTGGTGCTTTTCCACCGGTTATCCATAGTGTCCTGCAGAACTACGGCATAGGTAGTCTTGCCATTTCTTTCACAGACGGATACCAGCGCCGCGTTGTTATACGTCCAGGTACCGGTTTTTCCGGCATAGACGCCGCACTTAGGGTATTTCTTCTTCGCGACAAAATAATTGCTGGTCGAGATCCAGCGGGCTTTATGTTTGTTGGTCTTTGCCATCTTATACATCTCGGTGCTGCATGCCGTCCTGATCGTAGGATTTTTCATGGCTGCCTTTGTGATCAGAGCCATGTCATACGCCGACGAATAGTGCTTCGCGTCCTTCCAGCCGTGTGGATTGGTAAAATTGCTGTCCGTACAGCCCAGCTGTCTGGCTTTCCTGTTCATCAAAGCGGCAAATTTGGTTTTACTTCCGGATACAGCTATGGCAAGAGCCATGGCCGCGTCATTGCCGCTTGGCAGCATGGCGCCGTAGATCAGATCCTTCACCTTGACCTTTTCTCCGGCTTTCAGATCCACGTTAGATCCGTCGATCTTAGCTCCCACATTGACCGCTGCCTGAGTTACAGTGACTGTCTGGTTCAGCTTCAGATGTTCCAGAGCGATCATACAGGTCAGTAATTTGGTAGTGCTCAGCGGATCCCGCTTGTAGTGGGGATTCTTGGAATAGAGTATCCTTCCGTCATCACCGTCGATGACGATGGCGCTTTTGGCGCTGATGGTCGGACGAACCGGCTTTTCGGGCTTCTGCGTCTCCTGCGGAATCTCAGGCTGCTGGACCTGTGTGCCTGGATCGGCTGTCTGTCCGGCAGCGTCAGATCCGGCGGTTCCGGCTGCGGCAAAGGCCGCCGCGCTGCCTGAGAAGACCAGAGTCAGGGCCAGCAGACCTGCTGTCAGCTTTCTAATAAGTTTTTCTTTCTTCAATCGTTCCTGCTCCTTTTGATTTTCTTCATACATAGTTATTTTACCATGGAATGAAGCGAATGGAAAGCCAAAAAACCGCCCCAGCCATGCATCTTCCGCAAAGCCGGGACGGATCTTCTTTTGATCTTTCCTCTGATCTGTGAAAATTACTTGTTCTCTGCCTCGAATTTCTTCATGAACTCGATGAGCTTATCGACGCCTTCCATCGGCATCGCGTTGTAAATGCTAGCTCTCATACCGCCTACCGTTCTGTGTCCGTTCAGGTTCACCATGCCTTCAGCCTTGGCTTCCGCTACAAACTTCTTGTCAAGGTCGGCGTCTCCTGTTACGAAGACCACGTTCATCAGGGAGCGGTCTTCTTTGGCGACCGGTCCTTTGAACAGATCGCTGCTGTCGATATAGCCGTACAGTTTATCAGCCTTGGCAACGTCTGCAGCATGCATTGCAGCTACGCCGCCGTTTTCTTTGATCAGCTTGAATACTTCTCCTGCGATATAGATCGCAAAGCAAGGAGGCGTATTGTACATGGAATCCTTGTCAGCGTGGATCTTATAGTTCAGGTAGGTCGGAACCTTCTCGTCAGCAAAGCCCAGCAGATCTTCTCTTACGATAACGATCGTAACACCGGCAGGGGCCACATTCTTCTGCGCGCCCGCAAAGATAAGGCCGAATTTGCTCACGTCGATCTCTTCACTTAAGATACAGCTTGACATATCAGCTACCAGCGGAATATCGCCGGTGTCAGGTACTTCGTTAAAGTGAGTTCCGTAAATAGTGTTGTTATAGCAGACGTAAACATAGTCCGCGTCCGGTCTGATATCTTCTTTTGTGAATTTCGGAATATATGTAAAAGTATCTTCCTCTGAGCTTGCGATCACACGGATATCTCCGTATTTACAAGCTTCCTGATAAGCTTTCTTCGCCCAGGACCCTGTTACTACATAGTCTGCCTTTTTAGAGGCTCTGAGCAGGTTTAATGGCACCATTGCAAATTGAAGAGTTCCTCCACCTTGTAAAAACATAACTTTGTAGTTATCAGGGATGTTCATGATCTCTCTTAAGTTAGCTTCTGCATCTTCGATGATTTTTCCAAACTCTTTTGAACGGTGACTCATTTCCATTACAGACTGACCGCAGCCTTTATAGTCTGCCAGGTTAGCTGCTGCATCCTCGATGACGGAAAGTGGTAACATCGATGGACCAGCGGAAAAGTTAAATACACGATTTGGTTTTGTCATTTCGTCGCCCTCCATTAGTTTTTTGTACAATTTTTGCACAATTTTTTTGGTACGCCACTTATTATATCACTTTAATGCTTGAAAGTAAAGCGTCAAAGTGTTATAATTGAAATTAAATCATAAAATCTTTACTAATATCAATAGGAGGTACTTATCATGTACAAAATTGCAACACTGAACAAAATTTCACCTGTAGGTCTGGCCTGCCTGTCGGACAAATATTCCGTCTCTGGTGAAGTCTCTGGTTCCTCTGGTATTTTAGTAAGAAGTCAGGATATGCACGAAATGGAGTTCGGCAAAGAGCTGCTTGCCATCGCGAGAGCCGGCGCCGGCGTTAACAATATTCCTCTGGACAGATGCGCAGACGAAGGCATCGTGGTATTCAATACCCCAGGTGCTAACGCCAACGCTGTAAAAGAACTGGTACTGGCCGGTCTGTTCCTGGCCGCCAGACATATCCCAGCAGGTATCGCATGGGAATCTACGTTGACCGAAAACGTGAGCAAAACCGTTGAAAAAGGCAAGAGCCAGTTTGCCGGTACGGAAGTGCTTGGCAAGACGCTGGGCGTTGTCGGTCTGGGAGCTATCGGCGTGCTCGTTGCCAATGCCGCGCAGGCTCTCGGCATGAAGGTGATCGGCTACGATCCGTACTTCAGCGTCAAGTCCGCGCACAGCCTTTCCCCTTCCGTCAAAGTCATGGCTGACATCAAAGATGTAGTCGCTGAAAGCGATTACGTTTCCATCCACGTGCCTGCCATGGACGCGACCAAAGGCATGTTCAACGCGGAGATCTTTGCTGCCATGAAGGAAGGCGCAGTCCTGCTCAACTTCTCCAGAGATAAACTGGTAAACGAGACCGATCTGCTGGCCGCTCTGGAATCCGGCAGGGTATCCCAGTACGTCACCGACTTTGCGACAGACGGCATTCTGAACAAAGAGCACGTCATCTGCCTGCCGCATCTGGGCGCATCCACCGCTGAAGCCGAAGACAACTGCGCAACCATGGCTGCGCGTCAGATCATGGACTTCATCGAAAACGGAAACATCGTTAACTCCGTCAACTTCCCTGCCGTATCCCTGGGAGCCTGCAGCGGCGACAACCGGATCTGTGTCATCACCAAGGGCGAACCGGATCCGGTCAGACTGGCTTCCGCCATGTTTGCCGACATCACGATCAAAGCTATCGCAGGCGGCACCCGCGGCGAATACGGCTACGCGCTGATCTCCACCGGCGATACCATCACTTCCGTACCAAAAGTGGACGGCGTAGTCAGAGTCAGAGTGATCCAGCCGGACGAAGCGTAATCTGTCTTCATCCCGCGAAAAAAGATACCAGCTAAGCCCGGTCATAGCGCCGGGCTGTTTTGTTTTTTAGATAAAAATGTAAAGTTAGCTTGACATGGACTCCTCAATGTCATATACTCTATGTAAAGCTAGCTTTACGTTCGAATTCAGGAGGAGTTTCTCTATGAAAAACCGGTTAGAAGAAATTCGTACAGCAAAAGGGATCAAACAGGAAGAACTGGCTAAAGCGCTGGAGGTCTCCCGACAGACGATCAGTTCCCTGGAGAATGGCAAATACAATCCATCCATTCTTCTGGCATTCAAGATCGCCAGATACTTTCAGCTGTCTATTGAAGACATTTTTATTTATGAGGAGGAATAGATCTATGTTATGTAAAATGTTCGGAAAAGATAATCGTATATTCAATCTCACTTTAATCATTGCAGGCGTTGTCGCTATGGTCTTCGGCCTCTGGTACTCCCATATTATCTCCGAGGAGGTACACCATCTGCAGATGCTGGCAGGTATGTTCACCGGTATGGGAAGCGCCTTCCTTGCCTTTGGCGTGTTTTTCTTTCTTCGCAGCCGCTTCGGTTCTGCTGAAAAGAAAAAACAGCGCGAAATAGAAAGAAATGACGAGCGTAATGTGCAGATCACCCGCTACGCCATGTCCATAGCAGCCTTCGCGGCTGTACTTTTCTCCGCCATATTGATCTTTGTGCTCACCGCCCTTGATTACATCCTGCCGTCTATGCTGATTCTCGCAGGCGTCTATGCAGAACTCGCGGTATTTCTGATCGCCTATAAAGTCCTCGAAAAGAAGATGTGATTCGCGGTCTCCCGCTTTGCAGCGGGCTGCCGGAATTTATTTCAACTAAAAAATGGACAGATTCTCTGGAATCTGTCCATAAATATGTTCTGTTTATTCTACGATTCTCCTGACGCAGATAACCGGTCCTGTATATCCTGTGCCGGTCACCGCGATCCCCATGCCTTCATTGACTGCATGAACGACCATACCGCCGCCGATATAGATGGCAACGTGGCCGTAATAGCAGACCAGATCGCCCGGCTGCGCCTCAGCCAGCGAGACCTCTCTGCCGTAACTTCTCATAACTCCCGCGTCATGTGCCATGGTAATGCCGAAATGACTGTAGACCGCCATCACGAAACCGGAGCAGTCAGCGCCGCGGGTCAGACTGCTGCCGCCATATACATACGGATTTCCCACATATTTCAGAGCGTAGCTGGCAACATCCTGTCCGCTGCCCTGGTAGGTCTTTCCGTCAGTCGGCGCCGGAAGAGTCCCCGTGCCCTTTACGATGATCTTTTTCTTCGCCGACTTCAGGACTTTAGAATCCTGCACCTCACTCTTAACGACCTTGCCGTTTTTTAAAGTCAGAAGCTCCGTGACCTGTTTCTTTCCGTAAGCGCCTTCCTGCTTCACTACAGTCGTGTTCTTCAGCACCTCTGCAGAAGTCTCTGTCACAGTCCTGTACTTGATCCGCTGTTCCGTCGTAAGCAGCTGCTCTGTCGTCACCGTGACCATAGGCTTTGTCTCATACAGCTTCAGCACATCCCCCGGAAAGAGGGTCGCGATGTCCTGCGTGTCGTTCATCTCAGCCAGCTCCCGAACAGAAAACCCATACTTATCGGCAATGGCCCAGGCGCTGTCACCGCTTTTGACCGTGTACGTGACCTGTTTTTTGGTTCCGGAAAGAATGTAATCTACCGTATCCCCGACAGTGCTCGTCTTAGGCGCTTCCGAAGCCCGATAGGTCTTCTTTTCCACTGTCATGGCCGGAGAGCATTTGATGGATTTCAGTTCAGCTCCGTCAGCCACATAATAGTTTTTGACCTTCTTGATAACCTGTTTGGCGTTGCTCTCGCTTGACAGCACCGCTACAGTCTTCTTGCCGATCTTGACGGTCCAGTAGTCCTCGTTGGCATAGGCCTTCATCGTATGATTTGCCGCCATGACGGCCAAAACAGCAATTGCAAGGACAACAGTCCCTGCAATTACAGCTTTCTTCGCGTTTTTTCGTTTTAAAATGTTCATAAAACAATCCTTTTTCAGTTAATCGAAGATACGTCTGACAGCAATAACGCTGCCGGTGTACCCAACGCTTGTGATTCTGATACCGAGGCTTTCATTGACCGCGTGGATCGCTTTTCCATCACCGGCGTAGATAGCGACATGACCCGAATAGATCAGGATGTCCCCTTTCTTCACATTCTTATAGGAAACAGCCTTTCCTACGGAGGACTGTCCTACTCTCGGAAGATTCACGCCGAAATTCTTATAGATGGAATATACGAATCCAGAGCAGTCCGCACCGTTTGTCAAACTGGTTCCGCCGTATCTGTAAGGATTTCCTATGAATTTCTTTGCATACTCGACCACATCGGATCCGCTTGCGAAATCAAAGGTCTTGCCGGCCTTGGCTGTTACGGAGCCAGTTCCCTGCAGAACGACCTTATCTGTCGGTTTTGCGGTCACTTTGGATGAAATCAACTCACTACCCGTTGTCTCGCCGTTAACTTTCGTTACCTGCTGTACTACCTGCTTCTTGCCCTTCTTACCCTTGGTCTGGACTTTCTTTTCGCCCTTGTTCAGGGAAGATGTCTTCTTATAAACAGTGTCGTAGTCAATTGACTTCGTTGTGGTCACTTCTTCAACTGTTGTTACATTTACATACGGTACTTCTGCATATAAGACCAGATAAGTTCCCTCTTTGATGATCTCATCTGTCTCATATTCGGCAAAGTTGAGAGTTGCCAGTCTCTTGGCCGACAGCTTCTTGTCCTTGGCGATAGATGCCAGAGATTCACCCTTTTCTGTCTTATATACATAATATTCGTCTTTGCCTTCGCTGAGCTGCTTTACGGCCTCTTCTACCTCGTAGAGAGATCTGCTCTGCATTGCGATATCGCCTTCAGCATCTGCAAATATTTGTCTCACCTGGATCTCAGGATCGAACTGCACGTCCAGCACAGTGGATCCTTCAGACAGATAATAGTTTTTTAGCCCCTCTATTACCTGTTTCCCGGCTTCTTCAGAATCAACGTATAAGATTTCTTCATCTCCAATAGTAATCGCCCAGACTTCATTCTGATCACCGGCTTCTGCAGCATATGCGGTACTGCCGGAACCTGAGAACATCACGAAAGTCATCATGACGATCAAAATAACTGAGGCAGTTGTTTTAAACACCCTTTTGATTTTAGTATTGACTCTCGTCACTGGATTTGTCATAATACTATCTTCCTTTTCATGTTTTTTCAATTGTCTCACAAGTATTATGATACGTTATATACACAAAAAAGTCAATAAATCCAGCAATTCTTCACATAACTTTCACAAACTAAAATCGGTGTAACCGTTTATTTTTCAACGATTACACCGATTAATAATTTCTTAAGATTTCTTAAGAAATCCATTTCTTCACATTCATATATATTCTTAGTAGCGCATAAACAACCGCGCATACTGCCAGTGCCGCGGCAACATCCAGTATGGAATGCTGTTTGACCAGACATGTGGACACACAGATCAGAACCGCCAGTAAACAGATCAGGATCTTGACAGACGTCCTTTTGATACTTCGGCTGACGCAGACGGCGCCCGCCGCGAAAACAGCTCCGATCACATGCATGCTGGGTATGACATTGGTGTTGGTGTCCGCGGCATAGATCGCGCTGACCAGATCGACAAACACGTTATCCCGTTGGAAGGACTCCGGACGCAGATCCTGACCGTTAGGAAACAGAATACAGAAACCGATGCTCAGAGAAAATCCTATGATGATGCCGTACATATAGAGACGGAACACCGGCGCGTCTTTGATCATCAGCCAGATCCCGACCCCAAACAGCAAGGGATACCAGAGACAGTACGGCACGATAAAGTATTCGCAGAACGGTATCAGATCGTCAAGCGGGCAGTAGGACACCCAGTAATCAGCCGTATCCGGCACCAGATACTCCATAAGGAAAAAGCCGATCAGGTAGACCGGCACATACAGAACCAGCAGCACATGCCGGTTCTCTCTCAAATCAAATTCCCTTCCCCTTATCTTCATCTCAGCCCTCCGCCGTCATCAGCCGGATGGCTCCATGTATGTTTTCTATTGTAATGCTTTCCGCGCCTTCCTGATACTCTCCGTCCAGGGTCCACGGCATATCCGGATCCGCTGTGACCTCCATTTTGCTGCTGCTGAAAAAGGATATCATCGGAGAATTGAAATTCTGCGTCGTCAGGGCCAGCAGGATCTGATTCAGTTCCAGAATATTAGACGGCGACTTGATCAGAAGCACCTCGAACTTGCCGTCATTCATATCCACCAGATCGTCAGAAAGCGTCAGGATGCCTCCTACGGAAGTGGAATTGCAGACAGCGCCGAAGAGATATTCTCCGCCGTATACGCCTTGTTCCATCTTCAGCCAGAGCTTCAGCGGCCTGATAGACGGGATATCCTTGATCCCTTCCAGGATATAAGCCATGTGGCCCAGCATATTTTTAATAGATTGAGGCGCTTCATAAGACGCCTGTGTAAACGCGCCGAAGGAAGCCACGTAGGAAAAGTACCTGCCGTTAAAGCATCCCACATCCAGAGTTCTCGGTTTTCCATACGCGATATCTCTGGCGGCCTGTACCACATCTTTAGACAGACCCATGCTGACAGCAAAATCATTGGTGCTGCCTGCCGGAATATAGCCGATCGGCACCTGAGCGCCTGATTTCAGCACCCCGTCGATCACTTCATTAAAGGTACCGTCGCCTCCGATACAGACCACCAGATCAAAGTCTGCCGCGTGATCTCTGGCGATATCGGTACCGTCTCCGGAGGCCTGTGTTGTCCTGACTACTGTCTCAAAACCCGCTTCACAAAACACCTGTATGATCTCTACAAAATATTTATTGGCCTGCTTGGTTCCCGCGCAGGGATTCAGAATGATCAATATCCTTTTCATAATCTCTTTTCCTTTCTAAAACTCTTTTGATATATTCTGCGTCAATCCGCTGTTTCTATATTTTCCGTCTCTATATATTCATTTTCCGTGTTTTTCTCGTTTGCTTTTATCGCTTTGCCGCTTGCCAGATTCCACCGGAAATGACCGGATATCTTCATTCCGTCGGAAGCATAGATCCGGTCTTCTTCTCCTGCCGGATCCTTCCCGTGCTGAATGATATACGGACGTCCCCAGATATTGCGCAGCGGCGATACCACGGCCACGTGACTGGATTCAAAAGTGACGATATCTCCCGGCTGCCATGCCAGAATATCATCCACGTCAGTAGTCAGCACCACGGCGTTACGCTCAAAAAAACGCTCCAGCTGCGGTACCAGGCGAAAGTCTATATCAGGATCCTGTACAGAGATAATATCATCATAGGCCTCGAAATTCTCCCGTATATCCTCCTCTACCAGATCCTTGACATTGACGCCTACGGCCTCCATAGCCTTCCAGACCACATCCGTACATACGCCGATATCGTCAGGAGGATATCCTCCTTCAATGTATCTGCCATCATAATGAAGATCCTTATTGCTGATATACCTGCGCGCCGCGCTGGCCATCTTCTCGCCCTGGATCCTCTGTGTACGCAGAAGATCTATCTCCATAGAATCTGTGTCCTGAGAGCCGCATCCCCGCAGCAGCAGTACCGCGCCTGCAGCCAGCAGACACAGGATCACTGCGATCACGATAAAGAACCGCGGCTTCACCTTATATCTTTTTCTAACACTCATCAAAACTTCTCCTTGGCTTTCCTATCTTACCCGCAGCGTGGTCCCAAGACCTTCCGCGATCTTTCTGCACAAAACGATATCCGCCTCGGGTATCACGCCTACCACAGACATAGCGACCTTCGGCACGTACTTCTTTACATCCCGGGTATACTGCAGAATTGCCGGAAACGCGGCAAGGCCAAATCGCGGATGACAGAGCGCGTCGTACTTTTCAGCGCTGCACTGATTCAGACTGACGCTGACACAGTCGACAAGTCCCGCGAGATCGCCGGCAGTCTCTCTGCCGTGGATCAGATCTGCCAGCCCGTTGGTATTGATCCTGACAGAAAGACGGGTATGAGACTTCACATGATCCGCGATCTTCAGCAGATCCGCGAGGCGTTCTGTCGGTTCGCTGTATCCGCAGAATACCAGCTCGTCATACTGGGACAGATCCCACTGCCGCAGCATATCCACCGTTTCTTCCACCGTCGGCTCCCGCTTCAGCCAGAGCGAATCGGCGCTTCCCAGCCCGTCCGTCATATCCCGGATGCAGAACTCGCACCGGCACGGACACCGATTGGTAATATTTGCGTAAAGTCCTCTTCCGTAATCATAGAGAACACTTCCGATCTCAGAATTCATGATCTGTATTTCCCCCCTTTCGTATCTTTCCATACTTTATTAAACAGGATCCCCAGACACAACGCCCATGACAGGAAATAGAACCACATCAGCAGCGCTACGATGCTGGCAAGAGATCCGTAGATGATGTCATAATTAACGGTATAGTCGGCGTAATTTGAATACACGATCGTCACGACCAGCATGCCTACCGCTCCCAGAACACTGCCGGGCACCACTTCCCGAAAACTCATTTTCTCGATAGGAAGCACATAATAATTGTAGGACACCATAAGAAAATACAGCGCCCCCGCAAGTGGCCACCGTAAAAAAGTCCAGAGGTTATCGATCACAGAACCCTCGATGATCTTTCCGAATACCAGCTTCAGTATCATCTCCCCGTACACCGGAATGATGATAACAAAAGCCAGTGTAAACATAGTCATGGCCATAGTTCTGAAAGACCGAAGCCTCTCACGAAAGAAATTTCCCGTAGTCCTGCCGCCGGAATAAGTATAATTGGCGATCCGCATCATGGAAAACTGCGCTCTGGACGCAGCCCAGAGCGCCATGAGGATCATGACGATATTGGATGTGGTCGCCGATCTGTATTTCAGAAGTCCTTTAAGCGTCTCTGCCATAGACGGAGCCACATACTGGCCGATCCATTCATTGATAATATCCATAGATACATCCAGAAGCCCCAGCAGACTGGACAGAACGATGAAAGTCGGTACCAGAGACAGCATGATGTAGAAAGACATCTGCGCGGCAAAGCCCTGATAATACGGATCCTGCATCTGCTTAAAGCCCAGCGCGAACATCCGGATGAATCTGTTCTTCATTCGTTAAGCTTTCCTTTCTTCCAACAGTTTCTCAAGCTGTATCAAAGCTTTTGCCCTGTGGCTGACAGCATTCTTCTCCTCCGGTGTAAGCTGGGCAAAAGTTCTCTGAAAACCATCCGGCACAAAAAGAGGATCGTAGCCGAATCCGTTTTCTCCTACCGGCGTATCGATAATATGGCCTTCGCATTCACCTCTGGCTACCAGAGTCTCGCCGTCAGGATAGACCATGGTGATGACGGAAACGAATTTTGCCCGCCGCTCTTTGTAAGGCACACCTTCCAGCAGATCCAAAAGCTTCTGATTATTCTTTTCGTCGCCGGAACCCTCTCCGGCAAACCGGGCCGAATAGACACCGGGCGCACCGCCCAGATACTCCACCATCAGTCCGGAATCGTCGGCGATCGTCACCCTGCCGCACATCTTCATGATCTCGCTGGCTTTTTTAAAAGAATTTTCTTCAAAGGTCTCTCCGTCCTCCTCGATCTCCGTTTTCGGCAGTCCGGCTTCATCCCGGGAGATGATCTCCATACCGAATTTTCTGGTGATCGCCTCGATCTCTGCAATCTTATGCGCGTTTCTGGACGCAGCAATGATAGTTTCCATATGTCGTTCCTTCCTTCTCAGATATTATCGTTGTTGTATCTTGATCTCTGCACTTTTACAGAGCCTTCAGGCCGATGATGATCAGGATCAGTCCCCCTGCAAGTTCTGCGCCGCTGCCTAATACGTCCGCGAATCTGCGTCCGATCAAAAGCGCAATACTGACCAGCAGAGCTGTGATCACCGAAATCAGAGCCGCGGTGGAAACAATGTCCGCCCGCATGGCACAAAGCCCTACGCCTACAGCAAAGGCGTCAATGCTGGTCGCTGCAGCCTGCAGCAGCAAAACGCCCGGAGTCAGCTGTCTGCCTTTCGTGTCAAAGGATTCAGCCTGCAGTCCTTCCCTGATCATATTGCCTCCGATCAGAAAAAGGATCACGCAGATGACGATGCCGCTGTATTCAGTGATCAGCTCTGCAAGGATCGATCCCGCATAATATCCTGCCAGAGGCATCAGCCCCTGAAAAATGCCAAAGCAGACCGGCATCGCTATGTAATCTCTCCTGGCAAGTCCCCGGAACGCCATACCGTTGCTCAAAGCCACCGCGACGGCATCCATTGCCAGACCGCCTCCGATGGCAGCCGTTTCAATAATTCCCATAAATACCCCATAAAGAATATATTAAGCTTAAGTATACCATTTTATGGACCTTTCCGCAAGTTTCACCGCAAAGAAAAATGGTTTATCCGCGCAAAAATCTATGCTATACTATAAATATTATTATGTGACAAGGAGCTTGTATTAACAATGAAATTTACGATTTTAGACGCTTTTTCCATCAATCCGGGCGATCTGTCCTGGAAACCTCTGGAGGATATCTGTGATTTCTTACCCTATGACCGTACAGATGATCAGGATATTCCAGAGCGGATCGCCGGCTGTGACGGTTTTTTTGTCAGCAAATGCCCTATTACCCGTCAGGTCATGGAAAGCAGTCCATCTCTGAAATTCATCGGTGTCACCGCCACCGGTTATGATAACGTGGATCTGAAAGCAGCGGAAGATCTGGGCATCGCGGTATGCAATGTCCCTGCCTACTCCACAGATGCTGTCGCTCAGCACGCCTTTGCTCTGATCCTTGAACTGACCAATCTGGCCGGCAGCTACAACGACAGTGTCCAGAAAGGCAAATGGTACGAGACGAAGGACTTCACCTTTATCGAAGGCTCTCTGACGCTGCTCAGCGGCAAATCTCTGGGCATCATCGGCTACGGCAATATCGGAAAACGAGTGGCCCGTATCGGAGAAGCTTTCGGCATGAAGATCAACATTTACAGTCAGGATAAAAAGGCCGCCATGGAATCAGACATTCTGACGCTCCACTGTCCTCTGACTCCGGAAAATACCGGCTTCATCAACGCCGATTTCATCAGCGGCATGAAAGACGGCGCCATACTCATCAATACAGCCAGAGGCGCTCTGATCAACGAAGAGGATCTGGCAGACGCGCTGCGGTCCGGTAAACTGGCCGCCGCAGCCCTGGATGTGCTCTCCTGCGAACCGCCGGAAAAGCCTCATCCGCTGATCGGACTTTCCAACTGCATCCTGACGCCTCATATCGCGTGGATGCCGAAAGAAACGCGGCAAAAGGTCATCGATATCTGCGCGGACAACCTGCAGAGCTGGCTGGACGGCGGCGATCTGAACAGACTGGTATAGGAGAACGCGTGCCATGAGTTCAGTACTTCTAAATGTCTTTACCATATTTTCCATGGTTCTGATCGGATATACAGCATGCAGAAAGGGCGTGCTTCCTTTTGCTGCGAACGATTACTTTGTCAAGCTGCTGCTGTCTATCTGCATTCCATGTATGATCATCTCTTCCATGTCCACGAAGGAATTAAACACGTCCATTCTGGATCAGGTCATACAGATGACCGCAGGCTCCGCCCTTTATTTTATATTGGGCGCTGTCCTGTCCTGGTTCATCATCAGACTGTTTCACCTGGGATCCAGAGAAGATCAGGGCGTTCTCATGGTGATCCTTACCAGTATCAACTCCGGCTTTATGGGATTTCCCATTACCAATGCCATCTTCGGCAGCGACTGTCTCTTCATGATGGTCTTAAACAACAGCGTCATGACGTTCTATCTCTATTCCATCCTGCTCATGCAGCTCCACGCGGGAGAAGTGAAGACCCGTCTTTCCCTGAAAGAAATGATCCGGCCCATGCGCAACGCCTGCATGTACGCTTCGGTCATCGGCTTCATCATACTTTTCGCGCAGATCCGCATTCCGGCGTTTATCATCGATCTGACGGACATGATCGGCAGCGCGACCACGCCGGTCTCCATGTTTGTCGTCGGGATCCAGCTTTCACAGAGCGACTTCCGGTCTGTAGTCAAAAACAGGACCCTGCTTCTGGTGTCTCTCTGCGCAGTTATCATCATGCCGCTTCTCATGCTGCTCGCGGTGCACTGGCTGCCGCTGAATCCCATTGTCAAAGCGTCCCTGGTCTTTGCCGTGGCCTTTCCGACAGCAGTCATTTCCGTAGCCCTTACGGCAAAGGAAAAGAAAAACGCCGGCCTGATGGCAGAAGGCGTGGCGCTGACGACGCTGTTCTCCATGATAACCCTTCCCGCCTGGGCTATGATACTGCTTCATCTGTATTTCTGATCTGAAGACAGATCAAATCATGTTTTTGCCGCGGTAAAAACCCTGTATATACTGGAAATCCTCTTTCGGATATGATATACTGTTACCAGTATATCCAGCAGAAACGCGGATAACAGGACCAAAATAAAACCAAAAAACGTGAGGAACAAATTTAAGCACTATGGAAAAGCAGAAAATATTGATTGTAGACGATTCAAAGATGAACCGGGATCTTCTGGTGGACATCCTGGAAGGCCAGTATGATGTAGTGGAAGCCTGCAACGGGCTGGAGGCGATCTCCATTCTTTCTGAACACAGATTAGAATTCTCACTTCTGCTTCTGGACATTATGATGCCAGAAATGGATGGATTCGAAGTTTTATCCTACATAAGCAAGTATCACTGGAATGATACCTTCGCGGTCATCATGATCTCCGCCGACGATTCTCCGGCATATATTAAACGCGCCTACGACCTGGGGGCTTTTGACTATAT
The DNA here is from genome assembly GCA_021769965.1 of Eubacterium sp. Taxonomy (GTDB): domain Bacteria; phylum Bacillota; class Clostridia; order Peptostreptococcales; family Anaerovoracaceae; genus Senimuribacter. Next base: position 25,623 of record JAETRU010000006.1, read on the forward strand.
CAGCCGTCCCTTTGATTCAACCATCGTACAGCGCCGGATCTTAAACACGATGCTTTTATATGCCCGGCAGCAGCATCTGGAAGAGATCATCACAGAACAGTTTTATGAGCAGCAGCAGAATAACAATCTGATGGTCTCCATTCTGTCCCATATCGTAGAATTTCGTAATGGAGAGAGCGGACGTCATGTCCTTCATGTCAATACTATTACAGAATATTTACTGAAGCAGCTGATCCTGCATACGGACAGCTACCCTTTATCCAAATCCGATATCTCTTTGATTTGCACGGCCTCATCGCTGCACGACATCGGTAAGATCACAATTTCAGATGAGATTTTAAACAAACCCGGACGCCTTACGGATGAAGAATTTGAAGTGATGAAAACTCACTCTGCCATCGGCGCCAAGATGCTTTCCGAACTGCCGGCCGAACAGAGCAGTCTGCCCCTTGTCAAAGTGGCTTCTGAGATCTGCCGGTGGCATCATGAGAGATATGACGGCAAAGGGTATCCGGATGGATTAAAAGGAGAAGAGATCCCTATTTCCGCGCAGGTAGTTGCCCTGGCCGATGTATATGACGCGTTGACCAGTGAGCGCTGTTATAAAAAAGCGTATTCCCATGAAGAAGCCGTGAATATGATCCTGAGAGGAGAGTGCGGTACTTTCAATCCGCTCCTTCTGCTGTGTCTGCAGGAGATCTCGGACATACTGAAAAGTAAGATAACAGAGCTCCCGCCTCTGCAGACGGCCAAAAAGAGTTTTCAGGATATGGGTCAGGATATCGATTACGACCGGTTGTTCACTGATGAAAAATACACATTTTTACTCGGCGAACAGCAGCTGTTATATACTGACTCGCTGACCGGCGTCTACAACCGCCGCTATTATGACGCGCATTTTCAGAGCGATGAAACGGTTCAGGCCGTCGTTATGATAGACATAGATGATTTCAAATCTATCAACGACAATTACGGACACGAGACAGGCGATATCGTATTGCAGCGGGTCGCGCGGACGATCGCGTCATATGTACGAAAAACAGACGCGGTGATCCGTTATGGCGGAGATGAATTCGTAATTGTATTTTACAACATACCCGCAAATGTGTTTACGCAGAAACTGGAGAATATCCGATGCTCTGTCGATCATCTGACGATAGACGAGCATCCGCAGATCCATCTGTCCGTAAGCATAGGAGGCGCGTACGGAACAGGCGAAACAAAAAAACTCTTTAACACAGCGGACAGAATGATGTATCAGGCAAAGATCACAAAAAACCGTGTAGTGATACACAATCTGAATAAAAAAGCGGATGACATCTAAAAAGGAGGAATTTTCACTATGAATCTAAAAGACTGTTATATCAAACTAGGCGGCGATTACGACGCGGTACTGGGCAGACTGCGCCGCGAGCAGACAGTCCAGAAGTTTGTATTTAAATTTCTGAAGGATACGAGCTTCGATCTGTTTGAAGCTTCTATGAACAGCGGAAATTATGAGGAAGCGCTCCGGGCCGTTCACACGTTAAAAGGGATCTGTCAGAATCTTTCCTTTGACCGTCTGTACGCGAGCAGCAATCTCGTAACGCAGGCGCTGAAAGAAAATGATCCTGAAAGAGCCGCCTCCATGATACCGCAGTTATCTGAGGACTATCACGGCACTGTCTGCGCTATTGAAGAATATCAGAGGTCCGAGGAGGAATAACATCCATGGAGAGAAAGCAAAAGAAAGATCCTATCATTCGATTTCTGACACGCAGCTTTATTATTCTTTTGCTCTTCAGCATCGTTATTTTCAGCATGCTGGGTCTTTATATGAGCCGGAAGGGCAAAACGGCCATTTACGAAGTGGGCGAGATCTATATGTCCGGAATGAACGAACAAATGTCCAGACACTTCGAAACAGTGATCAAACTGCGTTTTAATCAGGTCAAAGGCATTGTTTCTGTCGTTTCAAACGAGGAAGACAAAGATACTCTGTATGAAGAACTGGTTTACAGGACGCAGGTCAGGGATTTTGACTATCTGGCCCTCTGTTCTAATACTGGAGATTTCGAGACACTTTACGGTAACTCCATACACCCTCTGAATCCCGATCCTTTCATAAAGGCGCTGACTCAGGGCGAACAAAGAGTTGCCGTAGGCATAGATGCTTCTGGAAATGAAGTTGTGCTGTTCGGCGTTAACGCTGCTTATCCTATGCGGGACGGTCATACCAGCGTAGGCCTGGTCGCCGCTGTTCCTCTGGAATACATTACTGATTTTCTTTCTTTAAATGACAAAGATCAGCTGATGTATTATCATATCATCCGGGCAGACGGCAGCTTTGTCATCCAAAACAACAACACGGAACTGCTGGACTTTTTCAAGGGAGTGCAGAAGCAGCTTGCTTCCGGTTCAGACGGCTCTGCCGCGGATGATACCATCAAAGAATTCGCTTCTGCGGTAAGCAGGAATAAAGAACTTTCAACAACCCTTAAAGTCAAAGGTGATGAGAGACAGCTTTATGGCATACCGCTGCCATACTCCGAGTGGTATCTGGTGGCTGTAATGCCTTACAGCATTCTGGATCAGAGCATAAGCAGCATGAGTAATCAGCGTATCTTCATGACTCTGCTCTGCTGTATCGCCGTCCTGCTCATTCTGACCCTGATCTTTATCCGGTATTTCGCTCTGACACGCTCGCAGCTCCATGAACTGGAGGAAGCCCGTCAGTCGGCGCTGGACGCAAGTCAGGCAAAGAGTGAGTTCCTGGCCAATATGAGCCATGATATCCGCACGCCTATGAACGCGATCGTCGGCATGACCGCGATCGCGACAGCTCACATCAACGATCGGGAACAGGTGCAGAACTGCCTGAAAAAGATCGCGCTGTCGAGCAAACATCTGCTGGGTCTGATCAATGATGTTCTGGATATGTCCAAAATCGAAAGCGGCAAGCTGACTTTAACAGTAGAGCAGATCTCGTTAAAGGAAGTTGTCGAAGGGATCGTAAGCATCATGCAGCCTCAGACGAAAGCGAAAAAGCAGAGTTTTGATATTCATGTTGAAACTATTTCAACGGAAAATATCTGGTGCGACGGCGTACGGTTGAATCAGGTCCTCCTGAATCTTCTGTCCAACGCGACAAAGTACACTCCGGAAGGCGGCTCCATACGTCTGACTCTTTATGAAGAAGCCTCCCCGAAAGGAGAAAACTACATTCGGATCCATATCCATGTTAAAGATAACGGGATCGGTATGGCTCCGGAATTCCTGGAGAAGATATATGAATCCTACAGCCGCGCGGACGGAACCAGAATCCATAAAACCGAGGGCGCCGGATTGGGCATGGCGATCACAAAGTACATCGTGGACGCAATGGAAGGCACCATTGATATAGAGAGTGAACTCGGTAAGGGCACCGAATTCAGTATCACATTAGATGTTGAAAAAGCTTCCATGGAAGAGGTAGATATGGTTCTTCCTCCTTGGAATATGCTGGTCGTCGATGACGACGAACTGTTATGCAAGACAGCCATAAACACGCTGAAATCCATGGGAATAAACGCTGACTGGACGCTGAGCGGCGAAAAAGCGATCGATCTGGTCGTCCGTCATCATAAGAGCAGAGAAGATTATCAGATCATTCTGTTAGACTGGAAGCTGCCTGATATGAACGGCATTCAGGTCGCTAGGGAGATCCGCCGTAAGCTGGGAGACGAGATTCCGATCCTGCTGATCTCCGCGTACGACTGGAGCGAATGCGAGGCAGAAGCTCGTGACGCCGGAATCTGTGGTTTTATTTCCAAACCGTTGTTTAAATCCACTCTGTTCCATGCGCTTCGCCAGTATACGGGCGATACGGCAGCACAGGATCAGAGCCGGGAACATGATGTTGCGCTGACCGGGCGCCGCATTCTGCTCGCTGAGGATAACGAACTGAACTGGGAGATCGCAAATGAATTGCTGTCCGACGAGGGAATAGAACTGGAATGGGCGGAAGACGGCCAGATCTGTCTGGACAAATTCCGTGAATCGCCGAAGGGATATTATGACGCGATCCTCATGGATCTGCGGATGCCGCATATGACAGGCTATGAGGCCACAGAAGCGATTCGGGGACTAGATCATCCTGACGCCCTGTCCATTCCGATCATAGCCATGAGTGCCGATGCTTTTTCTGACGACATACAGCGCTGCCTGCAGTGCGGTATGAACGCACATATAGCAAAACCGATCGATATCACTGAACTGACCAACCTGTTAAAAAGGTATCTGATCGATATCCAGGCCTGAAAAAAACCTCCCGGAAGCCGGATCTGAAGATCCGGCCTCCGGGAGGTTTATTCATGTCATACCATATAAAATTTTTTTCTGCGTATTCTATCTGAATATCATGTCCCGGCTGATCTCATCCAGCGTAAACGCGCCGCACATAGCCATGGTATCCGCCAGCTGGCCGCTGACCCTTTCTACCAGAGCTTTGACGCCCTCTGCTCCGTTCTGATACACCGCGTTGACAAAAGGCCTTGCCATGATGACGCCGTCCGCGCCCAGAGCCAGAGCTTTGAATACGTCTACGCCGTCACGAATGCCGCCGTCCACCAGGATCTTCATAGAACCATCCACAGCGTCGGCGATGGATTCCAGAACCTCTGCCGTAGCCGGACACTGATCCAGAACCCGTCCTCCGTGGTTCGACACCACGATGGCAGACGCGCCGGCGTCCCTGGCTTTCAGCGCCGCCTTCGGCGTCATGATGCCTTTGACGATAAAAGGACGCCCCGCCTCTTTGATGATCTCCGCCAGCTCAGCCACGGATTTGCTTCCCGCTGGAGGCTGAAAATTCTTCAGAAACGGCAGGCCTGCCGCATCGATGTCCATCGCCACCGCGAAAGCGCCGGATTCTTTGACGATAGCCATCTTCTCGTCGATCATGGCTTTGTTCCACGGCTTGACTGTAGGCACGCCGTATCCGTCTGCAGCTTTGATGGCCGCGCCCGCGGCTTCCATAACCGCCGGATCCATACCGTCACCGGTAAACGCCGCGATCTCGCAGGACTTACATGCCGGCACCAGAATGTTGTTATAGGCCAGATCATCGTATTTATCGCCGTAATGCATGTTCACAGCGCCTACAGGTCCGGCAAAGACCGGTGCCGCGAACTCCCTGTCAAAGATAGAAAGCCGGATGTCCACATCCCGTTTTTCGACCAGAGTATCCATATTGATCCTGATCTCTTTCCACTTATCATAATTTCTTATAGCTGTGTCGCCGATGCCCTTGGCGCCCGGACCGGGGATCTGGTTCCCGCAGGCTCTGCCGTTGCATTCAGGACACATTCTGCAATATCCTTCCATATCTATTTCTCCTTTGATCTACAATTTGAATCAGTTTTATTTTATCATTTCCGGTATTTCCTGCCCTGCAGCCGCGGCCCTATATCAGCAGGAAAACGATATAGCAGGCTACGATACCCAGACTGCATACCAGCTGGGTCGTTTTATTCCTGAATCTGAGCAGGATCCAGAACAAAGCCATCGCGGCGCCTCCCAATAAGAGAAGGTTCCTCACCTGCGCGTCCGGATCCGCGTAGATACCGCCGCTCATGGACAGCAGATCCGCCACCGTCAAAATAATGAAGTTGAACAGATTGCTGCCAACGATATTGCCTACAGCAATATTATAATTCTTCATTCGAAACAACGCCACAGTACTGGAAAGCTCCGGCAGAGATGTAGCGATGCCCAGGAACAGCGCCCCGGCAAAACCCTGACCGATCCCCAGTCTGACTGAGATCTCGTCGGTCAGATATGTCATGATAACACTGAAAACGATGATTCCGATGCTGACCAGAAAAAAACGGAATCCGATCTGCTTTACAGACAGACTGGTAGATTTGGTCGCGTGATATCCCAGCGCGTCCTCATCCGCATCTACATCATTGGCTACGGCCAGATATTTCGCGCCCAGAGCGTAAAGCAGGAAGATAAGGACTGACGTGATACTCAGATGCAGCACTCTCAGATTGAGGATATTCAGGAAATCCAGTCCGATCATCAGATAGATCGCCAGCACCAGTATCGTCACATGCCGGTAGCTTTTGGAAACCCTTCCTTTGCTGAATCCTTTGAACCAGATCAGAACTGCCGAAGACAGGGCCGCCACATTAAACAGGTCGCTGCCCAGTATGTTTCCCATACACAGGCCCGGCCGGTCCAGCAGGACCGTTGCGGAAATACTGGTGAACAATTCCGGCAGAGAGGTCACCGCCGAAAGCATAATGCCTCCCAGAAAAGCGCCGGACAGTTTGGTATTTCTGTCAAGCAGGTCTATATAGTCAGAAGCTTTTATCGAAAAAAACACTACAATTGCCGCTGTTAAAAGATACTCTGCATAAATCACGTTTCATCACCTCAAAAAATAGCTCATATTCAATTTATCATAAATACCATTGATTGTCAATGAACCCATTGTTTTCTTTTCACCCGGCATTTTATGATACAATGATTTTTATGATTGAGATTCTTTGTTTAGAATAGAAGGATCATTTTTTTCTTCATGCCGCAGCGTGCATTCTCATGACAGTCACTGCAGCCGCAGCCTCCGCATGTTCCGCAGCCTCCTGACTGACGCCCTTTGATCATAGAGCGGAGCGCCAGACAGACCAGCGTAATGACAACTGCCGCTACGATAATGGTCGCAGCGTTCATACCATCACCTCGTTTCCTTCATCTACCCTTATATTCTATCAATACAGCGGAAAAACGTCAAGTATCTGCAAGTCTTGCGGCCTGTTACTTCGCTGCGCAGACTCTCGCCTTCAGAACCTCGGCAAGGGCTGAACCGCTGCTGCTGTGGCAGTGTTCTATGGGAAAACCGCCCCGCCTGGATTCCTGCTTCGCCACGTTGACCATTTTGTGGGAGACAGTCTTGGTAAAACAGATCAAAAGGTCCGGCGTGCCGATCTTCTTCTTGATAGGACCTTTTTCCTTAGTATACACCTTTGCCGTGCATCCATAGGATCTGCATATCTCCTTATACTGCCTCTTCATACATTCATTTCCGCCTATAATTACTACACTCACCGCGGTTCCTCCTTTCAACTCTGTGAAATCTTGTTCTTCTGTCTTTTTTCTTCTCTCTCAGCCCGCTCGATCGTCGATGCGGCCTGCACGGACTCGGTTAGTGGTAGCTAACCCGTTGTATATAAGTTAGCATAGACTAACCGCTTTGTCAATACTTTCTTGTCAATACTTTTTGTTTGTGTTAGAATATTTCATATAGGCCGGGCTTATCAGCTGATCGGGCCGGAACAGGAGGATAAAAGCATGCAAATCAGACAATCTGCAGAAGATTACTTTGAAATGATATATATGATAAAACAAAAGAAAGGCAGCGTGCGTGCCATCGATATCGTCAACGAAATGGGCTTTTCCAAACCTACCGTCAGCGTGGCAATGAAAAAATTTCGTGAAAACGGATATGTTACTGTAGACGCGGACGGCAATCTGTCTTTAACAGAGGCCGGACAGATCATCGCCGAGAACATCTACGAAAAGCATATGGTTCTGGCTAAGATGCTGATGGGTCTGGGTGTCGATGAAACCGTGGCCTACGAGGACGCCTGCCGCATGGAACACTGCCTCAGCGACGAAAGTTTCGCGGCGATCAAAAAGCACATGGCAGAAAAAGATCAATAAAAGTCAATCCAATCCGAATAGAAAGCGCCCGGCTTCTGTTTCTATACAAAAGCCGGGCTTTTTTGTCAGTTTTCATCTGTATGACAGCAGCAGGCACCTTCCCTGCCGCAGGCAGTATTCGAATCCTGACTCTGTTGTCTGCACGCGGCGCAGCTGCCCGCATCCGGGCAGCCAACGCATCTCACGCCGCGCTTCTTTTCCTTATAGATATACCTGGCCGCAGCTGTAATGACTGCCAGAAGTACCGCGGCGGCGATAAAGTCTGTCATAACGAATTCTCCTTTTTCATATCTGTTTCGCTTTATTACGCGGCTGCTTTTCCACCTGCATGCAGATCATATTCCGCCTGCAGATTCCTGTCTGCTTTTCTGATCAGATAAACTATGATGGCAACTATGGCGATAACTACGATAAGTCCGGCAGTGAATCCCCTTCCAACGCTGCCTGTAGTTATCAGAGTTCCGATCTGGTATACCAGAAAGGCGATAGTATAACCTGTCGCAAGCTGCAGGCCGACGCCGCCCAGCAGCCACTTTTTATCCTTGATCTCAGAATTCATAGCGCCTATCGCGGCGAAGCACGGAGGCGTGTACAGATTGAACATCAGGTAAGCCAGCGCAGCGACCTGCGTCAGCCCGAAGATCGCGGCAACTTCACTGGTTCCGCCGATCAATTCCAGCTCCTCTGTATCGATGAAGTTCGTAACAGCATAGCAGACTGCCAGCGTGCCTACCACATTCTCCTTAGCGATAAAACCTGTGATCGCAGCGGCTGCCAGCTGCCACGCGCCGAATCCCAAAGGGATCATCAGAATGCTGAAAGGAGATGCGATAGAAGCCAGAATAGAAGTGTTTTCCATGCCTTCTTCCACGACCTGGAGATTCCAGGTGAAGGACTGCATCAGCTGGACAACGGTATTGCACAGCAGTATGATCGTACCGGCTTTGATGATATATGCTTTGCCGCGGCTGCACATGGAGAAGAACGCCCTCTTCAGGCTCGGAATCTTATATTCCGGCAGTTCCATGATAAAGAAGGATTTTCTGTGCTTATATCCCGCGATCCTGTTGACCAGCAGCGCGCCGAGCAGTATCAGAACGATGCCGACAAAGTACATCAAAGGGCCCACCCAGGAAGCGGTTGGAAAGAATACCCCAGAGAACAAAGCGATCACCGGCAGCTTGGCGCCGCAAGGCATGAACGGAGTCAGCATGGCCGTGGCTCTCCGTTCCCGTTCATTTCTGATGGTGCGGGAAGCCATGATGCCAGGGATCGCGCAGCCCGTGCCGATCACAAACGGAATTACCGATTTGCCGGACAAACCGACTTTTTTGAAGATCGGATCAAGGACTACAGTTGCGCGGGCCATGTAGCCGCAATCCTCCAGCAGCGCAATGAGGAAGTACATAACCATGACCAGCGGCAGGAAACCTACTACAGCTCCAACGCCGCCGATAATGCCGTCAGCCAGAAGCGCCTGCAGCAGCGGTGAACTGTTTTCCAACGCTCCGGCTACGGTTTCCTGAAAAGCTTCGATCCAGCCTACCAGCCAGTCAGCGATCCACGTTCCGACTGTGGATTGTGAAATATAGAACACCAGGAACATGATCACAGCAAAGATAACAATGCCCGCTACTTTATTTGTAAGTACCGCGTCCAGTTTATCCTGAGAATTCTTTTCTTTCGTCAGAACCTTGCGGGTCTCTACTTCTTTGACGATACCGCCCGCGAAGGCAAAACGCTTTCTGTCCGCTTCCTCTACTACATGTTTATCGGTCAGATCGATATTCCCCTCGTCGTAAGGCGCTGTCTGTCCTTTGCCGCACAGAGAAGCCGCGGTTTTTACCACCTCAGCAAGACCGTCCGCAGATGTGGAGACTGTTTTGATCACCGGGCAGCCCAGCTTCCTTGACAACGCCTGCGCATCGATCCTCGTTCCCTTCTTCGCATTGATATCACTCTTATTCAGGGCGACGACCACCGGGATCCCCAATTCCAGCAGCTGGGTTGTAAAAAACAGGCTTCTGCTCAGATTTGTCGCGTCAACAATGTTGATGATCACATCCGGATTCTCGTGTTTCACGTAGCTGCTGGTAATGCTTTCTTCAGATGTAAATGGCGACATAGAGTAAGCACCGGGCAGATCTACCGCGATCAGTTCTTCTCCATTCTCACAAAAATTCTTTTTAATCGGGCCTTCCTTTTTTTCAACGGTAACACCGGCCCAGTTGCCGACACGCTCGTTTCTGCCTGTCAACGCGTTGTACATAGTGGTCTTGCCGCTGTTTGGATTACCCGCCAAAGCGATTCTCATCTTCATTCCTCCTTATGATATATAAACTTTTTCATATATTGCATCCGGTTAGATTTAGCTAATCGTCAGTTAGATGCACCTAACCACGCATCAAAATCATAGGCTAAACGTCTTGGTTTAGCCTTCACGATTTATCTGATCTTACTTTAAGTGCTGATTTTAAGTGCTGATTTATTCTGACTGCTAAATTAAAATAGCCGATGCCAGTTGATTATCGATCGTATATCTTCCATCCTTTACAGACACAACACATCCGCCCTTCAGATGAGATATTACAGTGATCGGCTCACCGCTGTAACAACCCAGAGAAAACAGAAATGCATCCATTTCTTCATCGTCTGTCAGGATATCCTGAATCGTGTATTCATTTCCTTCCTGTGCATTTCTTAAATTCATATTCTTAATCATCCTTTCAATCGGTCCATGAGTTAGTTTAATCTAACTAACTCATATTGTAGCACGCATTTTTTTCTCTGTCAAATACTTTTTTCAAAAAATCTCCAGTGCATCTGTTCCCGGCGGCAGGAATTTAGGTCAAAATGCTTTTTCGAGGGGTCAAAGACCTAATTCTCGTGGCTCCGGCAGCGAAATGTTAGGTCAAAATGCCTTCTCGAGATGCCAAAAACCCAATTCTTGTGGCTCCGGCAGCGAAATGTTAGGTCAAAATCCCCTTTCGAGGGGTCAAAAACCTAATTCTCGTGGCTCCGGCAGCGAAATGTTAGGTCAAAATGCCTTCTCGAGGTGCCAAAAACCTAATTCTCGTGGCTCCGGCAGCGAAATGTCAGGTCAAAATCCCCTTTCGAGGTGCCAAAAACTTAATTTCTATGGCTCCGGCAGCGAAATGTTAGGTCAAAACACCCTTTCAAAGGGTCAAAAACTTAATTCCCATGGCTCCCCTGCCTCTGCAAGATCCACCCCAAACCGGCCATCAATATCTCCGCCGCCAAATAGCAGCCAAAGCTCCACGGGCACATTCCGGAAAATCGATCCACTGCGTATAAGACGCCGAAAGCAGCCGCAATCATCAATACCATAGACAAAACTGTCAGAATGCTGCCGCACCGCCGTTTTTCAAATGCCTCTCCCCATCTCATCTGCAATGCCAGAATACCGCTGCTGACAAACCAGCCCAAAATGAAGAACCATACCGGTAACAGCCCCATAGCCAGCGCTGCCTCACCTTGCGACAGTCCCCTTGTCATAAGCCAAAGCGTCATATGCTGTATAACGACCAGATCATAATACGGCTCATATCTGCCCAGGATTGCCGCAAACATTACAATTTCCGTCAAAATCACTGATGTCCAAAGTCCGCAGACGATGATACGGCTCAGCATCATCTTAGGTAAGGCAACCGGCAGAGTCTGCATCAGAATACTGTCGCCGCCGGAAACATTCTGACCCAGCAGCTCATGAAACCCCCTGCACAGCAGAACTGCTGCAAGCAGTAAGACTGCGGCAATTCCAATGCCGGACAGCAGCCCCGCGATCAGACCGCCGAAGCAGATGATTCCTACAAGAAACAGAGATGCCATGATCTCTCCTTTGATCAGATCCGTCTGTGCGAAGATCAGCTTCATCATAGGATCACACCCCTTTCAGCTTTCCCTCGCCCAGCCGGGCGATGCCCCATGTCCAGCCCGTGCCTCCGCTGTACACGAACAGGACTTTTTGGTCTCTGCAGATATAGATGCTGCCGGGAAACTCCGAAATCACTCTCCGGCCGCGCCGGTCCACCACGCATGCTGAATTGCTGCTGAGAGGCAGCGCCGCCAGACCGTCCTGAAATGCTAATGGTACGCCGCCCCCGGGAACTTCCATAGCCGGAAAATCAGTCTTGATCGTAAATACCGTCTTTCCTGCATCATCAAAACAGTACCATGTGCTGGAAGGCAGATCATAGCCGAGAGCCATTCCTTCCTGATAACCCCATATATCTCCATATATTCCAAACCGGTCCTTCTCATCATCGTCCATATAACTGACAGGCAGCTGATGATCGTACAGATATTCCCAAAAATCTTCATTCCTGCTGCAGAATAACTCCTTCTCCCACCGTATCCCCTGCAGTTCCCTCAGCCCGGCGCCGTCGTCAGCCGCGGCTCCTGCGATGCCGCAGCCTTTGATCCCCAGCCAGAGGCCGCTTCCTGCGAGAAATACTGCCAGGCAGCAGACGACCAGACCCCGTCTCCGTCTTTGCTCTCTCCGTTTCTCCACTCCCAAAACCTCCTATACCAGATCATACCCGGTTTCCAGCAGCCGTACCGAGACCCGGTAACAAAACCATCCGATGACGATAAGCAGAAATTCCACGCCTGCTGCTGCCCAGAAATAGCCGCTTCCCAGCATCTGTGCCATCTCCCTGAGACAAAACTGTGCCGTCAGAATTGCGGCAAATATCGCGGCTGCAAGCAAAACCACCAGCAGAATCGCGACCCTGCTCCTCCTCTTTCTCGCCTGCCCGCTGCATTTTAACTCCAACGCCAGAAGCAGCAGGCAGAACACACCCGTGTAGACCACCGGCGCTATGACAGACCATCCGGCACTGACGCCCGCCTGCCACGGACGCATGCCGATCAGCTGCCAGGTCTCGATCCGCGCGGCAAGCTGCACGCGGACGCCGGAGCTATCCGCGGCGGCAAGCAGTCCGGATACCGGTCCCACAAGACTCATACCGCCGCACCACAGCAAAATCGCAAAAGTCTTTCCCAGCACCAGACCGCGGGCCGAAAACGGCAGCGTCATCAGCATGGCGGCATCATCATCGAAAAGTGTCTTTCCGTAGACCTTGTACAATCCATGTCCGAAGATCAGTGCCAGCCCTGCCAGAAACACAGGCGAGATCAGAAGACCCATCACCAGCAGCACCGCAGAGCCGCCCATATGCCCTGCCAGCATCCTTGTATGCATCTCAGCAGATTTCATGATCATGATTCCGCCTCCTCATCAACATGTATGACGCCGAACCGATCTCCACGGATCACTACAGCCCGGCCGCCGTCAGCCAGATAGATCTGATCAAAGACCGGTTTGACCAGCCATGCGCCCGACGCGTCCGCCACGCCGCACTTTTCTCCATCAAAGAGCACCGCCCTTCCGTCCCGGAAAGCGGACTTCCAGGAAATCCTGTCCGTCTCCCAGATCGGATCTTTGGATATTTTCTTTTCAAAGAGGATCCGGCCATCTCTGTCTATGCAGTAGACCTTCTGGTCTGATGTGTAGACGACGCCCTTTCCCTCGGAGAAGTCCGAAGCCCATTTCGCGTTCTTCGCTGGTACAACGAGATTGCCCTGCTGATCAAAATAGCCCCGCTGCACAGCTTCTTTCTCAGCGCCGGCCGGTCTCACGCCGTACAAGAGTCCCTCGCTTACGCTGCAGCCTCCGTAACAGGTATCTTCAAGAAAGATCCCTGTTTTCACAGGTTCCAGATCCTCATCCAGAAACACCGTATGAGGCTTCAGGCGGCTGACAGCTATATACGGAAATCCGCCGTCCCAGGACCTGATGCTCTCATATGATCCTGACAGCTTTCTCGTCCGTCCCTTTTCAACATCATATACCCTGTTTTCTGCCACCGCAGCGTACCGATTGTCGATGCCTTTGATCTGACTGCCGCCGGTATCAGACGCATAGAGTTCCTGTCCGTCAGGATTCACGAGGCGGCAGTTCCCGCCGCTGTCAAACAGAACCGCATAGGTATCAGACAAATACGTTACCATTTCATTCGGATCCTTCTTCCGGAACAGAATTTCTCCATCCTCATCCAGATAGCTGCTCAGATTTCCTGTGCCGGTCTTCGCAAATACGATGCGCTTCTGATCTCCTACATATTCCTCAAATACTTCTTTATCCGCCAGCTTCCACCAGCCGGTAAACCCGGCATAGCCCTCCGCGATTTCTGCCGGATCCTCACCGCCCGTAAAATAATGAAACAGCTGATCTCCATAATGCACTGCTGCCCAGCTCTCCGTCAGCGGCACCTCCCAGTCAAAGCTCCGCAGATACGCCATCTGTTTCTCCTGACCGCATGCTTCATGCCATGCCGCCGCGCCGCAGACCGCCGCCATCACAGCTAGAGCCGCGGCCAGAGCGATACAGGCTGCCGGATACTTTTTGTTCCTCTTCATGACACGTTCCTTCCTAGTCAAAATCACACTGCCGGCTCAGGGTTTTCCTGCAGAACCGGTACATGACAACGCTCAGAGCAATCATCAGAGCCATAACAGCCGCGTTGAGCCAGAAGGTTCCGATAAGCTGCTCAAAGAGCCTTTCAAACAGCCAGTTTCCTGCCGACTTAAAGGCAGTGGACAGAATAACAGCCAAGATAGTTATAGCTCCGACGCTCATCCTGCTCAGCAGTCCTGTCCTGCCGTCAGCCTTTTTGCGCCGTGTCACGCACTGAAAAGTCAGTATACACAGGCCGGCAAATACAGCCCCCAGGCAAATCGAAAAAGGCAGCATTGCCATCAGAGCTCCTATCTGCCACGGTGCGGCGCCCATATCCAGAAGATCTGCGGCGACCTCCCCAAAAACACCTGTCACTACCGATGCGCTGCCGCTTACCAGCACCATGATGATGACCACACCGCTGAAACCGATCCCCAGAGCCATAGCCCAGATCACCGCCGCCAGCAGCTTGCCCGCGATCAGTTCATCAGATGTCACCGGCAGGGTCATCAGTCCTCCTGCGCCCTCGCCGAAGATACTTGCACCGAAAAGCCTGCCGTAGCCCCTGATCAGCATAACGATGATGACGATCAGGCCCAAAAGCAGCGAGACAGCTCCCATTGCCATGGTCAGAAACATCATAGCGATGCATACGGCCAGAGATACGCCGATCTCCGTACTGATTTGTTTCAGGTTCAGTTCCATAGTTTTCAAAAGCATCATGATCCCGCCTTTCGTATCATACTTTCACCGTGGAAAACGCCCCATTTGCCTCTGTATTCTACAGCGATCCGGTTTCCTGAGAATATGTCCACATCATCAAAGACCGGCTCAATGATCCAGTTTCCTGTCTCATTGATCAGCCCCATCTTCTCCCCATCATAGAGAGGCGCTGCCCCGCCTGTGAACCTGCAGCCGGGCAGAATGTAAAAGGAAAGATTCAGAGTACTGTTCAAATTATCAAATGCATCCAGTACCATTCTCTTCTTTAAAGGAACTTCAAAAAGCTTTTTCCCTTTACTGTCAATACACCAGACTTTGTCAGTGCCATAGATCAGCGCTTTCCCGCAAGAAAACGCTCCGCCATAGATACTTCCCGGCGTTTCAATGACCATATCCCCCTGCTCGTCGATATAACCCGGCCTGACTTCCTTTTTATTGGGGCAGTCTTTCCAGTTCCCATTGACGATCCACTCCGCATAGGCCAGTCCTTCGCTGTACTCTTTACAGGTATTCGATTCAAACAGCTTTCCGTCAAAAGCCACATCAAAATTCTCGTCCAGAAAATACGGTCCGCATATACCTTCCGCCCGATATATATCCTGCCCGCACTTTTCCACATCTCTGCAGTAAACAGAATTCCAGGTTTTTACTACTCGTCCGTCCGACACATCAATGATGCGATATCTCTCGCCCTGTTCCTCGCCAAAATAATTTCCTTCTACACGGTTTACAAAGACATCCTCTCCTTCGGCAAAGCGATAGACGATCTCTCCCTTCCGGTCAACTGCAGCATAGCGGTCGTCTTTTACTGCCAGCGCATAATCACCGTCAAACCCATAGAATGCATCAAACTTTGCAGGAATGATAACACGTCCATCCAGTGATTTATAGCCCATATTGCCGCCTTTTGTAAAGATATAGCTGTCTCCCTCACCATAGACAGAATCCCAGCGAACCTGATCGACTGCTTCACCCCTGTCATTAAGAAGCGCAGAATCACTGCCGGTATCATCCAGCCGGGCAGAATAATACTGCCCGTCCAGCCCCGCTTCCTCAATAAACGTATACTCCTTTGTCAGCGGAACGATCCAGCGGAGCTCCTTCAGCACAGCGCCCTGCTCGCCGGTCTCGACCGCCGCCTGATAGCCTGCATAGCCAAGGCCTGCAGAACTGATGCAGAAGAGCACTGTCATCACGATCAAAAGCTTCTTCCCCATAATGTCTTCCTTTCTCTGTCATCCACAATAACATCCTTAATATCCGCCTCAGCAGCCGTAGGCTTTCTCCAGATTCTCCCGGCAGAGATAATAGAGCAGCGCGCCGGTCGCCAGCAGCAGGATATATTTGCCGATGATGAAACAGAACATCGCCGTCCCGGACAGCTCCAGCATTGCTACCAGCATCCTCCCGCCGAAAATGACTGCCGCCAGCAGCAGACCCGCGAACAGGATACAGGGAAAGTCCCCTGCCTTTGCCGCCAGATTCCCTGTAAACCGATGGATCAGATTCTGTGCCAGCACCATGTACATGCACCAGGCAAACTCCGCGATAAGCAGGCCTGCATAGCTGAGTCCTGCCAGGATGCCCATCTGCGCCGGACTCAGTCCCGGTCCGAACAGCTGCTCTGTCATCTTCATAAAAAACTCCGGATCTATAAAGCTGCTTGACCTGAAATACAAAACGCACACAGGTATCATCAGCGCTGCCAGCTGCGCTGTCTCCCATACCACCATGGCCAGCGCTTTGCCGATCAGCATATCCCTCGGTGACAGCGGAAGCATATGGTAGATCTCTGACCCTTCCCCGTAAAGGCTCTTGCCGAAGATCTTAATCTGCGCCTTATATCCGCACACGATGAGCGGTATCATCAGAAAAACGCCGCCCAGCAGAAACATGATCGGATGAAGAACCAGAACCAGGCCTATGACAGCTGTAAACACGCTGGTTACCACGATCTCTTTCCTGATCAGATCCACATGGAGATTTACCGACTTTTCGATCATTCTGAAATCACTCAATCCTTCCACCTACTTTCAATATCCCCTCTTTGCTGTCTAAGTACACCACCGCCGCGTCCTCACCGCTGAAGGACGCGCTGCTGAAGACAGGATCGATGACCCAGCTTCCGTTATCGTCTATAATACCGAACTTCTTTCCGTCATAGCATACGGCCATGCCGTCTCTGTACCAGCATTCTGCCAGATCTGCCGGCAGTTCACCACCGGCTTCATCCGGTCCGCAGATATCCGCGTCCAGAGGCTCTGCCAGCTTTTTCTCAAACAGCGTCCGGCCTGTCTGGTCGATGACGCGTACTTTCTCTTTTTCCCAAAGGAAAGCCTTCCCCTCTGTAAACCTGCTGCCGTAAAGGATATGCGGCGTCCTGATCTTCACCTGGCCGTCACGGTCAATATATCCGCTGATGATCTCGCCGTTTTCTTTCCATTTCGCATAGCACAGACCTTCGCTGAATCTGTCCATCCAGCTGAAAAGCGGTACTTCTTCTATGGGATCAAAGCGTTCATCCAGCATCCGAAGTCTGTCACTATTCCTTCTAACATAGCGTTCTTCCCCTAACGCTGCCAAATTAAACCACGATACTTCTCCTGACCATTCTCTGATGATCTCTTTCCTTTCCGCGTCAAACAGCCGCCGGCTGCTGCCCACACGGGACTCCAGGAGAAAATACTTT
The DNA here is from genome assembly GCA_021769965.1 of Eubacterium sp. Lineage (GTDB taxonomy): Bacteria > Bacillota > Clostridia > Peptostreptococcales > Anaerovoracaceae > Senimuribacter. The sequence continues at coordinate 43,202 of JAETRU010000006.1, forward strand.
CCTGTAACATGGCTGACGCTGGTATACAGATCCGGCCATTTGTCCAGTTTTTCCGTGTCATACAGAACCTGCCCTGATTTATCGACAGGAGCCTGCACATCCACGCCGCTGTGCAGATCCGAAGGCTTCTCTACTATCGCGCAGCCACCAGAAAAAGCTGTGGCGGAATCGTAACGGGCTTTGATGACCACGTTGCCGTCAAGGTCTATGTAGCCCAGCTTCCCGCTCTTGCAATCCTGATACATCAGCAGTCCGTCTCCTTCACTGCCGGTATCCATATTAGAACTGATCCAGCCCAGAGACATGTCAAAGATGTCCATGGATTCAGGTATCTGCAAGGTGACTTTCCCGTTCCGTTCCATGATGATCTCCTTATTTCCCTTAAAAGCGCCGTACACTTCTCTGTCCGCGCCTCTGACAGCATGGATCCCGCTGTAGTCTTCGCTCAAAGGCAGGTACCACGCTTCCTTGGCCAGCTGATCCATCAGCTCCGCCTTTTTCTGCGCCCGCGCGTCTGCGTCCAGTGCCGACTGATAAGTCATGATCCCGGCTCCGATGCTGCACATTACCGCTGCCAGAGCCAGCAGTACATATGAGATCCGCTTCAACCGATCCACCTCCATCCATACTAAAATACGGCTTTCATTGCTTCTTCCAGATTGCTTCCGTACCGGGACCTTATATCATCGCAGGAACCCTGCAGCGCTACCCGGCCTTCCCGCAGAACCACCACAGAATCAAACAGCCGCTCGATCTCTGAGATCAGATGGGTCGCCACCAGGATCGTCCCTTTAGAATCAAAATTTTCCAGTATGACATCCAGAACGCTGTCTCTTGCCTTGACATCCACGCCGCCCAGCGGTTCGTCCAGAAGATACAGCCTGGCACGTCTGCTCATGGCGAAGCTGATCTGAACTTTATCGATCATGCCCTTTGACATCTCTTTAAAAGGCGTTGTCATACCGATCTCAAAGCCCTCCATCAGCCGCGCGAACCGGTCAGCTTCGAAATCCTCAAAAAACTCGGCGTAGATCTCTTTGATCTCTTCTGCTGTACGTTTCAGTGAGAAAGCCGGCCGGTCCGGCAGATACGATACCTCCGCCTTACTCTTTGCCCCCGGTCTTTCCCCGTCGATCAAAACAGTTCCGTCATAGGCGGTGTACAGCCCCGCCAGGATCTTGATCAAAGTCGTTTTCCCGCTGCCGTTGGCGCCAAGCAGTCCGATGATCCGTCCCTCAGGGATCTCCAGATCGACGTTCTTCAGAGCCTGTACGCCTCCAAAGGCCTTGCAGAGGCCGCAGATCTTTACAATTGGCGGATTTTCCACCAGTTTCAGTTTCCGTTCTTCCATCGTGCATCCCCCTATACAGCTGTATCTGCGTCAGCGTCCTCTACTTCAGCCTCTCGAAAAAAATCCTCGATCTGTTCCCTCGTAAATCCCATGTTCCGCATTTTCTGCAGAAACTCTCTGACGATCTCCTCTGCCGCTTCTCTGCGGGCAGCGTCTATGATCCCCGTATCCTTTGTAACAAAGCGTCCTGTCGTTCTTTCTGATATCAGCAGCCCTTCCCGTTCCAGTTCTGACAAAGCTCGCTGCATAGTATTGGGATTGACCCCGAAGTCTTCGGCCAGCTCCCGCACCGTAGCGATCTTTTCCCCTGCCGCCAGCTCGCCGGATACGATAGCCGCCCTGATCTTATCCATGATCTGCATATAAATCGGAAGGTTTTCATTTAACAGTGTGTCCATATCTCTTCCTTTCCCGGCTCTGCCCGCAATTGCAGAACTCGTATTATTGTATTATCTAATTAATACAATAATATATCCGCATCGCTTTGTCAATAGGGAAACGAGTAAAATATTGATTTTTCTGACACTGATGTTACTATTCACAGTCAATCTGCGCCGCCGCTTTTTTTGCCTTTTTGCGCTCATACGGCGTTCCCTTCCTTTCCCGCGCCACTTTTTCGCAGTATTTTACAGCTATACGGCGCGCAAAGTCGGATATAAGCTTGCTTTAGCGGTTTCTTTGCAGTTATGCGGCGCATACAAACTGAAAATATCTGTACAGCAGAGTGCAGCGCGCCGTATAGATGCGTTATGGATCATAAATGTGGCGCGAGCCAGATAAGGCGCGCCGTATGAAACGCTTTTTCCGCAAAATATGGCGCGCAGGCCATTGGCTGTAAATCATAACAGTTGGAAGGCTGCAGTCGTCTGATCTGCTGCATCAAGGAGAATCGAAAATGGGACTAAATAGAAAGAACCACAAAACACCATTTGTCTTGTGGTTCTTATATCACATATATGATTGGCTGTAACGCAATTTTCTTTGTGCTGCCGCGCCCTATGCCAGCGCACCGTTAAACACGTCTTCCATGTTGCAGCTTACAGCTATGCCCAGCTTTTCCAGGGTACCCTGCAGGGCAGCCAGAGTCTCCGCCACCTTTTCAGGATACGCGTTTTCTCCCATGTGTCCGATGCGGACCACCTTGCCTGCCAGCACGTCGAAGCAGCCGGAGATCATGATGTTGTAGTCCTTCTCCATACCTTCCAGGATCTGTTTGTCTGTTACCCCTTCCGGCACCTCCAGAACGGTCACTGTATTGGAATAGCCCGACTCCAGATACAGCTTCAGTCCTCCTGCTGTCAGCGCTTTCCTCGCAGCGGCTGCCACCCTGCCGTGACGCTCATAGATGGTCTCTTCCTCTTTCATGAAGTTATCCAGAGCAGTCCGCAGTCCCGTGATATCGCTGATCGGCATGGTATACGGAAATTCCTGTTTTTCGTAGTAATCTCTGAAGATCAGAATGTTGGCATAGAAGGACGCGATCGGTGTCTTCCTGTCTGCCATGGCCTCAAAGGCTCTGTCAGAGACCCACAGCATGGTCAGTCCCGGGGGAGCCGACAGCGCTTTCTGGGAACCGCCGCAGAGAATATCGATCTTGCTGTTTGCCACATCTAAAGGCTCACCGAATATGCCGGCCACAGAATCGGCCACAGTCATGATGCCGTAACTGTCCAGCAGACGGCTGATAGCGGGCACGTCGTTGATGACGCCGCTTGGCGTATCACAATGAACGACCGTAGCGTATTTGAAGTCGTGATCGTTGGCCAGAAACGCTTTGATCTCCTCAAGGTTCACAGGATTACGGTAGTCCGACGTGTACATCACAGGCTGACCGCCGTATATTTTTACAAAATCAGCAAAGCCCTTGCCGAAGATGCCGTTGTCGATGACCAGCACTCTGTCGCCCGGCTCAGTCAAAGAAGCGCAGGCCGCTTCCAGACCCAGGATACCCTCGCCGCCCAGGATCAGAGCGCGGTTTTTGGTGTGTAACGCCTCGGAAAGGAGCTGGCAGGTCTCTTTGTAATAGTCGAAAAAGGCCGGATCCAGATCCGGATTGGTGCAGGGAAGGCTCCTTGCCATTCTAACATTTTCTCTGACCTGAGTAGGTCCTGCCGTCATGATTTTGTACATAGATTTACCTCGCTTTTATTTAATGAATTTTCTCAGCTGCTGGATGAACAGGAGCACCACGATACCTGCGAATCCGACCTGAATGATGTTTCCAGGAATGGAACCCAGCGGCGCGGCCCAGTTTCCAAACAGAATGACTTCAGCAATATAGTAGCCGGCCACCTTGATGATGACCGCCATGATTACGGAAGCGATATTGTTCAGCATCATGGACGAAAACGGCTTTTTCTCAGCAAACCAGCCGATAACATAGCCCATCAGTCCTACGATGACAAAGGTGAACGGGGCCCATGCGGTCCAGCCGCTCATCAGATCAAAGAGCGCCATGCCGAAAGCTCCGGCAATGGCTCCGGTCTTGCGTCCGAAGAGCATGCCGCCGACGAAAAGAGGCACGTTGCCCAGATGGATCAGACCGCCGCTTCCGACCAGAGGCAGACGGATATTGATCAGCCACGTAGCGACAAAGGTCAGCGCGATAAACAGGGCGTCGACGACCAGCTCATAGGTTTTGCTTTTTTGTGTTCGTGTATGTTCCATTGTAGTCATAATATATTCTTCCTTTGCAGTAATTCTTTTCATTCACTTGCCGGCAAGATTATCATAACGCAGAATTGATTGCTTTTAAATAGTCAATTTTATATTTTTTATTATGAACAGTCTGGATATATTTCCAGGTAAAACAAAACTGTACCTCGTTTATAGAGGTACAGTTCGATTACAGTTTTACTACAGCCGCGCTGTTTTGTAATTTACTTCACATTTTCAATATGGATATCCGGTTTCACACTTTTGGCCAGATCCAGCACTGCCTCAAGTTCTCTTTTTCGAAACACCAGTCTTCTGGACATGACATCTCTGAGAAAGTGGAGCACCACATAGCCCGGATCCGCTACATACTCGATGTGAATATCCGTGATTTCCTCAAAAGGCCATACGATTTTGTGCCTGTACACGATAAAGTCATATGCCAGAACAACGCCTTCTCTGCTGATGTAGGTCTCCTTCTGAAAGATCACCGCAAGCAGCAGCACCACGCCGATGACTGCAGAGTATTTTACGGTAGAGTAAAAACTGAATCCGATCAGCGCCGCACCGAATATGATCGCCGCAAACTTTGTGGACTTTCGCATTGCCCTGTCATCATATGCCTTTATCTTATCCATTACGTCTTTCTGCCTTTCTCTTTGCTTTCAGTTCTTTAACTTCTGCTCTGGACTTGCCGTCGTACTCCTTGTACTTGATGCCGATGCCCAGATAAGAAATTACGACTGCCAGAACCGGATTGATCAGGTTCATAAATGCGTACGGCATAAATGCCCAGTTGGATACGCCTAAGGTCGCAGACTGATAAGCGCCGCAGCCGTTCCACGGAATCATCGGTGACCAGAGAGTCGCGCCGTCTTCCGTTGTTCTGGACAGAAAGCTTCTGCTCAGTCCTCTTTCGTCAAAGGCTTTCATGTACATTCTGCCCGGTACCAGGATCGCCAGATACTGGTCAGTCAGCACCACATCACAGATGATACCGGTCACGATGGTGCACAGTACCAGACCGCCGACACTCTTTACTCTTCTGACAAGACCGCCCAGGAGCACTTCGATAAATCCGCATTTTTCCAGTACGCCGCCAAAGAACAGGGCGAACATGATCAGGGAGATGGTCCACATCATGGAATCGATACCGCCTCTGTTGAGCAGGCTGTCAGTTACCTCATTGCCGGATTCAATGCTGAAACCTGTCTGCATGCCGCCAAACACCTCAGGGAAGCTTGCGCCCTGCGCGATCATCGCTACCGCGGCGCCGCAGACTGCTGCAAGAAGCAGGGACGGAATTGCCGGAATCTTTTTCACCGCACCGAAAATTACCACCAGTACCGGCAGCATGATCCAAGGTGACAGATAGAAGTTATCTGCGATCGCGTTCTGAATGTCCAGCGCCAGAGAAGCGTCATAGCCGGATTCATCGATAACGATAGCGCCTACGATGCCGTACAACACCAGAGAGATCAAGAATGATGGAATCGTCGTTGTCATCATGGCTGACACATGATCATACAGCGGTGTCTCCGCGCCTGCCGCAGCAACATTGGTACTGTCAGACAAAGGAGACAGCTTGTCTCCGGTATACGCGCCGGAAATGACCATACCTGCTGCCAGCGCCGGATTGATGCCAAGACCCATGGCGATACCCATCAGCGCAACACCTACGGTACCAGAAGCAGTCCAGGAAGATCCTGTCGCCAGACCTACAATTGCAGTCAGAATTGCGCCAACCACCAGAAATGCACCCGGTGAAATGATCTTCAGACCATAATAAACCATGGCAGGCATGGTGCCGGACCAGACCCAGGAACCGATCAGCATGCCGACGCACATGATGATCAGGAAAGCTTCCACTGTTCTGCGGATACTGTCAAAAGCGCCTGCCGCGATATCCGCCCATCCGTAGCCGCATTTAACGGCAACTAACGACGCCACTACACAGGACGCGATAATCGGCATGTGCGGATCCAGTCCCCATTTTACCGTACTTAGAATAATAATGACCATCATAAAGATAATTGGTATAAGGGCTTCCCATACTTTAGGAAGTCTCGGGGTTCTTTTTTTTCCCATGAAAAAATCCTCCTTAAATAAATATTGCTGATACATTTAAGAGCAAGAATTATGCCACAGGCACAGATCCGCCATTTTTCACGGGTTTCCGCCTTTCTCTTCCTCGTGCGCCTCGCCAGTTATGAAATTTTCTTCCCGGTTCTGATTCAAATCCGTGAAATTTATTTCACGTTTTTAGGCGCAATACCGTATTCTCCTAATTTATTCCACAGCTGCCGCGCCGTGATGCCAAGAGCAGCCGCGCACTTTGTCACATTGCCGCCGGCCTCTTTCAGCGCTTTTTCTATATAGTATTTTTCAAAATCCGCCCGCGCTTCCTTTAACGTCGCGCGCTCGTCCAGGAACGCTGTTTTTCCCGCATCGTCCCGCCTTCCACACAGCGGCTGCTGCAGGTCGTCGATGGTGATCCGGCCTCCGTCACTCAAAGCCACCATCCGCTCAATGATATTTTTCAGCTCCCGCACATTGCCCGGATAATCATATGTAAGAAGTCTTTCCATCACCTGACCGTCAATATGGGTGATCTTTTTCTTCTGCTCCGCCTCAGTCTTTCTGATAAAGAACTCGATCAGTCCGTCCAGATCTTCTTTCCTCTGGCGGATAGGAGGAATATATAATGTCAGAGTGTTGATCCGGTAAAGCAGGTCTTCCCGGAATCTTCCCTCTGCGATTTCATCCTCCAGAGATTTATTGGTAGCACAGATCAGCCGCACATCCAGATCGATGGATTTGTTGCTGCCGATCCGCTCTATTTTTCTGCTTTCCAGGACCCGCAGAAGCTTTCCCTGCATACTGATCGGCAGATCGCCGATTTCGTCCAGAAAGAGAGTGCCGAAATTAGCCTCTTCAAATTTTCCGATCCTTTTGGTGACCGCTCCGGTAAAGCTGCCCTTTTCGTGGCCGAACAGTTCTGACTCGATGACGCTTTCCGGCAGGCTCTGGCAGTTAATGGGCACAAAGGGTTCTCTGGCCCGCCCGCCTCTGCTGTGGATATAATTGGCGAACACCTCTTTGCCGACCCCGGATTCGCCCAGCAAAAGCACGTTGATATTGGTATCCGCAGTCCTGTCACAAACCTCCAGAAGACGCAGATACTGTGGATTCTTTGATTCCAGAAATACATTTTCCTCGTGCTGGTTGCGAAGAAGAATATCACTTTTTTCCGAGAGCCGCTTCAGCTTTGCCAGCCGTTCCACCTTTATGATCAGTTCTTCCAGATCACTGCTTTTGACAAAATAATCTTTTGCGCCATATTTGATAGAATCCACCGCGCTTTCAATGGAACCGTAAGCTGTCATCACAATGATGTCGATATCCTCATTTTCGGAAGTCAGCCTGCGGATCAGTTCCTCTCCGGAAAGCTCCGGCATACGCAGATCCGTAATGACCAGATTGACCTCGTGATCGCGAAGATAGGAAAGCGCCTCGCGTCCGTTGGAGCAGGTGCTGGTCTGATACCCTTTCCGGCTCAGGATCATAGATACCACTCTCTGATATTCCGGTTCATCGTCTACGATTAAAATGTTATACCCTGTTTTCATATCCTGCCTTCCTTCCTCCATCTTCTGTTTCTATCCTCCGCGGATTCTGTGCCCCGCTCTGGATCGGAATCCTCACATAAAACACTGTTCCCTCGCCCAGCGTGCTGTCAGCCCGGATCGTGCCTCCCGCCTGTTTCAGCTGAGAATGGACCAGATAAAGTCCCAGTCCTGTGCCCTGTTCCTTGCTGGTATAAAACGGATTGAATATTTCCAGAAGTTTTCCGCTTTCAATACCGCAGCCGTTATCGCGGAATTCAAGATCGACATCGTTGTCTCTGATATCCACCCGGATCTGGATCTTTCGCCCGCGGTCAACCTCCGCGAGAGCGTCGATGCTGTTATTCAGCAGGTTAATAATTGTTATTTTCACCAGATCCTCGTTGATACGCACCTGACCGTTCCGATTCCCGGTCAGAGAGAATTCCACATCGATCTTCTTAATATCCATCTGCTTCTTTTCAAGGATCAGAATATTTGTGATCAGTTCCTTCACATCCACATTCTTGCTGTCCTCTCCGGAAAGCTTGGAAAATTTCAAAAGGCTATCGATAAGCCGGTTGATCCTCTTGATAGAATCGTCGATGACCTGCACAGCATGCATGCCGTCCTCCTCTTTGCAGAAATCCTGGATCAGGAACATATAGCTTTTGATCAGTCCCAGCGGATTTCTGATCTCATGAGCGAGTCCGGCCGAAAGCTGTCCCACGGCGATCATCTTTTCCTCCTGAATATTCCGCTGCTGATTGAGATAACGCTGCGTCCATTCTTCCACGATATAAAGCTTCTTGCTTTCTTCGCTCAGAGCTATGGTGTTTTTCATGTAATAATGGTCTTTCAGCTTGTAGACTTTCTCGTCCTCTGCCTGCAGAAACGGAATGACCCAGCGATTCGTATAAATATCCGTCCTGAGCAGTTCCTTTCTGCCGCATCCCGCGATCCTGCAGATCTCATCATTGACCTCCAGTATCTTTCCGCTGCGGTCCACGATGAGAAGTCCCTTATCCAGGGTATTGATGATCAGCCTCAGCTGCTCCTGACTGTGAAAAAGTTCTCTGGTCTTTTCCGTTACCTTCTTTGCTGTCGACAGGTTCCAGACCGTAAAGGCCGCGCCGCAGATCAAAAAGAGAAATACGATATTGTAGATCAGATCCACTTCCGACATATCTGTAATTTCCGGCTCCATAGCGCCGAACCATTTGCTCTGTGTCTTCGTGATGAGATTTTTCTTTTTCAGAGAAAGCACTGCCTTGTTAAAAGCGTTTAAAAGTCCTTCATTGGATCTATCCAGCGCAACGCAGATCTCCGTTCTGGAAAAAGAATACTGCAAAAATTTATAATACCGGTTCGTTCTCTGCTGATTGATCAGATAGGATATCTTTGTTTCATCTCCCGCCACCGCTGCTACCCGGTCATTTTCCAGCATATCGAGGGACTGCTGAAAATCTTTCGCGTAGACCACAGATACACCTTTGCTGCCGTAAAGCTCTTCGATCCGCTCAGCAACAGCCTTTTCTCCCTCTTCCACAGCGACCTTTATATCAGCGAGCTGATTGATATTGTCAAGCTCTGAGCTTTCTTTTACCAGCATTTTTCCATGCATGATATAAAGAGGCTCAGTAAAGAGATACTCATCCGCGGGCAGCTGGCTCTTATCCACAATGGCAGCCTGAATATCGCCATTCTTAAAATCCTGCACCAGATCCTTTTCCTGATTCAGCCTGATGTCCATATCATTTTCCAGTTCCACCGAAAGCAGATCGATAAAATCAATAAAGATCCCGTCGTTCTGCTTTTCCTCGTTGACGAAAGAAAGCGGCAGGCTGTTATACTTTACCCCGCAGGTAATATGCGCCTTGCTGAAATAGTCTTGCTGCGCAGACGTCAGATCAAAACTGTATTTTGCGTAATCGACCCAGTCCATATTATACCGGATCATCATATTGATGCAGGCGCCGAACCAGATGATCAGCGCTGCCGCAGCCATAGTCAGAGAAATACTTCGCTTCATAAAACACCTGCTTTACCGAGAGTGAAATGCATATTAATTATAGTATATCATAGTTTCCGTCTAAAAAACAGCGCCGCTCGTCCGGCCTCTGTCTGCTGAGCACACATCAAAAGTCCTCCGCCTCGCGGCGAAGGACCTGACTGCCTGCTTTATCTATTTCTCCCGCACGTAGCTGTACCACTCTCCGCCAATATAGACGTAGGCTGTACATTTGCCGTCTCCGGCCGCTTTCGGCAGGTTCGCGATGCCATAGGTCATGCGGGATTTCCCGTTGCCGATGGTCTCGCTTGTCGTGATATTGGCTTTGCTGGCATCATCTGCGGCGGTTCCTCCGATGTACTCCTCACCGTCTTCTGTGACTACCGTCACGCCGTAGAAAGAGCCCGCGTCCCGTTTCTTGCCGGAAAGATTTTTCACCTTCATATCCAGCACCAGAAGCCGTTCGTCGCTTTTCCTTGCCTCAAAATAGCGATAGAAATACCCGGGATTTTCCGGTTCGATCTTTTTGGTAAAGCGGACTTTTTCCAGTGTGATCTCGCCGACGTTCTTTACCGTCACAGTATCGCCTTTGACCAGCTCTTTGCACACGGCCAGCCGTTTTGTAGTATCCACTGCCAGATGATAGTCAAAGGAAGGTTCCTTGTCTTCCTCAGGGAAAGCCAGCTGCAGCGATGATTCTTCGCTGACCGCCTTGGCGTCCAGTTCTGTGATCAGATAGACCTTCGCGGTCTTTCCCGGGCCGACAGCCTTTGAGCGGTCCAGCTTGCTGCCGTTTTCCGTAACAGCTGCCGCAATGGTATTGCCGTAGGTCTCTTCACCGATAACCATCTGGAACTGGCAGAGATCCTGGATCTTGCACTCTTTGTCCGTCAGATTTTTCAGCTTCGCCTCCAGCACGGCATAGACCTTGCCGTCTTCTGCCTCCCAGCCCATGGCGTAATTGTCAGCCACCGGCGGATAGACTTTTTTTGAAACCAGCAGATTTACCGGCGTGATCTCCGCTCTTTCCTCTACGACCGTGGTCTCACCCATGGTCATGGCGTTCTCCTTCTCCGCGCATCCGCTGACAAAGAGTATCAGGCACAGGACCGCTGCCGCCGTCAGGAAAAAGACAAGTCCCCGGCGTTTGATAGTATTACTTTTCTCCATACGTTTCTTAACCTTCAATCAGTGCTGCTGCCATACGGTCCATCTCAGGACATTCCATATCCTCAATACGGCCCTCGTCGCAGGCTTTCGCGACCCTGCTGTCCAGCGGCAGCTTCTCCACCTGAGTAATAGCATATTTAGCAGCGATATCTTCGATATGGCTCTCGCCGAAGATCTTGTGTTCTTTGCCGCAGTCCGGACATTTGAAATAGGACATGTTTTCCACGATGCCCAGTACCGGAATATCCATCAGATCCGCCATCTTTACAGCTTTCTCCACGATCATGGACACCAGATCCTGCGGAGAAGTGACGATGATAATACCGTCTACCGGCAGACTCTGATATACAGTCAGCGCGACATCGCCGGTTCCCGGCGGCATATCCACAAACATGACATCCACGTCGCCCCAGCATACATCGCTCCAGAACTGCTGGACCACGCCGCCCAGGATCGGTCCTCTCCAGACGACCGGGTCTGTTTCGTTTTCCAGCAGCAGGTTGATAGACATCGCTTTGATGCCGCTTTCTGTTACAGACGGCAGGATCATCTCATCATTTCCCATAGCCTTTCCCGTAATGCCAAAGGCCTTTGGAATAGACGGGCCTGTAATGTCCGCATCCAGTACGGCCACGTTCTTGCCCAGTCTCTTCGCGGCTGCGGCCAGCATAGAAGTGACGGAGGATTTTCCAACGCCGCCTTTGCCGCTGACGATACCGATCACCTTTCTTACATCGGACAGGCTGTTCATCGGAGCCTTTTCAATGCCCGGGTTTTCTTGTCTTTCGCTGCAGCTTTCGCCGCAGGAACTGCAGTCATGATTACAATCACTCATTTTTTTCTCTCCTTTTTAGTATATTGTTAAAACATTCCCAGATTTTTAAACAGGAATATCCACAAAAACATAGTAAAACACGCAAACGCCGTGGAAAAAACCACGCAGTTGCCGGCCAGCTGGCTGTCGCTGTCCATGGACTGGGCCATAGTGAAAGACGATACCGCCGTCGGCGCCGCGAACATGGCGATCAGCGTCACAAAGGCGATGCCGCGAAATCCCAGCAGCGCCGCCGCGGTCAGCCCTGCCGCCGGCACGATGATCAGCCTGGCAGCCACGCTGACGACCAGATTCCGCCCGCACGCTCTGATACTTCTGAAATCAATAGACGCTCCCAGAATGACCAGAGCCAGCGGCGTTGCCACAGATGCCATATCGGACACAGCGTCTTCCAGCACCCCTGGCAGCTTCAGCCCGGTCAGTACAGCAAAGATCCCTGCTGCTGCCCCCAGGATCAGAGGATTGGTCAGCACTTTTTTCAGAATGCCGCAGAATTCCAGTCTGCCGCCGCGAAACACCTCCAGAGTCACCACAGCCAGCACATTATAAACAGGCACGATGACCGCCACCATCATAGCCGTCACAGCCAGATTGCCGTGACCGTACATATTGACAGCGATGGGAATGCCCATAATAACAAAGTTGCTTCTGTAGATGGCCTGGATCATCGCGCCCCGGCTTTTCGGATCTTTTTCTATACGCACCACGATCAGAGTACTGACGCCGTAGATCACCGCAACAGAAATCAGTCCAAAGACCAGCAGACGCCAGTCTACAGCGTCTTTGATGTCTGTTCCGTACAGATTGGTGAACATCATAGGCGGAAAGAACACCACGAAGATCATCTTGTTCAGGTGTCTGAGCTCGGTTTCCGTCAGCAGACGGAAGCGCTTGACGCCAAGACCTGCCGCCAGCATCAGAAACATGGGAAGAACAGCTTCCAGGGATACGATAAAATTACTAAGCATCACTTACTTATAAAACGGACATGCTCCGCACTCCGGTCTTTTCGGCTTCTCAGGATCACAGTGAAGCGGATAGATCCGCAGATCGTGGCTCAGCTTGTCGCCCATCAGAGACTTCAGCGCGGCGATCTGGCAGAGAGTGCCCGCAAACTCCGTTACAGTCCCCGATTTGATCTTCCGCATAGTCTCACGATAGACCTTCGGCATATCCCTATCATAAAATTCTTCTTTGTACTCGTAAAACTGTTCAAACTCCGGCAGCTCCACCGGATTATAGACAGGACAGTAGAGGATGCAGTTATTGCACTTCTGGCACCCGTCCTCATTGACGACAGGATACTTTCTTCCATCCTCAGACTGAACCATTTTAATACATGCGTGTTTACATCCCACAACGCAGGCAGAACATCCGTTACAGTTCTTGACTCTTTCTGTCAGCTGCATGTTGAACTTCCTCCCTTCACAGCGTATGGGACTATTGTAACATATTCTCATGGAAAATAAAAGTTTTTGAAAATTTTCAAAAAGCTCTTGCATTTGCTCTGATTCTGTACTATAATAAACCCAAGAAAGAAAGATAAAGAAATTAAAAAATGTAGGAGATTTATTCGTTAGAACTCCAATGTAATCGTTAATGTGAAAAAGAAAAGAAAGGAAGCGAGGATATGTTGAGACGCTGTCAAGGACCAGGAGACACGCTGGCGGCAGAATCCTTTGCTTCGAAATCCGCATAGCAACGTCAGAAATTCAAGGAATCGACTTATCGGTACGAGGGGAAAGACCCGCCGAACAGACTACTGGCAGGATGGCATGGCAGGATGGAGAAGCACACACGGAGATCTGTCAGAAAGAGCACAATTATATAAGACGTTATCGCAAAATGTAAATTTCGAGGCTGTCACGCGTGACAGCCTCTTTTGATATGCTTATTTCTTTTTCGCGGCAGCTGCCCGGCCGATCTTCATGCCCTGCAGCACCCGGGTCTCTATCCCTTCCCTGCTGTTGGCAAGAATATCCGCGTCGATGACTGCCCGGCCCTTTTTCAGGCACAGGATCACAGTAGAGCCGCCGAAGGCAAAATATCCTTTTTCTTCTCCTCTGGCGACTATGGCTTTTCCGTCTTCCAGATTGACGATCTTTCCCACCATCAGAGCGCCAACCTCGATCATCATGAGCACGCCGAAGTTCTGGCTTTTCAGGAAAGAAACGCACCGGCTGTTTTCTTTGTAGACAGGATACTGCTCGCATGCCGCCGGATTTACCGTGTGAAACACGCCGTCTATATAGTGATTCTCACTCTTTTCCCCGCTGTCCACGTAGCAGTAATGATGGTAGTCATCCACGGTCAGCCGGAACAAAAGCAGCTGGCCTCCCGCGTATCTTTCCGCCAGCTTTCTGCTGCGGGTCAGGCTTTCCATGGTATATTCCGTTCCCTTGACGACGAACCTCGCGTTCTCGTCAATGTCATACACGGTCAGCTTGCTGTCGCAGGGAGCGATCAGACTCTCCGGCGTCATGTCCACCGGTCTGCGGTCCGCTTTGATGACCCGCGTGAAAAAGTCATTATAAGAACAGTAGTCTGTCTTCTCGTAATCCTCCAGACGGACACCCTTTGACCGGACAAAGGGGCCTACGGCGGCCCTGGATATCCGCCGGTCCAGCAGCCAGCCGCAGGCTTTGGAAACGCCGGGACGTATCAGCGTCCTGACCAGCGCCCGGCCCGTCCGGCTGCCGTAAAGCTTTGCCAGAAGCCGGTCCTGTCCATCGTCTTCACCTATGAGGTTCCCATCGCGGTCCTTGTATTCCATAGCCGCCTCCTAAAACACCACCGGATGGTTAAATCTGTATTGGGAATAAACAAAGGTAACGACGATGGCCGCCGCCACCACAGCCACCAGAACGGCAAGGATCTTGTTACCGGGCTTTCTCATCTTAAAGTCCGCGATAAAGAGCGTGCCTGTTCCAAAGAGCATAACGATCTGGATCAGAACGAAAGCCTTGGGTCCCGCCGCGAAATTGAGCAGAAACACCAGCGGCAGAATCACTGCGATAGATGTGATCGGCAGGCCGTGATAAACCTTTTCATGATCCTCTTCGGAGAAAAAGTTGTTGGTCTCCACCACGTTGAAATAGGCCAGGCGGATCACGCCGCAGATGCAGTAAAATCCGATCGCCAGCATGCCCAGACTGCCTCTGACGCCCATACAGTAGCAGAGCACGGCAGGAAAGGCGCCGAAAGCCACCACATCGCAGAGCGAATCCAGCTGAATGCCGAAGAGCTTTTCGTCATCCGTCCTGTCTTTCTTTCTGCGGGCCACTTTGCCGTCAAACATGTCGAAGAAACCTGACAGGGCCAGGCAGAACACCGCCATGCGGAAGTGTCCGCTGATAGCAAAGGTCATGCCCGTTATGGCTGACAGAAGACTCATATATGTGAGTATTACAGTATAGTTATAAAATCCTATCATTCTTTTTTCCCTCAAAAATAACAAAGTAAGCGACAGCTGTAAATACTGCGCTGATCAATAATTGCGTGTAAAAACTGATTCCCCTGCTGACGATCATGGCAGGCGTGGTCAGCATGGCGCCGCACACCGGCAGGAAGATCATCTGAAACAGATGCTCGCTGATGCCCATACCGCCGGGCAGCGGCAGCATATCCACCGCCACCGATATCATGGCCTGCAGCACGACGACCTCTATGACGTCTATCTGTCTGACGCCAAAGGACAGCAGCACCAGATATGTAATGAAAAACAGCGCGCACCGCTGCAGGAAGGTGATCCCCAGTACATTGAATATGACCCGCTTGTGATCCGCAAAATACCGGGCGGCCTGCCCGTAGCTTTCCATGGACTGATCCAGTTTTTTCTCAAGAACCGCGGTCCTTTTTTCTCCGATAAAGCATTTCACAAGCCGCAGACACCCAAAGGCCAGCGTCTTTGCCACCGCGGGACAGAAAACCAGGATCAGCATACCGCTGATGCAGACCACGTTCAATACGATACCCAGCCAGATCCAGTGCATGGCAGGAGCCAGAAAGCGCATGACCAGAGACGGCCGGATCACCACTACCAGAAGTCCGATGATCACCAGCACCAGCTTGTAGGTAATGGTGATGATGAGCAGCACCAGCGTCGACAGATGGATCGGCAGCCGGTCTTTCTTCATGAATACCACCTGAGCCGGCTGTCCTCCTGTAGCCGACGGAGTCACCAGGCTGAAAAAGAAGCCCACGAAGGAATACAGAAAGCAGTGATCCAGACGGACCTTCTGTCTCAGGCTCTTCATCAGATACCAGATGATCACCGATTCGCTGAGAATAAAAAAGATGACCAGCGCGACCCCTGCCAGCCAGTAGCCCGACCGGGCCTGACGCACATAAGCCATGATCCGGGCCAGATTCTGATCTCTGAACACGTAATACATGGTCAGAACAAAACAGACCAGCAGAAATATGCAGTTAAGCAGCGTCTTCTTTTTCTTCATAGCTTTCCGTTCTTCCAAATACCTTTAAATCGAGCCAGCTGTAAAATCGCTCAACGATCCTGTATCCATGCATATGCCGGCTCAGGATAAAACATCCCAAAGCGACGGCTGTCCCGCCAAAAATATCCACCAGATAATGCTGTTTCGTAAATTGAGTCGATGCGAAGATCAAAACAGCAAAGAGCAGAGTGCACCGCCTGTACCAGAGCGGCAGCCTCTCGCATTTTCTGATGCCCAGCCAGCACATCAGGCTTGCCAGACAGTGGATGGACGGGAACAGATCCAGGGGCGGATCTGCCGCGTAGATCACACTCATAGCCCAGTCCCAGAAGCCGTCTCCCGTGATCACCGGCCGCACATTGGTGGTGGGATAAAGAAGAAAGATCAGACCGCATACTACCCTGCTGGCCATGTCAGCAAAGACGAAACGGAACCAGTCTTCCCGGCTGTTCTCTCTGGCAGCCAGCGCATAGCTGACGACCCAGAAGGGAAAGCTGAGCACGTAGATACCTACCCACACCGGCACAAAGGGAACCCTCTGATCCATGGCCGTAGTCAGGTCATGGAGCGGCAGATCGAAAACAGTGATAACATTCTGTGTGATCCAGTAGATCATGCAGTTCCACACAAAACATCCAGCGAAAGAAAAGAACGCATACCGGGGAATCCATTTTTCCAAGTATGCGTCGTAAAGCCTTCTCAGGCGCTTTCCTTCTCTCCTGTTTTCCATCGCGATACCCCTTTCCTCAGAAAGCTCCATTACATATTATATCGTAGGCAGCAGTGCATTGCAAGAATATGGCGAAAAACTAAGAAATATTTAAGATTTTGGGATTTTCCGACGAGATGCGCCAACATCTTCCAGAAGGTGAAGCAGATTCTGACCACGCTACAGTCCCAGCAGCTGGTCAAAGGAGATCTGCGGTTCGATCCAGCTTTCCTGCGGAGCCGCTTTGATGATGTCTCCGTCCATAAAATCTCCGATCAGAAACGGCGACAGAGGATCGTGCTGTTTCATGTTGGCTTCTACAGTCTCTCTGTCATAGTTGGCGTAACAGTACAGGCAGCCGTGGCCGCAGGTGTTATAGGCTCCGATATCGCAGCCCAGGATGCAGCTGCATGCCTCTCTGGTCCGGGCGGATCCCGGAAACCGCATAGGCATGCCCACAGCCCGCTCTAAGACCGCTCCGCTCTGACAGCCGCTGCAGTCAGCGCCTGTTTCCGCCAGCTCGTCTCCTTCTCCGCAGGGCCGGATCACCATGTCGTAACGGGCGGCGATGTCCACAAAGGCTTTACCCAGCGCCAGCCTGTCCTCCCTGATCACCGCCCGTCCCTGCGGGAAGTTTCGTCTGGTCTTGTCATAGAGATCCAGAAAACTGATGACGCAGTGGTCGGTATAGCCCGCAAGCTGAGCCGCCATGTGCTCAAACTGTCTGAGGTGAAAATCCATATCGTACTTTTCTGTAAGAAATACGGGATCATAGCGCCACGATACGCAGTTCTTTCCCAGCCTCTGAGAAAGATGGCAGAAAGCGTCCATGACTCTGCCCGTTTCCGGCACAAAGGGCTCGATGTCCTTCTCGTAAGGATTGATGGTCACAGCCCAGTGCTGGTGAAATCCATCCAGCCTGTCAAGGTCTGCGATCATCGGCTGGGGATTCTTGGTACAGAAAGCGATGCAGTCCACCAGATCCGGATCCAGCAGATATCGTGTCACCTGCTGCGGGTTATAGGGATTCCGGACCAGCACGCTGCCCTCTTCTATCCTATTGTAAAACCACCGGCTGTAAAAAGCCGGTATGTCTGTTCTGTTTCCAGTATTTATAATCATCGGTTCACGATCTTTCCTATGTTTTTCAGCGAAATGGAGATGGTCCCGTCAGGATTGTTGATAAACTCCACGTAACGGCTGTTTTCCAGATATTCTGTCGGGATCTTGATCTCGATGCCGGTATCTGTCTTGATCTTATGGCTGCGGATGCTCTTGACCACCTTGGGATTATCCACGGTGATCTTTCCCGGCATATCCGCCTCCATTGCCTTCTGCCTGAAGGTATTTTTCATCTGGTCGTTGTCTCTGAACACCTCTTCACAGATATCGGACGGGGTAAAGGGCACATTCTGCTCCGCGCTTTCGATGATACAGCTCTTGGCGCGGGCAGCCGCAATGGCCGGATTTGCTCCGTACTCTTCTGCCACCTGTCCCGCCAGCTTCCGGATCGTCTTTACCGTATCCCTGTCCGACTGGCCGTAAGTGCACTGCAGGACTTTGTCCGGCAGTACCTGTATCTCTTCGCCGCAGATGGACCGCTTCCTGTCGCACAGAAAGATGCGGAAGCTTTCCAGATCGATAAGAGCGTAGCAGGATATCTTCTGGCTGGTATTCGGCAGCAGGGAAAAATACCGGATGATCTTATTGACAGCGCCTTCCTGGCCGTTCTCCACCTGATGGGTATAGGCGATCTTATTGGGGAGCAGCAGCAGCCCGACGTATTCCCGGCTTTCCTCTGTAAACTGGCAGACCAGAAAATCCATGGATTCCGGTTCGTCCGCCTGAGAAACCTGATCGTAGAGCAGATTTCCCGCCGCAGTGGAAAACTCGGTAAAGTCTATGCCGCCTGCTGTATATCTCTGCAGCGTCTGAAAAAAGATGCTGTGATCCAGAAACTGACCTTCCTTTTTTCCTCCATCGTCCATGATCCGGCTCAGGTGCTTCTCGATGAATTCCGCCGTGCCGTAGTCAGAAAGCTCCAGTTCTTTCTGAGAAAAGACGCAGATATCGGAGCTTAGATCCATGATATGAAGAATAGCTTTTTTAATGATCATACATGCCCTCCTACAGCTTGGTAAATTCCGCATAGATGGCCTGCACAGCGGAGATATAGTCAGCTTCATCTACGCCCAGCAGCATGTTGATTTTCTCGGAGCCGTGGTCGATGAGGCGGATATTGATCTTGCGGCTGGCGAGGGCGCCGAGAACCTTGACTGCCACGCCCGGGCCTGTAAACAGCTCCCGGCCCACCACCGCGATCATGGCGATATCGTGAGTGACGGTCACAGATGTTCCGCTGATCTCCTCGATCCGGCCGATCAGTTCTTCTTCGCATTCTGTCAGTTCAGATTTACGGATCACGATAGTCAGAGAATCAATACCTGACAGAATATTTTTGATAGAAATATTTCTGGCAGAAAACAGCTGCAGAATTTCTGCGCGAAGCTCCGGCTGTTCACTGAAGCCCGGCTTTTCCACTACGATCGTGGTAAAGCCCTTCTTGCCTGAGATGCCGGAAATGGACAATTTGCTCTGGTAATAATCCGCGTTCTTTACGATCAGAGTGCCGCTGTCCTCCGGACGATTGGTATTGCGGATGTTGATGGGTATCTCCAGTTTGACCACCGGAAATACGGCGGCCTCATGCATGACGGCCGCGCCCATGTAGGACAGTTCCCGCAGTTCTTTATATGTAATGACCGGCACCGTCAGCGGATTGTCCACAATGCGCGGATCCGCTACGAGGAAGCCGGATACATCCGTCCAGTTTTCATAGATATCCGCGCCTACGGCTGCGGCTGCGATAGCGCCTGTCACGTCAGAGCCTCCCCGCGAGAAGGTCTTCAGCTGCCCGTCAGGCATGGTGCCGTAAAAGCCCGGGATCACAGCCCGCTCTGCCTTTGCCAGAAGTCCCCCCAGAACTTCTTTCGTCTTTGCCTCGTCGTAATTTCCGTTCTCGTCCAGCCAGATAGTTCCGAGCGCGTCGATAAAGGTAAAGCCTGTCAGCTCAGCCATGATGCGGGCGTTGAGATACTCGCCCCGGCTGATGATATAGTCCCGTTTTGACGGATCGCCGATGGCTTTTGGCAGTTCGGCAAATTCAGCGTCCACGTCCAGAGATACGCCCAGACCCCGGACCAGCACCTTATAGCGTGCCTGAAGCTTTGGCAGGATCTCCTCTGCCTCGGCCTTCGGTTTCTCCGCGCACTGGATCAGCAGATCTGTGACCTTCTGATCGTCCTTGCTGCGCCTGCCGGGCGCGCTGACCACGATAAAACGCCGGGACGGATCCTCTTTGATAATGGCAACAGATTTGCGGAACTGCTCCGCGTCGGCCAGAGACGTACCGCCGAACTTGGCGACTTTGCAGTCGGCCTTCTCGCGGAAAATATCAGCCAGGGATTCATCGTCGATCTGGTTGATATCGTACTGGGTCGTCTGATAAACAAAGTAATTGAGCCAGTTGGAGTACAGCAGATTAGCGCAGGAACGCCATTTGACCACCGGCTCCTTCGTATCGTCATCCCCCGGGAAATAGTTGCACGGGATCTCCGGATCGATACCGGCGGCTTTGTCCCGCACATATTCTTTCAGCAGAGTATCCGCATCGTATTCGGAATGGCCCATGACAAAGATCTGCCGGTCGTTTTCTGATTTCACAGCAAAAACGCCTGCCTCATCGGAACTTGAAATAATCTTCAGTTCCGGCACAGCCTCGATATCTTCTCTGTTGACTGTTGTATTTCTGGAATGGGGCACATAGAATTCATCGTCAAAACCGCGGAACAGCATGCCTTTCTTATAGTCCAGATGATGCCTGAACACACCGGACAGCTTCTTCGGCAGCGTGTGCTTCTGAATGCCGTAGTGGTAATAAAGTCCGGCCTGGGCGCCCCAGCAGATATGAAAGGTGCTGTGGACGTGGCGTTTGGACCACTCCATGATCTCGCAGAGCTCATCCCAGTAATCTACCTGTTCAAACTCCATCAGTTCTACCGGAGCTCCGGTGATGATCATACCGTCGTAGAACTTGTCCCGGACCTGATCAAAGGTTTTGTAGAAAGCGATCATGTGCTCTTCTGATGTATTGGAAGCCTTATGTGTACTGGTCTGCAGCAGCTCCAGTTCCACCTGCAGTGGCGTGTTTCCCAGCAGCCGGGTAAGCTGCGTTTCCGTATCCACCTTGGTCGGCATCAGATTCAGGATCAGGATCTGCAGCGGTCTGATATCCTGAGTCATGGCTCTGGTATCAGTCATGACAAAGACATTTTCCTTGGTCAGGGTCTCAATAGCAGGTAAATTATTCGGTACTTTAATTGGCATATGTAAACTCCTCCTGGTTCAGTTGGATTTTGGGTTTGGTTCGGCCGGCTCGGATTGGTTCAGCCTGTTTAGCGCGGTTCGACCGGCTCGGATTGGTTCAGCCTGTTTGGCGCGGTTCGGCCGGCTTGGTTTGGTTCAGCCGGCTTGGCGCGGTTCAGCCTGTTTGGCGCGGTTCGGCCGGCGCCGCATTTCGCCTTAACATTACTATTATGCGCTAAAATGACTGCGGTTGCAAGATTTTTTTGCATAGCCCCGCGATTGCCCTGCAGTTGCCCCACAGTTCGGCAATCTGTTCGGCACCTCTGCAGGAAACAACAAAATTGCCGAACTCTACCCACGAAGTTCAGCATTCTGTTCGGCACCTCTGCAGGAAACAACAAAATTGCCGAACTCTACCCACGAAGTTCGGCATTCTGTTCGGCACCTCTGCAGGAAACAGCAAAATTGCCGAACTCTACCCACGAAGTTCGGCATTCTGTTCGGCACCTCTGCAGGAAACAACAAAATTGCCGAACTCTATCCACGAAGTTCGGCATTCTGTTCGGCATCTAAGCAAGAAACAGCAAAATTGCCGTCTGCCTTTTATCTCGCAATGCTTCATGCCTCCTTAATCAGCAAGAAACAGCTGTACAGAAGTTCCCGCATATGTTGAAGCATTGGAGTTGTAAACATAAGCTGTCGCCATAGAAGTAAAATTCTTGTCGAGCATATTAGCACGGTGGCCCGGAGAAGCCTTCCACTGTTCAAAATATGCTTTGGCGGCTTCCTTCGGATCTGCGAAATACGCAGAATTCCATGCCAGATTTTCACCAGCACCGCGATATGTCAGATTCAAGTTCAGATCGTCGAAAACAGTAAAGAAGCGTCCTAACGTTCCCTGCTTCGTATACCGGCTATGTGCCAGATCCGGCGACTTCCACGCTTCTAACACACGCAGATCCGCGGCAGCCTGGATCTTGTCAGCATAGGTCAGTTTGGAAACACCGTTTTCCGCCCGGAATGCATTGACCAGACGCAGCATTTCCTGCTGATAAACTGTATCAAATGTATCCTTGTACACCGTGATCTTGCAAGTCGCCACAGCGCCGTTATGTGCTTTTGCCGTGATCGTCGCAGTGCCTTCTCCCTGCGCTTTGACAACGCCGGTGCTGCTGACAGTTGCAACCTTTTTGCTGGAGCTGGTCCATTTGACTGTCTTTGACGGCGCCTTCGCAGTCACTGACGCCTGCAGCCTGAAGGTCTTTCCTTCGCACAATTCCCGCTGGACGCGTTCAGCGAAATCTTTGTAACTACGCCGGTCTTTGAAGAAACGCTGGCGCTGAACGCCGACTTATTCCCGCCTGCCAGTGCCCGAACCTTATACTTATATGTAGTGCTCTTTGCCAGGCCGGTAAACTTGACGGATAAGGCCGAAGTGGTCTTCACCAGCTTCCAGGA
Source organism: Eubacterium sp. (assembly GCA_021769965.1). Taxonomy (GTDB): domain Bacteria; phylum Bacillota; class Clostridia; order Peptostreptococcales; family Anaerovoracaceae; genus Senimuribacter. Next base: position 65,815 of record JAETRU010000006.1, read on the forward strand.
CTTTGTCTTGCTATAGTAACGGTAAACCTGATACTTTTCCGCACCGGCGGCTTTATTCCAGGAAACTTTTATAGTTGTCGTGCCGGAAGACAGCGCTTTGACACCGGACGGAGCCGAAACGGCAGTTTCTTCCGCGGCACTGATGCTTTCTCCATCAAAGGTATCCGCAAAGGCCAGCTGCGCGCCGCCCAGTGACAGCGTCAAAGCTATACAAAGCATCAAAAGAAATATACGATGATTCTTCCTCATCTTTTTATCACCTGACTTTCCATTATTTTTTTTATAGTATAACACAAGATGGCGCCGCAGATAAAGAGAATTTTATCAAAAAACTCCATTGCAGGGGGTCTCGCCTGTGGTATACTAAACCCATAGCTATCGACAACAGATTTACAGGAGAAACGCAATGGATTCATTTTTTGAAGAAGTATACAGCATCGTTGCCAGGATTCCCTGCGGCAGGGTCATGTCCTACGGCCAGATCGCCAAAGTTCTGGACCGGCCCCGTTCTGCCCGCATGGTCGGATGGGCTATGCGCCGCTGCCCGGAAGGTCTGCCGTGGCACCGGGTCATCAAAGGAGACGGCAGCATTGCCAGCGGCGTTCTGCCGGATCTGGGCAGACAGCTTTTGATGGAGGAAGGCGTCGCTTTTCTGGATGACGGCCGGGTGGACATGGAGCAGTCCAGGTGGGAGTACTGCCCGCCGGATGCCCAACAGGATGCATGGACGGAACAGCTGTGACAGGCCAGCGCTGTCAGAAGTGCCGCGCAGGTTCTGCCGCTTTGACATTTGGGCTTTTTCCGCCGGATACGCATAAAAAGCCCAACTTTTGACCAGATCTGCTGGGCTTTTATAACAAAAAACTACGAAAAAACCCAATTTCACCCCTGCCAATCGGCAGTTTGAGGCATAAAATTGGGTTTTTTTGATGAATTTAAACGGTTCAGCCCAAGGAAATCGGGTAAACCTTGGGCTTTTTGAGGTCAAATAACCGATTTAGCCCAAACTCTGCACCGGCGGCACAGCTTTCTATTCTCTGCCGTCCCAGCAGTAGGTACACAGCTTATTCTGCGGCAGGCCGGTGGCCGCCAGCATGTCGTCCAGACGATTGAAGCGCAGCGTGGTGAAACCCATGTCCTTGCAGATCTCGTCTACCATCTTTTCATACTTTTCGCTTTCAGGATCCGCGTATTCCTTCAGAATCTCCGGATCGGTGACGATGCCGTTTTCCAGCCGCGCGATGACTCTCCGCGTGATCAGATCCATCTCAGAGGTGGAGCGGGAGAAGTTGAGATATTTACAGCCGTACAGGATCGGCGGACAGGCCGGTCTGACGTGGACAGCCTTCGCTCCGCACTGATACAGAAACTCTACCGTCTCCCTCAGCTGGGTTCCGCGGACGATGGAATCGTCGATGATGATCATGGTCTTATCCTCGATCAGATCGTTGACAGCCAGCAGCTTCATCTTTGCGATCAGGTTCCGCTTGCTCTGGATCGTCGGCATGAAAGACCGCGGCCAGGTCGGCGTATATTTAATGAACGGGCGGGAGAAAGGAATGCCTGATTCGTTGGCGTATCCCACAGCGTGAGCGATGCCTGAGTCCGGCACGCCTGCTACGATATCCGCGTCCACGTCATCTCTCTGCGCCATTTTCATACCGCAGATATTCCGCATCTTCTCCACAGAAATACCTTCGTAGGCGCTGGCCGGATAACCGTAGTATACCCACAGGAAGGTGCATATCTTCATTTCTTCGTTAGGATTCAGCAGTGTCACGCAGTTTTTGTCGTTGATGACGACGATCTCCCCCGGTCCCAGCTCTTTGTAATCGCTGTAGCCCAGATTTTTGTACGCGAAGTTTTCAAAGGACACGCAGAATGCGTCCTCTTTCTTTCCGACCACGATCGGCGTCCTGCCGTATTTATCTCTGGCCGCGTAAATACCCGCCTGATTCATGACCAGAACGGACAGAGAACCGTCTATGGATTCCTGCGCATAATGGATCCCTTCAATGATATTTTCTTTCTGATTGATCAAAGCGGCAACCAGCTCAGTAGCATTGACTTCGCCGCCGCTCATCTCCAGGAAGTGGGCGTGTCCCGTATCAAAGAGCCCCTGCACCAGCGCGTCGCTGTTATTGATCTTTCCCACGGTGGTCAAAGCGTATGTGCCGTGGTGGGAACGGATGATCAAAGGCTGCGGCTCGTAGTCCGAAATGCATCCGATGCCCATGGTCCCGTGCATCTGATTGACATCCTTGTCAAACTTTGTTCTGAAAGGTGCATTCTCTATATTATGGATAGACCGGTTGAACTTCCCGTTTCCGAATACGGCCATGCCGCCCCGGCGGGTTCCCAGATGGGAATGATAATCAATTCCGAAAAATAAATCAAATACGCAATCCTGCTGCGCTGCTACGCCAAAAAAACCGCCCATTCTTCTCTCCTTACCTATAAAACGTTCGTGTTTTACAATATATTTTTTCTAATAACGCTGAAAACGTTCAGCACTACATTACCCATTCTAGCACAAAACATCAGTGCTCGCTACGGTTAACCGCATAAAAGTGAACAAAAAACCAAAGCTTTTTTCAGTTTGTGTGTCATATTGGAAACTTTTTAACGCTGATGAGGGTAAAATGTTCGTCTATCGGCACAGTTTTTCCCCGATCACAGCCTGCTGCTCTTTTGTCAGATCAAAATCAGCTTCCACCGAAATGATCTTGTTTTCACAGAGAATCAGCCATGTTTTCCAGCTGCTGTCGGAGGTACTGCACAGATATGCCTCCCGCGCGCCGAAGAACTCCGGTGATATCTGCCGCACATCCCGGCTGCCGTCGGTAAGATACCCATAGCGTTCCTTCAGAACCTTCTGGCAGATCTCATCGTTTCCGCCAGTATATATATCGTAATAAAACGACAGCCCTTTCTGATTTTCAGAAAAATCACTGCCCGATTCCCGCCGCAGGAAGATAAATCCCTCGTTGCTGCAGATGCGGTCCGGCCGGCCCGTAGTCTCTATGCCCAGATCCTCCATGGATACCCGCAGCCTGTCGCTGCCGGGAGCTGTATCCAGCTTTGTCACGATCAGCATAAGACCTGTAATAAAAATCAGCAGGGCCGCGATAAACACTGCGCCGTATTTCACATTGCTGCTCCTGCCTCCGGTTCCCCTGCGGGCGTCGCGACGCTGCAAATAAAAGATCAGAGCCAGAGAGACCGCGCCCACCAGCAGAAGCCAGAGGAGCGGAAGATCTGTGACCCGTCCTCCGCTATGCCATAATACTGCCGCGAAACACCCCAGGATCCATACAGCTATATAAATATCGGCAAAAATATCTGCCGCTTTTTCAACTTTTGAATCTTTACGGTAAACCGCCGGTTCCCCGCGGCTGACCGCCTTTTTCGCGCCTGCATACCACAGGAAATATCTTACGATGCCGATCAGCGCTATAACTATGCCCACCGGTCCGCTAAAAAGCGCTATCTCATACCTTCCGCTCAGATACTCGTTGCAGCCCGGATTCCAGCAGCACTGCCACAGCAAAAACAGGGCAACACATATTACGACAACAGACGGCAGCACCGCACCGGTCAGGCACTTGTGATGAACCTGCTGCAGCTTCACTGCCGGATCCGTATGAATCGGTTCCGCGTCCAGATCCTCCGTCGTAAATATCTGCAGCATATTATCCTCAAAGATTCGTTTCCAGCCTGCCGCCTGACAAAACGCAGCAAATTCATCTCTTTCTTCAGCGATATCCGAACAGACCACCTCGCAGGCCACTTTGATCCGGCGCTTTTCTGCACGACGAAAGCCCAGACCGCCGGACATACTGGTCAGTTCCCAGCCTTCCGCCGCCTGCTCACTGATGATCTCCTCCAGCGTATCCAGCTCATTACATGCGAACTTTCCGCGAATGATCTTGGTATCGGGGTCTTTCCTGCCCCACTGCCTTTGCCTTTCATTCCTCTTCATTTCCCTCACCTCTGTAAAATCTGCAAAGATCCTCGATCAGCAGCAGATGCTGCTCCTGCGCTTTGATCACTCTATCTCTTCATCTCCCTGCAGACCGCGTCCAGCTTCTCCTTATCGATCGCCCCGGACGCGATAGTCTGATTCACCCAAAGCTGAAGAGAATCTACAGTCAGTGAAAGATGCTCCAGCTGCATTTTGATGCTGGCAAAATCGTGAAGCTCGTCATCCTCAATTCTGCCGTCCGCCACGATCTCGATCAGCCGGTCCTTCTCCTTATTCAGGGAATTCAGCGACGCCAGCATCTCAATGACGATCTCGGACAGAGTCTTCGCCTTGATCTTCGGAACATATTCTCTGCCGATACGGCACACCTGCGAACAATAATAATTGCAGAGTTCCGGTTCCTTATACGCCTTCGACATCGCATAAACGTCATCCGGATGCGGTTCCACTTTGCCGCTCTCTATCTTCTCTATGCGGCTTTCCGAAATATAAGTCGCCTCGCTCGCCTGCTGCCGTGTCATTTCCGCTTTCTGCCGTCTGTCACAGTAGATGTTTTCACCTAAATTCAAAGATTTTCTTCCCATGCGCTTCCCCTTCGATATGATATATTGTACTACTCAGATATTTACATTATAACAGAAATTGGTCCGCCGTAAAGTAAAAACCGCAGTTACTGCCGAAAATCTTCCTGCGTGATCTTCAAAACCTGCCATTTATCCGCGGCGCAGCAGCGTATTTTGTCAGATCATACGAATTAGCCCGTCTTAATTCGCCGGACTGTGTCTTTAACAAATCCCCGCTTTGCGCTAAAATAGTAATTGCAAAAGGGATATAGCTTAACCGCCAGTCAGCAGGTTCAGGGGCGCTGACCGGCAAAATGAAAATGTACGATGAAAACACGGGCCGCTGAAAAAATAACGGCCGCAGCGCTGACTGGATCCACTTCAGTCAGCTTTTACATTGGCTGCAGATATAAGTGCAGTACTCTGGTTAAAATGCTATTCATCCAACGCTTCGTCGATCTTCTTTACGGCATGAATCAAACCGCCGGTAACGGCATTGAGAAATGCTGAATCATCGTCAATTTCTGAAACTTTCCATCCCTCATCGGTCTTTTTCAGCTCAAGTCTGACGTTCTCAGTATAGTCTTTTTCTTCGAGTTCTTTGAACTTCTCCTCAAAGATTTCAAGCGCTAATTCCTCAGCGTCCTCCTCACTTGTTCCCGACAAAGCGAGACCAAATGCCTGCGATATGTATTCGCCAATAAACTCTGTAAAAGCAGAGCCCACATCATAAGTCGTAATCTTGACCTCTACGGAAGCCTCATCCCCTTCAATCTTTTCTTCTCCAAGTTCATAATCAAAGTCAAAGATCTTCTCTACGATTTCCTTTTGCAGATCCTCCGGCAAGTCAGACGAGTCAGTTGCATCTGCAACATCAAAGTTTTCTTCTACATACACCTTGGACAGAGCTTCTTTATCCTGTGTCTTGACCGCAGTCAAAAAGTCATCAGCGACATCCGTCGGCGACGGTTCAGAGCATGCAGCAAATACAAATATCATAGCAACAACCAATAGTAAAGTAATAATTTTGTTCTTCATTTTGACCTCCTTATAAATCATCTCAACACATCATTCTTTTACGATCCAAATACCAAAACACTTTGCTGTTTTCGGCTCCTTTTTTCGGCTCCGCTTCAAAAAAGCCTCATGACGAACAGTCTTTTTTAAATAAACAGAATTACACTGATTTTCTCCAAACACCTCGCCGCTAACGCTCAGCCCTGATACACACCTTCTTGCCGGAAAAAGCAATGCCGTATTTCGGCACAATCAAAATCTTCTGTAAGTTTTCCATCAAAGGGTGTCCGCCGGGGGTGTATGCCGCAGGAGAGGGGGTACGGCTGGTGACACGCTGTGCATTATATCTCCTGCTCCCACTCCATCCGTTTCAGCTTCTCAATCAGGCCCTGATCCGCAGGCAGCCAGTCCACACTGCCCAGCAAATCTCTTGTCAGCCACTTTGCTGCTTCATGTTCTTTTAGCAGCGGTGTGCCCTGCACAATGCTGGCAAAGAAGCAATCCATGGACAGATGGAAATTGGGATAATCGTACTCCACTGTATCGATCAGCGTTCCCACTTTTATATCCATCTCCAGCTCTTCTTTTATTTCACGGATCAAAGCTTTCTCCGGACTCTCTCCTGCCTCAATCTTGCCGCCAGGAAACTCCCAGCCGTCCTTAAATTCTCCATATCCTCTCTGGGTCGCGAGCACTTTGTCGTCATTGACGATAACAGCTGCAACAACTCGAATCGTTTTCATCTACTCCTCCGTTTAACTGACTTAATTGATTATGTACTCATACAGGTCTTCTCTGACCGGCGTATCCAGCAGCCACTCGATTTCCACCGCCGTCTTAGTTGTATTCTCCATCTGGAATTCCTTAGCGTTGCCTGTAGCTTTCATGCGCCCTAGATAGTAGAATTCTTTTGAGATTTTGTCATCTTTATTCTTTCTCACAAAGAGATGAACGTCAATACCCCGTTCCCTGGCATAAAGAAAGTTCTGCACATCCTCAGAATCCAAAGACCGGCCGGATTTTGATATGGCAATCAACCTGTCATTGCTTACAAAGTGATCCTCGTACTTGATGGTATCACTGATATCTTCGTCTTTGTCGTAATTGATAAATACAGGGAAAGTCTTTGTTTTCTTGTCGAATTTATACCCGCCGATATTCAGTGGCACCTCGTTGTGTTCCCACATCAAAAGCCTGCAGGCATCCTCATAAGTATACTTCTGATACAGAACAAAATCCGTGTCCTGATACCGCTGACTGTAATCCCGCTTATATCGTGAAATTCCAAACTGAACCAGCTCCTGCATCATATCGCTGAACTCCTCGTTTTCCAGCATTTCAGAGATCATTTCAGACATTTCATACTCGTCATCTACTGACGAAGACTTTTCAAGAAAAATGCAATCGCTATAGGCCTTCTTTCCGGAACCAGATGGAAATTCATTTGTCAAAACGTTAATCACACTTTCTCTGGCATTTTGATTCAGATGAATGCCGTAGTTATTCGACAAAGAATTCTCAAAGTCCTGCATCAAGTAGCCTTGCACATATTCTTGCTTCTGGCACATATGCTTCTTATAATAGAAAAATTTGTTGAGCAGCTCCAATTCATGAATCCGCTTGCCTGACGCCAGCTTACCAGAGATAAAAGAAATGATCTGCTCCTGTTTTTCTGTCAGTCTAACATGATACTCTTTCTCATATTTTACAAGGAATTTGTAATATGATCCCAGACCCTTATTATCAAAAATCCGGCAGACGTCCATTTCTCCATATTTATCGAAATCAGCAAGTGCCGGTATCCGCCCAAGCTTGTTCTTCAAATTCGTATAGTTTTCTCTAATCAGCTTCAGATCGCTGAAATTTGCAGCATCGATTGCCTCATAGATCCTTTTTCGGCTGATCTCATCAAAGTGGATCGTAGACGCACCAGGAATCACTCGCTCGCCTTCCATGAGATAACGGCGGACATTATCTTTGTTATAACTTCTGTCGCCGGACAGGGCGATAGGAATCATAAAGTTATTCTTATAATTGCCGATGAAATCCAGAATAACCACGTACTCTTTGTCTTCGGCTTTACGCAGGCCGCGTCCGATTTGCTGCACGAAAACAATAGGAGACTGGGTCGGTCGCAGCATGATAACCTGATTGATCTCGGGAATATCCACGCCTTCTGAAAAAATGTCCACAGAAAAGATATAGTCCAGCGGAGGCTCCCCGGATTCCTCGGTGTCACCGACAAGACGGGCAATGACAGCCTCACGCTTTGTCATACTGTCTGCCCCAGTCAAAACCGCTGTGCGCAGTCCCCTTTGATTGAACTTCTGTGAAAGTTCCTCGGCCTCTTTGTTGCGGCTGCAAAAGATCAGGCCTTTGACCCGATCACCGCTATAACCATAGTATTTGGCCTGTTCGATGATATAATCCACGCGGGAGTCGCTGGTCAGCCTGTTGAAAGCTGCCAGATTTCCTGCCTTGCTGTCAAAATCCCCATCGCCGATGGGTTGTCCGTCGATCTCCAGATCTGTAATACCAAAATAGTGAAACGGACAGAGCAGTCCTTCTTCTAACGCTTGCTGCAGCCGAATCTCGTAGGCTATATTATGGTCAAAGATCTCATATACGTCAAAACGGTTCGTGTCTGGGCTTGCAGTCATACCCAGCCAAAATCCGGGCTGAAAGTACTCCATGATACGCCGATAACTCTCCGCACCGGTATGATGCGCTTCGTCCTCACAGATCACGTCAAATTCCCGCGGTGCAAAGTGTTCCATAATATAGGGCTTACTCAAAGTCTGCATAGTAGCAAAAACCAGATCCGCATCCTTTGCCTCTTTCAGACTTTTATCACCGCCAGCAAGCAAAGCGTACCGTATCGGAGTTCCATCCTCATGCTGGCTGCCAAATACATTGCGGTAACTAGCCATAGCCTGCTTTGCAATCTGCTCCCTATGCACGATGAACATTGCTTTTTTCGGCATCATCTCACGCAAAGCAAAGGCCGACGCATAAGTTTTGCCGGTACCTGTTGCGGAAATCAACAAAGCACGCGAATCACCTTTGTCGATCAACTGTTTCAAGTTAGCAATAAACTGCGTTTGCATGGAATTCGGTGTCAGTTTGTACTGGTCCAGCGAAACGACCTCTTCCTGCCGGGCAATTTTTCGCTGCTTCTGAATCAGCTCATACTTAGTTCGATACGCGTCGATGAAATCTGCAAACTCCATCGCAGAAGGCGATTCCCAAAGCTGCTGAAACTCATTGATGATTTCATCTGCGTATTCTCCCTGATCTGTCGAGACAATTTTGGTGTTCCATTCTCGATTCGTCGTCAGAGCACTCATGGTCATATTGGAGCTGCCTACAATAATGCGATAGATTTCCTCTTTTTTGAATATATAGCCTTTGGTATGGAACCCTTCCCGTGCCCGCTCCGTATCGAACAGGCGCAGGGTAATATTCTTCAGTTCAGCCAGCTTTTCCAACGCCTTAGGCTCACTGAAATTCAAATAATTGGTAGTCAGTATCCGTCCCGGTATGCCTCGCCGCTCCAGCTCCTTCAGCGTCTGCAGCAGCGGAGTAATCCCACTCATGGTGATAAAAGCCACGCTGATGGAAAACTGGTCGCAGCGCAAAAGCTCATCCTCAATGGACGAGAGAACTTTCTTGCCTTGTTTGTAGTTGTTTGAGATAAACTGCGGCCTGTACGCCAGATCCGAAGCTGTCCTGTAATCCAGGAAAGCCGTGGTAAGGCCGGAGTTGAGTTTGGTTAGTGTTGGTTTGTTCATAAATTACTCCGTGTATCCCATTTTGATTAGAAGCAGCGCTATCCTATATCGCTTCATGAGATTGAATTCCAGAAAGTCTCCTGAACTTCATTTGGGTTTCCAGTAATATTTTTTTCTAAATCATTTGCAATATCTTGTAAAAGCTTTGAATCATATGCTTTTATCGCATATATCGTTGGCTCTAATATAAGCAACTTCTTGTTCGTTTTGTCATAATAGAATAATGGGATAAAATTACCTCCGGTTTGGCGATTTTCCTCACGCTCATGCAACTTTCCTAATTCTTGTGTCAAATTGCTTACAGCGATCTCTGGTTCACCCCATTTAAGAGATAACTTCTGCAAATTATCCCTTAATGTTGTAAATTCAATTCCTCTTCTTGACTCACTCGGTTCCCTCTCAATAATAAATCGCAGTACTACAATAATAATCTTTAAACGTAAAAACTTTGAATCTCTTCTATCTCGATGCGGTACTGCAAGATTGTTAATACGATCTCTAAGTGGCGTATAAGCTTCTGTAATAATTGCGTTTACTACACGTTGTGTCTTAGTTTCGTCACTCAAAACTTGCCTGGAAGGAACAGTTTCACTTATGTTAAATTCTTGGCAATACTTTTGTAAAAAATCTTTAAATATACCAATGTTGTTTGCAGAACAACTCTTAAATATCTCTACAGCATCTTCTGCAATCTCAATATTTAGAGCCTTTGAACCTAATTCAACAATTTCATTTAACTCTTCGTCAGACCAAGATCCAATATCAAGATGCACACATCTATTCACCAAATCCGGAGCAAGTGCCGTAATTTTTGATGCATCTTTCCACACTCCAACAATTATTATTTTAATCCCATGATAGTTAAACTCTTTTAACAATGTACAAAATTTCTGTTGTACCGATGGATCCAAATAGTGGAAATTATCGAAGACAAAATACTTTCCTATACCATTAATTTTAAGCGCCTCGTAGAAATCAATATTCCTACTTAAATCTACAGTTTCATATGATGTAGACAAAGTTTCTTTGTACCCCTTTAACTTTTCAGAATTTGCCCCAGCTGCAACCAGCATCTCCCCACCTACACGGCATACTGAATCCATACTTTCCTGGTATTCTTCAGTAATAGAATGGTCGATTTTTCGCACATCTAACCCAACAGCATGCAACATCGCAATTTTAAGATCTTTTATCTCCATAATCGCTTCACACCCAATTCGCAACTGAGAAGGGCAATATCTCTCTATTGTCCAGGTTTTTCCTTGTCTTGATTCTCCATATACTACAATAATGTTATAACTTTTCAGTGCATTTTCAAAATCTTTATGTATATTTCTTACAAGAAAGGTGGGACAATTCACTTCCGGTCGTTCATGACATCCAAATGTATTATATAAAGAAAATTTATCGCCGGGTTCTTCTTCTCTCTTTTTTCTAAATAGATTCATAAATCCCATGTTTCACCTCATAATAAATTTATTGAATGATCATCATTAATGTTTTAAAAAATCTTATTCTTAATATTAATGATACCAGAAATATATGATTTTTTACTAGTATAATATATCATATTATGATAACTGTTTCGCAATCATTCATGTCAGCTCACTTATTCTCCTCCCTAATTCATTCTCCGGCAAACGGATCCTTCCTCCATTATACTTCTGCAGCTTTTTCAAGCATTCCAAATAGTCCATAGTTTCAATATGTTTTTCTTTATACAGTTGATCCAATATACCGATTGTCCCCATAACGGCAACACCTTCCTTTTTTGCCGCTTTCCGTAACGCTCCGTCGCCGGTTAACAAAACAATATTTCTGCATTTAGCGATAGCTAATGCCACACAATCGCAAACAGATAGTTTTTTAAAATGTTCCATATACTCTTCTGCAAGGAAGAATTCTTCTTCTGTCAGTTCTGTCTCCACCAACCCAAGACTGACAAGACGCTGTCCCAAATCTGGCGGAGAGAGAAGTTCATCATGAACAGCATCGCGATTCATAAGATAAACATATGGCAGTTTAAATGGAATTTCAAGTCGTCCGATCAGTTCAAAATCTATCCACACATTCGTATCACTGCTAATATATTCCATCAATCAGCCCTCCTCAGCAAAGCACTGGCTGACCACAAAAGAGTACGGCTGCTTCAAAAGCTCTGCTCCCTTCTGTATCGATATTTCATTCTCAGTAACAGCACGAAATACCAGCTGCATGAACAATCGAGGTTCTTCTTTTTCAATACGGGAAGGCTCATTTTTTCTCCATCCCGCCTGGCCCGCTTTTATATAAAAATCTTTTGCCGCACTATTATTTACAATGCTGCACAGATTTGCGCGTTTAACCAACAAATACATGGAAATACCGTATTCTTTACAAATCATCGTCATGTCCTTTGTTATAGATTTCCTGCGTATCCCAAGCTCCCGCCTGGCATCCTCCGCAGGAAAAAGGAATGCACCGCTGATGGCAGTCGCCGTGCTTTCAATTTCCTTCTCGCTCATATCCTCAGGCCATTCAAAAATAAAGTGGGCCATTTCATGCGCAATGGTAGAACGAATTCGCTCCGGACTCATCAAACCATTGACAATAATATATGGTCTCCCGTTCACCAGACCATTCATACCTGAAAAAGCGTCCTGATCCACATTACATACGTAAACAAGAATCCCCCGGTTTTCCAAAAGCTCAATCAGATTTCCTATCGGACCAAATTCCGCAAGCTTCAAATATTTTCGCATTGACAGAGCGTCAAAATCCGCATCCCCAGTAAGGGCCAGATCATGGCAGGCAGGTGCATCAGGAAGGACCTCTCCGCCCAGTAATTCTGCTGCCGTATAAAACCTGCTCATATACTCTTCGACCGATTCCCGGATATACTCCTGCTGTTTCTTTGGAAGTCTGCTTCCTTTTCTGAATTCACCATGCACAAAAAACAGATTTTCATTGCGGCTTCTTAAAAAATCCGTAACCTTAACGCCTAACGCATCTGCCAAAGCCTTAACCGTATCCATGCCCGGCCTTCTTTCGCCGCTTTCATAATGGCTGATAGCCATTGGAGATACCCCCACCAGAGAGGCCAGTTCTTTCATCGATAAATTATTCTTTAACCTGTAGTATCTCAAATTTTTATTGAACATCTCCTCACCTCCTTCTGTTTATATTTTATCATTTTTTCGCAAAAAGTAAACAGAATTATGCTGTTTTGGTGCCTCAATTTTTTCTTTTACCTAAATATCTTCACAGCCAATATATTTGAGTTATTCTTAGCCATATTTTCGTTGCTTCAGATATTAGTCTCACTTTTTATGTACAGATTCTCTTTATCAAACACAATTTTTAGAGGCTGGTTATATAAATCATTCAATTTATTCAAATTTTCGACAAACGGATGAACATAGCTGCTTTGCACTTCCGAAAGCATAGCTAAGGTTTCATCTGATTTTTCTTCTCTGACTTTATGTATCTTCTCACCTGCCTCAATTAAATTCTCATCAATCTGAGATTTACTAATAACGGGGACCTTTGCAATCGTCTGTCCTGCTATTTTTTCAACATTGGCAATGCCTTTCAACAGTTGTGACTGAATTGAAGCACTTTCATGGCGTTCAATTTTGTCGTAACATTGCGTATAGAGCTCACGATATTGGTACGCTCGCTTTTCTATTCCTGCCACAATTTGATCCAAAAATGCCTTATCAAAGTTTTCTAAAAGCAACACTTCCAGATATGATGCAAATGCAAATAGATATACTGACATTTGGTAGTCTCCAAGCTTTTGCTTTACATCTTCCAGTTGTCTTTTTACATCCTGACTGCTGCGTAAAAAGGACTTCTTTCCAATTTGAGTCATTATCTGCTCACGGTAAAGAGGAATCTTCTGATCCGCTTCTTTTCGAATACTCAAAACCTGTCCATAATTCTCAGATTTAAAATTTTCGTTATTCCAGTTATACTTATACGTATTCATCAGATCATTCAGAAACTGTAGGCTTCCTTTAACCTCAGCCCGCTCTTTTTGAACCAGAAAACTCAATATATCCTGCTGGGTTTGCTGAATTCGATCCAGCTTCTTATCCAAAGATAACAAGGAGGCTGCTACAAATAACATTGTAGGATTAAGAATAAGCGGATTTATCCTGGCTTGTCCACCTCCGACTGCGCCGTTTTCTTTCAGCACGCTGCCTAAGAAACCAGATCCATCTTTAAACGCAGCAAGATGCCCTCCTTTTGGGACGGAAACCCAGTACAATCCACTGGTGGCTTCTCCCCCACTGACAACAAACTGGAAAGCTGCTGTCAATGGTTCAAACGCTGTACCCAGTGCAGCAACTTTAGTATATGGTATCTCGGTATATTCCGTTAAACTGACTTCTTCATCAAAAACTACCGGCTGCAGTTCCATGGCAGCTTCAATGAGTTCCGCTTTTCGCTCAGTATCTTGGTTTGTTTTTTTAATTTTGTTTTCCATGATGATCGTCCTCTTTTCTCTCAAAAATATCCGGTATCATATACTTTATAAACTATCTTTCATTAAATGATTGTTATATATGATTTATATATTTTCATGTTTTTCATTTAAATTTCCTATACCATCATATCTTTTCTTCGTTCTTATATTTTTCCCAAATATACTTTATTTGATGTTCAAGATCCGGGAAAAGTTTCCGTTCATTGATTCCCATTAAATCTAATTGTTTTAAGATTCGCCTTTTTGACTTGGCCGGTATAATTACTTTCTCACTTACATGCCATAGTTTTTTATGATCCTCCATTTCAATTGGAGCAAATGAACATGATTCCCTGACATAGTTCCCACAGTCTTTGCTGATTTCTTTATTAACAACTTGCATACCAAACAAAAAAAATGCTCCTTCTTGTGATACAAGCCTAATATTATTCTTTTTAGGCACTACTGGAACAGCTGGAATAGTTAAATCCCACAACAAATCCTTAACAGTTTCTGGAATCCGTCTATCAGTAACATTTCCATATCTACTTTTCACTACCTCTAAAAAATTGGTCAAACAAAATGAATTTGGTGTATGATCAAAAATAAAATCCATAATCAACTTAATAAGCAGATTGTCAGACCAAAAAGCTGGCAAATTAAGAAAAATATAAACTACCCCATCGTGTTCCATTTCATTTTTATCCGAACACGCAAAATATAGTGCAACTAAAGGATTTGATGATACATCTAACAATCTTGTTGGGAAACCAAAATGTTGCAGCTTGGCCAAAATATCAAATTTATCCATTTCAAATTCCTTGGGACTTGCATATACAATCTCTTTTATCATAGTTCCTTCGTGATCGAACAAATCCTCGCGATAAAGCTTTGGGGATATCTTCCAATCTTTATTAGACTGCCCTCGGAAAAAGGTGGCCGGTACAACATATCGCTGCATAGGGTATGTTTTTTGCATCGTATCTAAATAACTCATATACTCTGCAACAGATTTTACTTCATCCATCTTCGTTTTTCTTTCTTCCCTTCTCTATAATCTTTAGCTTACAATCCCCTATAGAAGAATTATTCAGGTCTTAAACCTTATCTGATCCGTCTAAATTCTGCGAATACCCCTATAAATTTTCTGCCTGTCTCCGAACTTCTTTATAAACATCATCTAAAGGTACTGCTTGATAATCCAAATCTTGACAACTTCAATACACATATTAATTCTCACTCCACACCCAACGCTTTAAACACGGCCTCTTCCGGGGTCGTATAGAAGATCAGGCTAAAGGCTCCGATTAAATCCGCCGGTACAGTACCCAAATCGGCTGCAGATGTAATCGGTAGTAATACTTTCTTTGCTCCACTATCCAAACAGACCTGCAAGGTATTTGCCAAATTCTCGACTTTCATGAGGCTTCCGCTGATACTGATATCCCCAAGAACTGCCAGACTGGACAGTGTCGGCTTATTCAGCGCAATGGATGCCATCGCAATCAGCGTAGGCAGCGCCAGCAGTTTGGTCATGCCTATTCCCTGCAAGTCCTGATAGTTCACAATATAGTCCTTTGTTGTCGTACTGATAGTACTGCTGATTCTGGATGCATTGGCCTTAAGATAGTTGAACGCAGTATTTGTGGCCTCCTTCGCTTCGCGATCCGTACCTATACCGGTCCTTTCGAGCTTCCCATTGCCAGGTAGCATCTGGGACTCCAACCGGAACAATCCAATCATGCCAGATTTGCCCTGGGATACGGTATAGATTTGTCCCGGATTGCAAATGCCGTCAGGAATCAGCTTACCACCACCCTGCTCAGGCACGGATACAAACTTTTCCTCGAAGGTCTCGTTATCTATGTACGAAAAATTCACATCATAGAACTCCATACCACCCAATTTCTTCAACTGTTCCTTTACACGCCGACGCATTTCAAGAGCAAAGATCAAAACTTCCTCGATTTCCTCCTTCGTATAAATTCCATCCGGATATAGCAGTTTTACCAATCCTCCGACCGTTTTGCGAACTGCAATCGTATCCCTCTGATTCAGATTCTTTCCCAGATGGAAGTAGGCGTCAATAGCATCTCCATGCTGCTCTTTGCGCAGCGTTCGCAGTACTTCTGACAAGTAGTCCGTGATAAATCCATATCTATCCGTAAACATTTCCGGTCTGAACTTTGGCACTTCCCAACCCGGTATATAGCAGTGCATACGGTCAAGGAATGCTGTATCTGTACCCATTTCCGGAGGAAATGGGTCAAACAGGCTGGAAGTCTTCAACAAAACATCTACACTCTGATTAATGTTGCCTACGAAAACCATGGATGCCGTCGCAGCTTTTTCCTCTTTGCCGCGAGCAAAAGACCCTGACGCCATATAGTCCTTCATGATCTGAATGCCGTCCTTGTCCTTAAAATGAATACCGGCCACCTCATCAAAAGCGACGCAGTCCCACAACCCGACTAAGCCCACAGCCTTTTGTGCCATATTATAGAACAAATTTGCCACGGTCGTTTGACCGCCTGACACCAACACGCTGTTTGGCGAAATCTCTTTGTACAGATGCGATTTACCTGTACTTCTCGGCCCAAGCTCGCACAGATTATAGTTGTTTTCAACGAGAGGAATCATACGAGCAAGCAAAAGCCATCTCTCACGGTCAGTCAGTTTCTCCGGTTCCATACCAATCGAGCGCAGTAATACTACGATCCATTCATCCTTTGTAAACATCCGGCGGAACTGCTTATACTCCTGAATATCCACATGCGGCATTTGAATCGGCGTCAACTTCCACACACTGATCGGACTGGTTTTTTTCCGTTCTTCTTCGATGAATTCGTATTCTAACTGTACAATGCACCAAATTCCTCCACACAACAATCTGTCATAGTCAGTAGGATAGGATTCATCTATAGGAATATCTTTCAAACCCAGATTGGAGAATTCAGCTACATAGCAATCATGTTTGATATCCAATCTCACGGTCACTTTATCAATAACCGTGTGCATGCCCTTCTGCCGCAGAAGCGAAAGGATTTTTTGTGCTTCATCGGGACGAACAAAATTCTCAGCTAAAATACGCTTTACCGTTTCTACGCCCTCTACAATGGTATCTTCGTCGCGGGAATTGCAATACTGTCCCAGCAGAAACTCCAGCACATAGATTGGTACATTTGCACCTTCTTTGATCTTTTTCGTCAGATCCTTCCGCACCACGTTGCCTTCATAGAAAACATTCAACTTATCTTCCAGATCAAAATCGATGCCGCTTTCTCCCATGGCATCATACTGACGGCGCATGTTCTCATCAGCCAGAACTTCATAGGCAACGTTAACTCGTTTCATATTCTCCTCAGCAACAGTATTTTCTGGATTACGATCCGGATGATATTTTTTCACCAATTGCTTATAGGCTGCTACGACCTCTTCTCTTGATGCCGTTCGCACCAAGCCAAGGACCTCATAATAATCACCTTCCAGCAGTTCCATTGGCATGGCTCCTTCCTCGACATTTAATTGTCTTGCTTTCTTCTCATAGTTTTCATTCATCTTTTGTTCCATCATGCCCTTATGTATTCCAATAAAATATCTATCTTCCCGCTCATCAACGGCGATGCCAGCCGACCAAATCCATTAGACGGGTAATTGGCAGCCAATTCTTTTTCCAAACCGATCAGGAAATTCGTACTTTCCCTGATAAAATCATCACATCTGTCAAGTTGATCCGCCCGCATGCTCACTGTCCCAAGGACAGGCAAAAACTGTTGAATTACGCTTCTAACTGCTGTATGCTTTTCATCTCCCAGCTTCATCTCTCTGAAAAAAATGTTGCCGTCGTACGTGACATTTAGCTGACTTCTCGCAATAGCAAACTGAAGCATTTCCCCTTTTTCCGCCATTGTCCCCTTTGATCTGTCCACTAAATCATATAGCAGTCCCAGAAAAAATATCGGCAGCATATCATCCATGTGCAGCTTATCCTCATCTCCCGCTGCACATACAAGCTCCTTTGCAATGTTTTCTGCGCGCCGTTTATGTTCCATGTAGGAAGCCTCACCCATATAGTCGATCTCACTCTCCGGAAGATCATACGCATTCACCGACTGTGCCACAAGGACTTTCAGGCAGTTCTCACAAAGGGGCAGTGCCTCATTCAGATCCGCCTTGCCGAGCATTGCAAGACGCATAACCACAGCTGTCATATGACGCGCCAGTTTTTCTAATATCTCCGGCGACTCATCAGTCACATAGACAGCCTTAAAGAAATGCTTCCAAAAGCTCCCCATGTAGTCCATAGTAATTCCTACAGATTGATGTAATCTTTTGCTGACATCATTGCTGGTCAGAAATTCATCCGTCCTGAAACCGATATTTAAAGTTTCAGTGCAAATTTCCAGAACTTGATATTGCGATTTTGTCACAGGACCTCGCTGCATTTGCAGCGCCTGTGAAAAACAATGAAATGGCAACAACAGTACTCCATCATATGCCTCTTTCGGAAATTCACAGGAGTTGGCCTTTTCAAATACGGAAATAGCCAATTCACTTAACTCTGCCGCTTCGATAACAACCTCAGCCATGACTTTTGGTTCAAAGTCTTCTTTGTCCCGCGCTTTCCTCGCTTTATCGCGATAATAATCCCTCACAGTCATAAGAATATTCAGCTGAGTCAAATCCCAAAAATCAAAATTCATTTCGTTCTCCCCTTTCATTGCTATTCCAACATTTTTCAGTTATCCACCATCAAAAACCAAATCCGTAATCATCAGAAAAAGCGATGTCAATGATCATTTCCTGGCGAAATGCCTCTAATCCATTCTTTTCATCAAAGGCTACCAGATAGTACTTCTGCGACTTGGCATACTTTCTGTTTTTAAGCGAAAAACGCAGCCTGAATACCCGTTTCACAGTATCCTTATCTTTCTTATCCGCCACATACAGATGCTCATTAGAGATCTTTTCTCCGCTTTCAGAAACAAAATAGATCCGATATGTAGTCTCCTTCACCACGTCGCTGACAGCCTCCGTCTGTACAAAGTCCAAAGACGTAATCAGGTTAGTGATTTTAGTCGTCAGACTTACCAGAGATATCTGTACAGTACTAGTTTCTCTATAGCTCTTTGCCGTTTTGACCTCGATCAGCGGAATCAGCATTTCCTGCGGGGAGCTGCCGCCATGAACGTAATTCATTCCCGTGCCATGGGCTTTGAAAAGCTCCGCCCCAATTGGAAATGAAACAACTCGCTCATCACCGCTGCCCATCATCATGCCCACAGGCATAGATGCGACTCCCTCAGCCGAAAACCCTTTGTTCGACAGCGCGTACCGACGGCCCTTCTCCGCAGCAGCACCGGACCCTGTGCCGATTCTATCGCTCTCTGTCAATTTGTTCCGCTTATACAGGAATCCATGATCTGCCGTCACGATAAAGTGAGTCTTGTTTGCACTAGTTGTCAGTCGCCGTATCAGACTGCAAATTTCCTCTATAGCCTCTTCGCAGGCCTGGAACACTTCATTTTCCGTATTCAGCTTGTCACCTCTGGCATCGATCTGATTGTGATAGATATATACCACGTCCTGATGATTAAAAATACTTCGCAGATCAGCCACGCTAAGGCCTTTGATGTCGTCGTACTGTACGCATTTGCTTGCAGGCTTATAGCTTTGCAGAATTGCCTGCCGCTGCGCGGTGGTATCCGTTTTCTTTCCATCAACCAGAATGTCAGAGTCATCGGTCAATTCCAACGTCCTATGCGGCAGCAAAGCAGCCATGCCATAGGCTGTAATTGACGGCAGCACACTGAGCATCGGCTTAATCTCTGCGCTGCACTTCTCGTCAGCCTGCAGCCGTTCCAGCAGAGAGACTCCCACTTCGTAGCGCAGGGCATCAGAGATAATCACCACGGTCTGTTCCCTGGCATACTGCAGATGCTGATGATAAAAATCCGTCTGCTTTGCAATCTCTAAACTGTTCACTTTCTCAGGCAGAAGCTGATTCCAATTGACACAAATCCGCGTTAAATACTCGTTGGTATAGATGTTTTCAACTAGTTGCCGCAGCTCGTCCCACAGCGCGTCATCTTCTGTCTCGCATACTTTGTCCAGGTAATAATAGAAATACCGGTAACGCCGATCCATCTGATACTGCGCGCCTGTATAGCGCTGCACCAGCTCGCCGAGGCTGCTGGAAGCTTCGTACTTTGCCTGGGCAATGATATGCCATGCGTTTTCAAGAACAAAATATTTCGATCGGGACTTTCTACCAAAGTGTCCCTGGCGGCGCATCTTGACCAGCTCCGGGATATCCGCATCTCCCAGCTTGGCAGCTATGTCTTCCGCTAGAAGTCTCTCCGTGATCCACCGAATCAATAGTTCATCGATTCCCGCAAAGACGCCGCAGCCTGTCATCGCTTCCATTGGCAATTTTACCAATTCCTCAGAGCCTTTGATTTTGGAATATATGGCCGCAGAAAGCTGATCGAACTGGTTCCCATAGATATAGCTGTTCATCAGATTATCCAGGAATGCAATAACGCTCCCGCCTTTAAAGCTGACGAAAGGCTGCCACGCGCCTGGCAGCTCGCAATGCATCGTTCTCGCAGCATATGTAATAAACAAAGTCATTGCAAGCTTTTCCAGCGTCGGATTCTCATCCACATAGCCGAACAGGTCCTCCGCTTGATTCCAAAAAGCTTTCAGTAGGTCATATTTCTCAAATTCCGCAAGATATGTATTCTCTTCAAACGTGCTGTCCAGCAAAACAGTTCTGACTACCTCTTCAAAGGCAGGGGTCTTGCACTTGCACAGCACGCTCATCAAAGCGACTTCGATAGTGCTCTGATTAAAGGTCTCCAGCTCTAAGTCGTAGAAAGCCTGTGTGCGTCTCTTCTCCGCAAAGAACTTGATATGCTGCTGGATCACCGGCTTGTATCGCTCATCGATGCCCAGATCCAAGGACAAAAGCGATGCCCTGTCCGCAAAGAACTCCTTGGAATATTTGATGGTATCCGCCAGATGATTTTCCCGTACAGGCGGCTTTGCAAAAGGCGCATAGATCAGATAGTTGGTGGTGGTATCCACGCATTCTAAGAAATACTTGGTATAGAATTGATTGTTCAGCTCCAGGTAAAGCACCTGCGCATGTTCCAGCTCCAAAGTATCAATATCCTCCGCAAATTCACCATTGGCATCGTACCAGAAGACCAGCTTGCGGGTCTCACCGGTAAATTCAGTGTTTAGTTTTTCTGTGATTTGGGTTAAGTTTAGTTGTGACATATATAATTACCTGCTTATAATTAAAAGTTCATTTTTAGCTGTTTTCTGTAAATTTTCAATTGCGTACATATCTGCTGAACGTTCATCATCACATTCTCGGTATATTTTCTACAAGTTCGATTTATTTTCTTAATCAAAATTATTATTTAATATATATCGCTTTTATATCATATTTGTAAAATATCGTTTCAATATCAAATATTCATATAACAAATTCTTCTTTTCCACATTTCAATCAAATCCTCGTGTTACTTTACTATTCTCTTCCTCTATTACCTCTTTATCGGATTCCACCTTTTCCAATGTCACACCGCTCAGCATGTTTGGCTCGTTTGCAATGCCAATGTAGCATCTTTCATGTGAGACATTCCTTGCAAATATAATATCTATCATCCATTGTCTCATCATCCCCTAAGCGCAAAATCGGATTATCGGAATCAGTTATATCGTTATAATCATTACCATTATATTCCAATATTCTATATAGAACTTTTTTTATCAGATAAAGCCTTTTACTTTCTATCGACTCATCTTGATTATTTCCATCAAAAATAACTTTATCTAGCGGTAAGCAGTATTCATAGCAGTAATACTGGCTTTCTTTCATATATTCCAGTATAATGTTCTGATTATTCAAGCAAGCAGCAATCTCCCCTATTATTTCAGGACAACCGAACAAACGTCGATAATAATCATTTTTGCAAATAGAGTCCTTGAAGGCAAATCCATTAAAACAGTAATCTTTACCATTATCGTAGTATCCTAATCTGTATAGTAAATGCCCCGCTTGGTGTTCATCAATTGCATAAAGCTTTTTCTTATAATACATGTTAAGCCGATTTCCTTCATCCTTAAACTCAATTTCAAATCTTTTTAAAAAATCACTAAAGGAATTTTGTGTTATCAATAGTTCCTTTAAATTTCTTCCTGCATGATCATTCTCTGCGTCATTTAAACGTCTTCCCAAATGAAAAAAAAGGATCTCATCTATTGGTTCTTTCGGAGTGATTTTAGCTAGAAACTCTTCCAATATGCTATCAAATTTTGCGCCATCAAACCACCCAATGTTTTGTGACAAAAGACACGCTTGTTTTAGAGTTTTAACTAATTCCGCATCATCTATTTCTAAAATATTACAAATCGATTTTTTCATATTATCCACATTGTGCGTATCTATATACATTGCGTCTTTCCTCACAATTTCATAAATTTATGCATTGCTATATTTCTGATACATATTTTCTGTATTTTTCAATTACTTCTGCTTCTCTGCCCAGCATTATGTATAAACCAACATAGGGCACTATTATGTTTCCACCAATAGTACCTTTTTTGAATTTTTCCACCCAATCTTTATTCTCATCTTTAATCATCTCTACAGCCAAATCAGATGCCTTTTTCTTTCCGGCAGTTATCTTTGTATTACCTATGATTGACTCTCGCACATCGGATTCTAAGGATATTTCTATAAATTCAATTAGAATTTTTTCCAGTTCAGAATTATACTTAAAGTCAATTGAAGTCAACATCTGCATCATCTGCTCTCGCAATTTTTCTTCTGCACTGTAAAATAGCTCCACTGCTGGTTTGAGCAACGCATCTTTCAAATACAGCGTCGGACTATACAAATCCTGCATATCCTTAAAAGAAAAATCTCTCTTTAGAAAAAGTGGAACATCTTCGGTTCTTTGTTGTATCGGTGTCGTAATACAATAATAATATATTATATATTCTTCGATTAAAATTTTAATTATTTTGTCATGACGTTTAATCATAAGAATTTCGTCTGTCCTTTCTTCCTTAATGTTCTGCTTATCAATAAAATGCTGAACAAACGAAATCGTTATAATTATTCCCAAAAGAGTTGTTGCACATCCAAGCAAAAAGCTATTTATCTTGTTAGCAATGATTTCGTCCAAATTTCCCCATTCAGAAAACGCCATTATTAAAAGAATAATAGCTACAACAAATACAACAATTGATACTTTTCCTGCAACACTATTCAACCACTTATATTCTACTTTCTGATTTTTAATTCTATCCATGACTACCTTTAACTTTTGATTCTTCTTCAATCCATTTTTCACAACAAACTGCATCATTATAACTTCGCCAATATCTGCAGTTTCTCCCCTGTCCTACTGGTCTGCACTTTCTCATAATTGACCTTAACGCCGTCGTCCAAGTCAATGTCAATGCGGGACAGGGCGATATGAGCCAAGCGGGTATCGTACTCCTGGGTCTCTTTCAGCTGCTTCTGCAGTTTGTCCTTCCGCTTAGCGGCTCTGGACACTTCACGGGCATCCTTGCTGGTGTCCATGGTCTCCTGCATACGCTGTATCTCCCGCTCGTAGATGTGCTGGGTCTTATGGAGGTATTCCACCCGCAGGTTGCCCGCGGTATCCGCGTTCCAACGGTGCATATACACCAAAG
The DNA here is from genome assembly GCA_021769965.1 of Eubacterium sp. GTDB lineage: Bacteria > Bacillota > Clostridia > Peptostreptococcales > Anaerovoracaceae > Senimuribacter. The sequence continues at coordinate 89,338 of JAETRU010000006.1, forward strand.
CCTTGAACCCATGCTTTTTACCGCTATCAAAGAGCCAATAAATCGGACGTTTCTGATAGATCTTGATATGTTCTTTGATGAAGTCGGTCAAAAAGTAGTTGCGGATTATCTCTCTCGATGTGGTACCCTTATTTCCCAAAGCTTTCGCAATGAATGCCAGATTCTCTTCCAACGTCTCCGATCCATAGACTACCTCTAGCCACTGGCATAGCAATCCCACAATATCGTCTTCAAAATAGGCCTCGTCGGTAATCGGAATACAGTTGTCCTTGTCTGGGATAAAAGTAGTGTACTTGCTACTATCCCATTCACCTCCGGCATAGGCTAAACCATCCACATCTAAAGAGTAGCGCCCAAACATACAGCCTACGGCATAGGATAATAGACTACGAACATCTCTGCCCACGTCAGCCTTGCGAACGGTGACATCTTTGTCCTCCACCTCCGGCGTCAACTCATCCTGCAGGCCATAGATATCGATGAAGATGCGGTTCAGTTCCTCCTCGTTGGCTTTGAGCTGAACAAAGCGGGCATTACACACATCATTCCATCGTACAAATGCATCCTCTATGGAAGTATAGACCTCTGTGTCCACATTAAGGTATGTGTCCCTACCATCGAATTTTACAACAACCGCTGGCCGTTCCGCTTCATACATATAATCGAGCAACGGATGCCGCTTGAAGTCCCATGAGGTTTCAAAGGAATCCCAATCAGCCTTGGACAATAAAATTGTTTTCTGAACAATCTCTTTAACTACATTCCTGTATGCAATAACAACAGGCATTGCTTGAACGTCTTTGATTTTGGTATGGAAAGTCGAATTTAGCGTTTCTGCCACTTTACCAAATACACAACTATTCAAAAGGCCAATAATATAATCTTGCAAAGACGCGTCTGTGGGAAAAATTGTCAATCCTGCTGTTTCAAATGTCATTCCTTCCGGTAAAACCCTAAAGCTAGGTTTATAAGATGTAATATCTCCCCAAGTTATCCCTTCCTTATACCATATATAATCTGGTATTATTCGACATACGTAGTCTTCTTTGTAATGTGCCCTTGCGGCATCATCCCAATCAATAACATTTGTGATATTTCCATACCATCTTCTAAATCCACCGCCTTTAGCTAACTGAATCCACTTTCTGTTTTTTCCAATTGTATAGTTATTAACTTCCCAGAATAAACGAAGATACTTGTCATTATCGCCTGTTTTATTTTGGCCATCTGAAAATGTATATTCCTTCAACGTCTGATGATTGAATAATTCAAAAAAATTTTCACTCACCCAATACGCCACGGGACTGCCGGGGATCTTGGAGAAGTTCTCCGTGCTTTGTTCAAAGTAATAACCACAATCATGATTTGCGATTGCCTCTAAGGTCTTTTTCCTCTGAACTTCCATGCCACCACGGAAATCAGTCAATCTGAAATAGCATCCCTTCTTATTCTGAACATTGCTGTTCTTAAATACAAATGTACAAACTGGTACCGTGGCTTCTTCAAAGGCAGAGTACTCAAACTGAATCAATGTTTCAATGGTCGTATTATGATACAAATAATTCCTCATTTTCTCATAAGACTGAATGAACATCCAGACGTATGGAGTGAAGAAACCAAGATATCCTTCCGCTTTAGCCATTTTAGAACACTTCACCACAAATGCAGAAAAGAAATCGCTCTTGTAATCTGCATAGTGTTTCTTAATAAACTGACTCAATTTCGGGTTCATACCGCTGGCGCCCATATACGGCGGATTGGTCACCACCACGTCATATTTCTGACCCATGACCTGCCCAAGCTGAATCAACTGCAACAGTCTCTCCTGGGTGTCCTCTATGCCCATAGTCTCCAGGCTCATCTGGCCGCTGGCATCGGTGTCCGCTGCAAACCGGCGCAGCAGATCCCAGTGATAGTCCTCCACGTTGAGAATCGAACCGTATTCCTTAGCATCGGTCAGCGTATCCAGCAATTCGGTTATTTCTCCCACGGCTAGGTTTCTTTCCAGGTCACTTAAACCTTTTCCGAAGGAAGTCAGCTGGCTACGATTTATACCGTTGCTCTCCTCGATAGCATAGATATGAGGCCGGATACCTCTGCGGAAGATGCGGCGGTCGTACTGACGCCCTTTCATCATCACGGCAAAATAGGCCAGCTGAGCTGCCCGTTTGTCGATATCGAGTCCATATAGATTGTGCTCTAAAATAGCCTGCGCTGCGTCTCTTTGGGTATACCCTTGTGATTCATAGATCTGCATCAAAACGTCAAAAGCGTACACCAAAATATGGCCGCTTCCCATGCACGGGTCAATGATCCGTATGTCCTCCGGTGTCATCTTTTGATAGGTCTCCCGTATCTCCCTAAGCTGCGCCTCTACCTCTGGCTCCTGCTCGGCTTCTTCCAGATAGTACTTCCAGTTCTCTTTCAGGCTGTCATTGGGATGGCCTTCCACCCACAGACGGCCCAGGCTGTTTTCCACCATATATCGAACGATCCAGTCCGGAGTAAAAAGCTGGGTCGCTGCCGGTATCCGTTCCTTGGTGATCTTCACGTTCTTCTTTAGGAGCGCAAAAGTCTCATCTTTTGGCTCGATATTATAATACTGATACAGCCAGCCAATGATCTCCACCTGACCCGGAGTCTTTCCTTCCTCGTCTTGAGTGGTAATATCAAAATCCCTTTCCTCGATGTCGTGAACCAGATGATAGACCACTCCATCTTTGTCTGTAAAAGAGATGTTCAAAAGCAGCTCTGTATAGTCGTTGGTCTTCTCAAACAGCTCCGGCAAAATTTCATAGAGCTTATTACACTGCTTGATGAACAGCATCCGAAAGAGCGCATCCAGCTGATTTTCGTCCTTCAATTTCATAACATGATCCTGCTCGGCCTGCGTAAACTCTAAGTCCGTATCGAAAGGATTGGTCACAAAATCAGGTTCGTCCTTGGCTGCGTTCTCAGAAGACAGCACACGAACGCGGGAAGGCAGATAGTCATTGACTTCCATAAACCGAATGGCAATCAAACGATTAAACCAGGTGTATGCGATTTCCTCTACGATAGCTTTAAACGCCGCGGCGTGCTCTCCGTCCTGCTGCCGCGCCTGAATCGCTTTGATCAGGTTGTTTCTCTGCTCTATATCTTTGCCCGCCACCTGCGCATACTCTCTGGTTCCGATGTCAAAGAACTGCAGGTCCTTTGTTGACTGGGGCAGCGGCTGGGCAATGCCAGATTCACTTACACCGATCAAACCTGCCTTATATGTAATATCCGCAATCAGCTTATTGCGCGCCCAGACTGCGAAGTTTTTTATTGCTGTTTTGTTCATGCTTCTTCACCTACAACTACGTTTAATCTAATTTCTTCAAATTACAAATTGAATACTTATTTAATTTAAAATGGCTGTTTTTCAACGCTTTATTGTCCACAATTGAGTAAAATGCTTAACATCAATTGAATTAATTTTAATTCGATGCTCACGATTTTCAAACAAACCTGTATCTTCCAAATCCCATGCCCGTCACTTTCTCAATAATTCCTGCCTTCTTCATGGCATTCATTACATTTGTGGCTTTTGTTTTCGAGCATTCGAGATACTCCATCACATCGGATTGCTTAAACACATTCTGTCCAGCGTGACGGTATACAACCTCTATGTTCAAAATGAAAGTCTCCGTAACACCCGCCTTTCTCATCATTGTCCTGTATACTTCTAGATCACTGATCACTTTTTCCGGTTCACTGACCACTTTTGTGCTGGCACTGATCACTTTTTCCGGTTTACTGACCACATTCTGATCCGTACTGATCACTTTTTCCGGTTCACTGATCACTTTTTGATCCGCATTGATCACTTTTCGATAGAAAATGACCCGAAATCCATCGCCAAACTCTTCAATCACAGGTTCTTTTAAGCCATATTCCCGACAACTGTTTTGAATTCTTCCCAAACCTGTACCCCAGGCCTCAATAATCTTCATATAGTGAAATGCCTCCGAGATTGCAGCATTCCTACACTTTGATTTTCCACTCAGTGCCGCTTCTATATCCAAGCCACCATATAATCCGCCTGGCGAAAGCACTTCCACTCTGTCATCGTAAACGGATACCTGAATACATGAATCATCGAGATAAGATCGATGTGTAACGGCATTGATAATGGCTTCACGAACTGCACGCACCGGCAATTCATAGACATCACGACGAACAATTCCATCAATCTGTGCACTCAAGTTAATGTGACGAAGGACGAACTGGTATGCTTCCTCAATCTGCCCATAAATCGGTCCTCTAAATTCTTTACGGTCAATAAACGTATCCCTACTATTACCTTTGAATAGTGCACACTGAATCTTTGCGTGTTTCATTCGATTGACAGTCATCAAATTGAATGCATGCGTCGGCACATAGTCTCTGCCTAGCATACGCAAAAGGCCCATATCCTCCATCTTTTCAATGGTCATATCATGAATCTCAGCCTTTTCTTCTTCCGTTTCGCAAGCGGATAGTGCCACTTCTTTCATAGATCTGCAAAGATTCTTTGCCAAATCTTCATCGTATTCCATGCCTATTTCCTGTAAACTGTCATAATAAACATGCTGACCTTCCAACTCCAATTCCTGAAGCGTTCTTGCATCCGCCACGCGACTAGTGCCGTTAATACGAATATAGGTGGAATTTTCTCTGCCAACAGATTTTAGATAATATGGACGAAAGCGGCCAGGCGCAACATCAATCACAAGTATGGTTCTGTCTTCCAGGGTCTGCACTGTAATATCTGGGTTAATCTGCGGTATACAAGCATCTGAAATCATATTGGAGATATCATCAGACAACTTAAATGGGTTCTCATTTCCAATACCGCACACAACATTTGTTGCATCTTCGATCCCAACGATGACCTTACCACCGGTACAGTTTGAAAACGCAATAATATCCTTCAAAAACCGCTCATGTTTCTGCGGAATTTTTCTCTTAAACTCAATGTTTTTGCCTTCTCCAAAAAGCGATTTTTCAACCATTCTACCACCTCAGTTTTACTCACTTACAGTTAAAACTCCACCTGCACGATTGTATCCTCTTCCAATTGTGCCAGCAGTTCTTTTTCCAGCTCTGCAATATAGTTCTTTACATCCTCTTCACTTCTCAGCTGCCACGTGGCCTGCTTATTAATAGATTTGATACTGACGATCTTCTGTTTCGTCTGTTTGACCACATACGACATGTCTTTTTTACCATCATGGATGCTGGAAGCACCGGTATCCGATACTAATCCGCCAGCTTTCTTCATCTCGGTCCGCACATGCTCAGCAGATTCTGCTTTCAAACGCTGTTCGGTGCTCGCAATCTCTTTGAGACAGCGAATCTTCATGGAATCGGCTGCCATACTCAGTTTCTGCAGGGTCGCTACGTTGTTACATTCAGAAGCCTTCCTCCGCAGATCCTCAAAGTCTGCAATATACCTGTCCTTCAGCTTCTCATGACACTGCTTACCCGCCAATTCATCAAAGACTCTCTTTCTGGCAGCCTGAATCATCTCCTGCACAGGTGCTTCCATCTGCTCAAAGATGTTGAGATATTCGTCATTAAAGCCTTCTAGCAGAGCAGGCAACTTATAAATATCACTGTATGGAACAGATTTCTTCGTGATTACATTGATCTCAGAAACGATTTTCTCTATCTTATCATTGACAATAAAAGCTCTGCTGTCATCATAGATTGCCATCAAATCCAGCGTCTTATCCCAGATGCCTTTCTGTTCCCCGATAAAAAATTTTTTCACTGGCTCATAATCTTCTGCAAAATCCAGATAGTCATCTCTGTTTTTATCTAGTGTAGCAAAGAACTCTGCTGAATCCTTTAACTGCTGCACGTCCATCATCAACTTCTTACCCTGTCCGATTACGGTTTTTCCAGGATACTTCGGCTGATTCTGATAGTGAACTGCAAGCCGCTCCAATTCGGTCTGCATGTCTCTGGCACAGCTGAAGAATCTGCTCATTACCACATCGTCATCATCACTGGTAAGGGAAGCATGGAATAACTCTTTCATAACCTCACGAACTGCTTTCTTCTGTTTCTCACTGGCCCTGACCTTTTTCTCCATCATCAGCCGTTCGCTAAACTCCTTGCGTGTGACAAAACGCAAGATTTCCTCAACGCTCTTTGATAAAAGGGTTACCGGCTCACTGTTCACATAGCATGCAATTTCTCCATCCTTAAACAGTTTCGCTACCAGCCACTGTACGTCCGCTTCCACAAAGCCGTACGGCGCTTTCGTGAAACGATCCAGCAACGTCTTCATAGATGTCTTCATGTGTCGAGACGTATTGACAGCAATGTAGTCATTCACATCGTGCAGAGCAAGACTATTTGGTGTAGATGCGGTTCCCTCTAAAGTCAGCTGCTGATTATCGTTTTGTAGCAGCTTTTTGATATCCGCTTCACCCATAGCCGTATCAATATAGGTAAGTTTATGGTATACAGATGCGACCAGCTTTCCCAGAGTATCGTTGATGCGAGAAACGGCTTCTTTTGCCGCCGACTGCACCTGAGCACCATTGACATAAATCGTCGCCTCCTTCAGCGATTCTCCAAGGAACAGGCGTGCGGCGCTGCTGCGTTCGTTACGCTCTTTCTTCTTGGAATCTTTGATCTCTTCATATTTTGTCACGCCGCTTGCCGCATCATAACGCAAAAATTTTTCGATCTGTAGAGACGCACGTATCTCGTCCAAAAACGTTCTATCATCCGGAAGTACAACCAAAACGCAATGGCTCTGGGCTGATAACATCCGCATAGTCGTTTCATCTCCCAGTTCATCGCTGTTTGGCGTCAATATCTTCAGAGTTATATCGTAGTTCTGTCCAGACTTATACGGTTTCTCATCAACGATCCGATTGAAGGCAAATGCATATCTGCCGCTAAAAGCCGGATAGCGGTATTTCTTTTCCTCAAATAAATCATCAAAAATTAATTCGGCTACCTTGCCGGTTACTTCGCCGGGATCGACCTGCTGAGACTCGATGGCCCGGTTGATTTCCTGTTCTTCATCTGTCAGGAATGCGTAGAGATCTCCGTTTTTCTGCACAAGAGTTTGACGTACCAACCGTTGCAATGCATCTTCCACCCGCTTCATCAAACTCATTCGATCCTCGTCAATATGAGATACCATCAGGCTGGTCAGGTTTTCCAGATTTGAATTGATCTCTTTCACATATTTGATCATGAACAGTGTCTTCAGCACATTCACATCAAAACAGGATTCTTCATGAGTCGGGTTGAGGTAGTCGCTATCTAAAGCGCGCAGAATAACGCCCTTATGGGAATGATCAAGGAACTGCTCCAGAGCATCGTAAAACATATGGAAAGGCACGATTGCGCCAGTTTCCTCGTCTTTTAGCCGCATAGCAGACTCTTTAAACAATGCCAGCATAGAACGCTCACCTTCTGCCAAATGTTTTCCCGACGCCCCATAAATCCGGATGGCAGTCAACACACTACCAAGAAGATTGAACTGATACGGAATAAACGGATAATTTGCAGCAAAATTATGCCGATCCGTATATAGTTTCTTTTCCACACCATCATTAAACAAGATCAAATTCTTAATGATGGTTTCTTTGTTGTCATAGTAGAGGGCCAATGTCTGATTTGCCGCTTCCGTCTTCTTCAAGATTCTCTCTTTGATGACCTCATCCACGTTTGCAGAAGACAAAGACAGACGGGTATCAAAACGGCCCTGAATCTTGGAAAAGTCGTTTCCCTTCGTCTTTGTAATAGAATCAATATCCTGTTGGCTGGTAACGATGACCCATGCCTTGCCACCACAGGCGATTCCAAGGTCTTCGGTAACGGTTTGCAAATTCAGCATCAGCTTGGAGTCATCGCCAATGTACTGACCGATCTCGTCAACGAGGAATACCACATGATGATTATTCCCTTTACAATCTATATACTTTCTCACTAGATCAGCAAAACGTTCAATGCTGATCGCATATTCGGTCGTCGCACGCTCACACCAATTACGGCCCGCCTCTTCACTCATAAAATTCATGTCAGCCAGCACTTCTACAATATCATCCTGAATGAAGTCAAAGTCATTTCTCGCCTCTATCCATTCTGTTCCAAAGGAATCTTCAAAGCGCTCTTTGAATTCCTCATAACGGCCTTCTTCAGAGAGCTTTCTCTCCAGATCTGCAAGGAACGGAATCGCTCCGCAAAAACCCTGCATCTCGTTAAAAACCTTCAGGAATACAGATACGATGGCATCTTTGTCCTGTTTTCCACTTTGTTCGCCCTTGGAATCAATATTGAACAGTATTACATCCGTGCTGACTGAAGCTGCCAGCCGCATATCAGCAAGAACCATAGGGTCTTTAATCTTCTGATCCTCTTCAAAGTATTCTATAGCTGCTTTGCCGTCTACAACCTTGTTTTCCAGAAGATAGGATAAGATCTTCAAAAAATGCGACTTACCACTTCCAAAGAAGCCGGAAATCCATACGCCCATCTTATCAGTATAGCCGTTAATTCCCTGTTTATAGCTTCCAAAAAAATTACGGAAATGCTTCTGCAACTCGCGAGTCACAACATATTCTTCCAACTCCTGCCGAATGTTTTGATCGTCGTCTTGGCCTACCTTGATAACACCCTTAATATCACGACTAATTTGTTTTGCAAACATCTGTTCAATCTTCATATCGCTACTCCTAATCTACGAGTTTAAATGCCCGATAATAGTTATCATCTTTGATTTCTCCAAAAAGTATTAAATCCTGTCCACTGTATTTGCCCGGGTAAAACATTACCACAGGTACATGATCAATAACCTGATGCAGGTTGTTAAGTATTATGTGTGAACGTAATATTGGATAGCATTTTCCAATACCGATGAGAAATACGATTGCTTTTTCCGGCGTATTCTCTTTGATGTAATTTACAATCAAGCTATCCTTTGCAGTAATCCGCAGCATATTACCCACGGCTTTGGTAATCCGATCAAATCCTTTCTTTTTCTCGAACTCATAGCACTTTTCCAGATATCCCTTTTGTCTCAAAATATCGATCATGATTTCATAAAGATCATATACGACGATCCTGTATTCATCTGTAGATGCTTCATTTTTCTTACGAATATATTCGATACGCTCTCTGACATAGAGTTCCTCTTCCGCAGGATAATCAAAAATATAATAGCCTACCTCGTTTCCTAATCCTTTATTTTGACGGAAGGATGGCTTGCTCATAATCCTCTCGGCTATATCCAGTCTTTCTTCCAAAGAAGCCAAATCATTTCACCCCCGTCAAAGCTTTGATCATCACTTCTTCGCCGCTTATGCGAAGATACTGTTCCAATGCAATATCCAGGATCGGCGGCGTAATCTTTTTCCTCTTATCTATAACTGCCAGCAAGTTTGCATCCATCATGAAGTTCAAATAGTTGGATCTGAGATGCTTCTTGGTACTGTCTTTCCAATTGCTGATGACATCGCTCTGCATCTCCTTCTGAGAAAAAAACACATTTACATCAGCATCTTCCATAGTTTCGGCTCCAAGAATCACCTTTTCTCGGTACACTTCATAGACAAATTCAAAAAATAGCCGATCTCCACGTAGAATTGTGATCAAATTGATCAGTTTCTGGGTTTCTATATTTGCCTTTAAAAACAGCTCTATCAATTCTTCGTCCATGGACTTCACTCTGTTCACAATGTATCCAGCCATTCGCCGCGCACGATATTCTTTCGCTGCACCAAACAAATTATTCTCAACGCACTTTTTCTTAATATTGTCATAGGTTGTACCCGCCTGCCTAAGGCCTACCACTTTCTTAAACTCAAGGAACCAGAAAGACTGGGACATTAAGCCGGCACTATAAATTTCATTCGCCATGGGTCACTCGCTTCTCCATTTAGTTTGGTATAATTTTTTGGACATCTCTCGAAAAATCAGAAAACCCCTTGCCGGATCAGTAGATCACAGCAAGGGACCGTTCATGACACTTATCCAAATATATAATAGCATAAAAGGATTGGAAATTCAACTAACGCTAGAACTTTTAACTTCCGTTCTCACCTTATCCTCTCCACCACTTCCTCCAATTCTCTCTTTATCCCCTCAAATTCCTGGTTCAAATCCAGCGTCCGCACACTGAAAGTATTCCCATCTATGGAAAATGGCTTTCCATTCGGTATGATTGCTTCCTCTGTCTTGGCGTACAGCATCATACCGGATACTTTTCCCGTGTGCTGCTTGTCCCAATTTTTCACATAGGCGAAAATCTGATACAGATTGCCTGAATGATAAGTGGATTTATCAAAGCGTTTCTGCATAGTCTTAGAATAATACTTCGCGTCGATGATCAAAGTCCGCTCACGATCTTCGCTTTGCAATGTGACGTCAGTTTTCATCTGCGGGAGAAACTGAATCGCGGTTTTATCGCTTTCCGGCTCCACATTCCAATCCAGGGGTTCTGCTTTCGGCCTCAACTCTGGATGATGCTTTTTGTAATACTCCAGAATAAACTTCTCGTATAACGTCTCCATATGCTCATCCACAAACGAAGCCATTTTACTTTGTCCGTCCTCTGTCGTCTGCAGCAATCCGTGAAGAACAAAATAGCAGATATTCACCAGCATTTCATACGTCCGGTTATTCTTCCGAAACCGCAGGGTGCTCCATTTGATCTCACTTGGGTTAATATCATCCACGGCTCCAAAATACAGCATGAGTCCGCGAAGCTCTTTCTTCCGCTCCGCCTTCACTTTGTCTCCTTTTGATCTGATCAAAACCATGGCCGTGGCTTTGATTATCTGGTTAAGGATATTATTCTCCGACAGTTCATCAAACTGGCAGGCTAAACGCTGTCTCTGCCGCATGCGGTTTTTAATCGTCCCCTGCACATCCAGCTTGCCCCTCAGTACGGTCAAATCGTCCTGCCTGCTCACGTATTCACGGTACAGTCCTTGCTTCAGCTGCTGAGAGACACCCTTTGACAGGATCGCCGCGAACAAGTCCTCGGCGTCGTCAAAAGTTTCCTGCTCAATCATATCCCTGTAATTCTTCTGATTAAGCACCTGAAAGGCATAGGCCAGCATATAATAGATGTTCTTGATCAGTATTCCTTTGTCATTGGTCATTGAACACACCACTCAAAATATTTTTCCATTTCTGTACCTTTTCCTTGTCGTCAAACCAATACTCCTGCAGCGTCGGGAAGATATCGTAATAAACGATCGCTTTCAGCCATTCCTCTGTACACGTCTCCACTCCGCAAAAATAGCTGTGGCCGATCTGAAAACCAGCGCCCAGCGCGTCGTCTTTGCAGATATCCTCATTGAGTTCAGTGATCTTCTTGATCAACGCATCGCAGGTCGCGTTTGCGTAGCCTTCCTGCATCTTCTTAAAGCCTGCGGTGTCAAATCCAGGATTCATCTCAAAAAAGCTGAACCGCCTCCGCAAAGCGTAATCCAGCAAAGCAAGGCTCCTGTCAGCGGTATTCATCATGCCGATGATATACAGGTTTTCCGGCACACTAAATTTTTCGCCTGTATAAGCTAGTGTTGCAGTTTCCCCTCGGTAGTCTTTCTCTATGAGCATCAAAAGCTCTCCGAAGATCTTGCTCAGATTGCCTCGATTAATTTCATCTATAATGAAAAAGTAGTCTCTTTCCGGATCTTTCGCTGCCTTCTGGCAGAAATCGTAAAAGATTCCCGTTTTCAGTTCAAATCCATCTCCAGCAGGCTTGTATCCCATGATAAAGTCCTCATAGGAATAGTTTTGATGGAACTGGATGAACTGGATCCTGCTCTCGTCCTTTTCTCCCATCAGGGAATAGGCCAGTCTCTTTGCGCAGTAGGTCTTGCCGACACCCGGCGCCCCCTGGAGAATAACATTTTGTTTATGTTTTAAAAGACCTGCCAAGGAATCGTATTGGTCCGACGTCATAAAAACCTCACGGAGAAATTCATCTTTTCCGTAGTTGCTGAAAAAAGGTTGACCTTTGATTTCATCCAATTCCTGCAAAGTCAAATCAAAGTATTTTTTCAAGATCAACTCCTCAAATAGCTTCTTCTCATTTTCTTTAACTTTGATACATGTTGAATTATCGTTCGGCGTCCACCATTTCTGCATATCCTTATATGGAGAATTATCTTTTGATGCTGCTATCTCCGTATACTCTCTATAATAGTATTTTTCCTCTGTGAGCGGACATGATACAGCATCGACAGATGTGACTTGTCCGAACAGCTGTATGCTATTTCCCCTGCAAAGATAGAAATAGTCACCCTTCTTCATATTGCAGATGAAATCTTCCCCTTGGGTAATCTTGCTGCCGCCCTTGCCATTCGTGTTTTTGTTCACGATTACCCAATGGTTTTTATCAAGCTTCTCTGATATGTCATCGTTTATACAATCAGGGCCATGACTGATTTTCCAGATTGCAGGGCCTTTGTTAAGCTTCGGATAGTAGTAATAGATGAAAAAAGCAATGTCAATAACCAGGGTGTTCAGCTGAAGAGTCTTGTCATCTTTGATTTCTGCTCTTTCTTCTTCCAACAGGCTCTTCAACATAGAGAGTAGTTTCTCATCTTTTTGAACTTCAGCTTTGATCCCGTCATAAAGAGCCTGGCCCCTTATCATCTCCTCCGTCGTTCCATTGCCTTTCGGCACATAATCACTTTTCAATTCTCTAGCAACTGCTGTACAGACAGAATATTTGTAGATATAATATTTCTCAGGATCATGCAGCCACAGATATGTACTGATAGCGTTAGTATTTTGATAATGCTGTTTTTCGTTGGGTTCATTGTATCTATCTCTCAGAGCAGCTGCCTGTCTTTTAAAATGGTCGATCCGCTCCGCTAGAGTCTGTTCCTCCTTAAACAACTCCGCAAACATACCGCGCACCGTTTCCGGCTCTTTCTCGCTGTATTTCAAAATCATCTTCCGAGGATAATAATAGCTCGAAGTCAGCAAATTTGCCGCCTCTTCCGTTGCCTTCTCAAACATGGCACGAAAATCTTCAGCTTCCGGATTCCAGTTCTTTTGAAAACATTCTACCGCTTCCCACTTATATTTTTCCTCTGACCAGTTTAAAGGAAGATTCTCTTTATATAATGCAACAAGTTCGGTTAATCGTTCTGTATCAATCATTTGTATCACCTTTTATCCAATTTAGACAAAAATTGCTATTATTTTTAACTGCTGTCGGATGATTCCTACATTGTCACAATTTTATACTTATGCCGCAATTTCTTTGACAATGCTGTTTCGTGAAACGGTACCTTTTGATCCTTCTGCAATCTGCCATACACAATGCCTGGATCCCTGTTAATGCTCGCTGCAAATCGTCTGATAGAATCCTCATCAAAGGAATTCTCTGCCTTGAACGTCTCATACGATTCAGGTGGAATCAACAGATCTCTCGCATAGGAATCAGCAATATCTTCAGCTTTTTCATTCTCACCACTGAACGTGATTTGAAAATCACCGTGAATGATATGTCCGGCCTCATGAAGCAATGAAAACCAGAACGTATCCGCATAATACCTTCTGTCATTCACCATCAGCATCATCTTCTTTCCAACTTTCTTTGTTGCTCCATTAATCCCAGAATTTTTTAAATTCGGCAGCACGACAAGAACAACCCCTGCCTGCTTGAAACTTTCTTTAATACGAGGTAAGAAGTTCTGATGATCTGAAGTCAAAGTCAACGCCTCACTAATTGCATCAGAAAATTTCTTTCCGTCATACTTTGGTGCCTCTGTTTGCAGAGTTTTGTTTATAGCAATCTGAACCATAACATTGGCATTGACGATATTAGAAACACTCAGATTTTCCGCATAACTTCTAAAGCTTACAGCCAGATTCTTTTCCGTCAGAACCTGTAATGTAGAAATGCCTAAAAACTCTCTTACTGCTTTAATCTGCTCATTGATTTTCCGTGACAAATTAGGTAATCCGAAGTTGTTTTTAAAATAACCATAATCAATATACTTAAACACTTCCCGCTCTTGCTTCATAACTTCTGCTGACTTGAACTCAGCAACCAAAGCATCATAGGTCATCTGTAAATTCAGCCAATAATTAACACTGGTTCCAATCATGCGAGAAAGCTTCATCGCAATATCCAGTGAAAGGCTTTGTTCCCCTTTTATCAATACACTTAAATTTTTAGGTGTCGTATCCAGTCTTTTCGCAAAATCCTCCTGTGTCATGCCGCTTTCTTCGACAAGTTCTTTGATATAATATCCAGGATGAAAAGCAACCTTATCGTTATATTCAATATAATTACTCATAATGTTTACTTACCTCCCTCACTTCTACAATTCTCACAATTCCTGCAATCTCATCAATATTGCATGGCCGAAAAACTTTTTCATTTTCGTCCAAAGGCTGAAGAATAATTCTCCATGGTTCCTTTCTGCTCTTTACATCTATTACAAAGTATCCTTCTTCCCTTCCCTTAAGCTTATGAAAACGCAGTGGCCTCAGCACGATAATATCTTTTATGACCTCTGCATTGTTCAGGGTATTTACACGTGCCAACAAGCTTCGTGCAAGCTTCTCGTCTCCTCCGAATAGTTTCTTGGCAGCTTTTAAGCTGGTGCACTGCATTTCAACCTCTGCATCTGCGTATACTACTTTCACTCCAATCTCCTTATTATAAAATTACCCATCAGGTAATTTATTATACCTCTGCAATCAAAATTTGTCAATGAACTGGCATCACAATTACCCGTATTCTTTATATTTCGGCAAAAAGAATACCGCAAACTGCAACTCGAGCAGAATGCGGCATTTGTTACATCTCTTTCTCAATTTTTTTAAATCGAACTATCATTCCTACCTTCCCAATCCCCCTTCACCATCTCCTTCTCAGCCTCAGGTTCACCTGATCCACGCTCATCTCCCGCGGTCCGGTCATCCTGGCCCATTCCACCATGCGCGCATGCTCGGGATGATCCGGGTCGCCAGCGATCGCGAGATATTCATCAAAGCCGCCTTCGCCGCCCACGTCTTCCGGCGGCCGCTGGCCTTCTGCTTCCAGCACCTTCGGCCATCGCTCCGCGCTGTCAGGCAGCAGCTTCTCCACCGTGATCACATGCTCCCAGTAGTCACCTAAATCATAATTATATAAACACCAGTCGTTCCCGGCAAAAACTTCCCGCAGACTGACCTCAGTATCCAGCCTTACTTCACAGTCCGCCAGCTCAGCAAATTCCAGCGCCTCCGGATCGCTGCCGTCTGCCAGTTCCAGTTTCCTTTTCAGCGAGCACAGCCGGTCGTCAGGCACTCCGGCGGCAGCCAGTTTTGATGGCTCCATCACCATGAAATTATGCAGATGGCAGTTTTTCCAGTCAAAAACTACCTGAATGACCCTGTGCAGATCACAGAACTTATAGTCCGCAGGAACCAGGATCCGCCGCCAGATATTATGACCAGCCAGATTGATTTTGATCTTCAGCTGATAAACGTCTGTGCCCAGCACCCGTGCCTCTTCAGACGGATCATATCCCATCATCTCACAGAGCGCGCCCGGCAGACGCTCATTGCCGCTGCCATACTTACCATCAATAGAAGTCAGATCATCTGACATCTTCATAGCCGCCCTGGTCTGAATGACTCCCGGCTCCGGCGCCTCATCATAACAGAACCACCGGTCCAGATAGCCGCACATCAGATTCAGCGATCCCATGGCGCTGCGGTCAGACGTCTTCATGAAACGGCATCCATCAAAACCTTCCAGATAGGCTTTGATCACATCCTTCCTGACGCCCTCGGCCAGAAAAGCCGCCCGGACCGCTTCCTTCAGATATTCCGCCAGCTGCCCGAATTCCTTCTTCCTCACCGGATACAGCAGAATACAGTAACGGGTTTTGTTATTAACAAATACTGCTGCTTTTTTCCGGTCTATGGTCAGAATCTTCCCGGTCCAGCCGTAAAAGCTTCCTTTCAGCCCTTCCAGCTGCTCCTTCTCCGGCTTTGCCTCATACGCGCCCTGCGGCAGCTTGTCCAAAAGTTCCTTTGAACACTGAAATACGATATTTTCCATAAAAGTCCTTCCTCTCCCGATTCAACTTGGCTTCTACCCCTATTTTCTCACATCTTCTTCCCCATCGCAATAGGCAAAACGCCATTCCCACGGCAAACGCATGAAAACGGAGTAATGTGACAAATATCCGTGATTTCTTTGTTTTTGTCAACATTGCATTTCATTTCTACTCGAAAGCGCCTGTAAAGCAATCGGGTTAGTGACAAAAGTGACAAAAATTAAAAAAAGTGTCAATCCTGTCAACGTTGCAGAATATAAACGGTGACAGAAATGACAAAATATCGGGTTTTTGTCACTTCTGTCACTGTCTAAGGGTATTTTGATCCGCCATTCAGATCATTTGTTGACTAAAATACGTAAAACAATGAAATTTGTCACAGTTGTATAGAACAAAGGATTTTCATACGCTTACCGTGCGCCATTCCCGACAGCCGGCACCCGAAAAATTCTCCCTCTTGCGCCCGCCGCCCCTTTGCAATATAATAGATCTATCCAAATCACCGACAAGGAGACCATCATGAACCAGACAAAACAGATGAATCAGACAGAATTAGAAAAGAAGATCACCGAGATCATCGAAAAGGATATCAATCCCAGCCTCAGCGCGCATATGGGCGGCGCCCTGCTCAGCGCCTGCGAAGACGGCGTTGCATATATCAAATTTACCGGCAGCTGCCGCGGCTGTTACGCGGCCGACGACACCATGGCAAACGTGGTCCGCCCTGCCCTTCTGACCCGGATCCCGCAGCTCCGCGACGTGGTTCTCGACGATTCCGTCAGCGAGGACCTGCTGGACTTTGCCCGTTCCCTCATGCGCCACGACGAGCCCGGAGGTGACCGGTAATGCATATCGGCGTCAAGTTTTGCGGCGGCTGCAACCCCCGCTACGACCGCCGGGCATATTATGAGGACACGGTCAAAAGGTGTCCGTCCCACGTTTTCTCCCTGGCCGAAGACGGCGGCTCTTATGACTGTCTCCTGGTCATAGGAGGCTGCGCGAGCTGCTGCGCGTCCTGCGCAGAATATAAATATGACAGGCTGGTCAAAGTCTGGGATGAAGCCGACAGGCCGGAATTCTGATCGATCATTTACTTAAATCAACGCTGCGGACTCCACGCAGCGTTGATTGTTTACAGCCCTTTTTTCTGCTATGATACCTTTTGTAATCAGAAGAGAAAAGGAGAAAAAAAAATGAAAGTAACAGTTTTTAATGGAAGCCCCCGCGGGCGAAACAGCAACACCAATGTGATAGCAGAAGCCTTCCTGTCCGGCGTCAGACAAGCTGGAGGCGAAACAGAAAATATATTTCTCATCGAAAAAGATATTCACCACTGCAGCGGCTGCTTCTCCTGCTGGTTCAAAACTCCCGGACACTGCGTCCATCAGGATGATATGGCAGAGCTGCTGGACATATATCTGCATTCAGATATCGTCTGCTTTGCGACGCCGGTCTATCTCTGGAATATGACCGCATGCATGAAAAACTTTGCAGACCGTCTCATTCCCACAAAATCCATGGCAATAGAGAAGCGAAACGGACACTACGATATGGCCGATTCAACGGTCCTGCCCGATACAGTGATCATCGCCAACGTAGGTTTTCCCGGCGCGGATAACTTCGAGACCATGCATCAGGTCATGAAAAGCGCAGAGCCGATCCTGGAGATTTATCGTAACTGCGGCATGCTGCTTCAAAGCAGAGTACCTGCCGTCCGGCAGAAAGTAGAAGAGTATCTTTCCTTTGTAGAAAAAGCCGGCAGAGAAATCACCGCAGGAGGTGCCGTCTCCCCGCAGACACAAAAAGGACTGCAGATGGAACTGATGACAGACGATGCTTACATTCAGTACATCTCAGGAAAATGAGGACCTGCAGCTCAGGTCCTCCCCAAATTTGATCACTCGACAGTAATGCCAAGCCCATCCACCCAATCCACAACATCGCTTTCTGCGTCTGCTACGCTGTCCCGGGAGATAGAAAGTCCATTTGAGATGACGGCCGCGTCAGGCTGCAATTCTGCAATTGTCTCAATGGTTCCGGAAAATCCGCTGCCGCTCCCGCAGGCGGCAAGACAAAAACCAGCAGCGCGGAGAGTAATACAGCAATTCTTTTTTTTCATAGATTTTCGCTCCTTTCTCCATCGTCTGCCTGACGATCTATCGGCAGATCCTATATAAATATCTGTATCAGCTGATACTCTTTCCCATCTCGTACGCTTCCTGCATTGCAGGCGTTTTTTCAATATCACCCAGCCGCCAGGCGCCAGCGCCGTAGATCACGCCCATTTCTTTCGCCCCCGGCAGGCATTCCAGATAACCGCGCAAGCCGTCGATCGTTCTTTCCATTGCGTCTTTTCCATCGGCAGCAGCAGCGATGAGATAAAATTCTTTGTTTTCCAGACCGGGTTTTTGCGCTCCGCCTAAGGTCCGGTCGATCATGGTTTTCATCTGCGCGCACATCGTATAGAAATATACAGGCGTAGCCAGAACGATCACGTCTGCGTCCCGCATTTTTGCAATGACCTGTTCCATATCGTCCTGCATCACACAATGTCCGGTCTTTTTGCAGGCATAACAGGCGGAACAATAGTCAATAGCAAGCTCCGCGAGCCGGATTTTGTCCACCTGATTGCCTGCTTCCTCTGCGCCTTTTCTAAACTGCTCACAAAGCATATCTGAATTTCCGCTCTTGCGCGGGCTGGATGAAATAATCAATATGTTCTTACTCATTTTCTTTGACCTCTTTTACAGACACTTCATCAGAATCTCATAAATTTCCTCACGATCAAGTTCACGGGGACCGCATTTGATTATATTGCAGGTATCGGCCACTTGACGCAAAACCTCCGGTGTAATTTCAACCGCGGATTTCAGCTGGTTCATTTTTGTCGGCAGACCGCACTCTTTGATGAAGCGTGCCAAAGCGTCTACACCTTCCTCAGCAGTATCCACATCAAACACCACCTTTGCGAGACGGGTGAATTTCTCCGGCGCATCTTTTACGATATGACGGTAATAGGCGGGATGAATGACAGAAAGCCCCTGCCCGTGATTACAGTCGGTATAGGCGCCGAGCTGATGTTCTATCTGGTGCACCTGAAAATCGGTGAGACGGCCGCATTTCAGAATCCCGTTTTCCGCCATGGCAGAATCCCACATCAGGTTGCTTCTTGCCTGCACGTCGTTTATGTTTTTCAGCAGGCGGCGCGTATTGATAACGGTGTTGCGCATGATCGCCAGCGCCACGTCATCTGACACATTGTCTTCGTCGGAGCTGCCCAGATAGGTTTCCATCGCGTGGCTCAGGGTGTCGAAGGCTCCGGAAAGCACCTGCATCGGCGGCACTGACATCGTATAGAAAGGATCAAGCACTGCGAAGGAAGCCGCTGTACCAAAGATCGGACCTTTCCATTTCTTTTCCTCATAAGTGATGACTGCGCCTGCGTTCATTTCCGCGCCGGTACCGGAAGCCGTTACAACAGCGCCCATCGGAATTCCCTTTGTTGGAAATTTTCCCTTGCCGTATTCCATGTCCCAGATATCTTCGGACAGCAGCGCCTGCGCGGAAATCACTTTGCAGCAGTCGATGACACTGCCGCCGCCTACCGCAAGGATAAAATCGACCTCGCTTTCGCGGGCCAGCGCCGCGCCTTCCTGCACCTTCGCGTAAGTAGGATTCGGCATAATGCCGGAAAAATCCACTACCTTCTTGCCTGCCTGTGCGAGCAGCTCTTTCATCTCGTCATAAATGCCGTTTTCCTTGATGGAGCCGCCGCCAAAAGCAAGCATCACGGTTTTGCCGACCTTGTCAAGTTCAGCGTCAAAGGCCTGCCTGGCGCTTCCTTCTCCAAAATAGACCTTTACAGGATATGAAAAAGTAAATTTGTCCATGGTATCATTCTCCTTTCTGCTCTTGCAATTTGATTATTCCCATGGTATAATCCGTTTGCTTGAATCGGTTGTTATAACCGATTATAATTTACGGTAGTAACTACCGCTCAATAGCCTTTTACAAATTTTTTTATGAAATTTTAGAGAATTTGGTGAACAATACAGGAGGCAATCGCGATGTATACGATGATGCAGGTCTGCCGGGAACTGGATATGACCTATGAGACTTTAAAATACTATTGTAATGAGGGACTGGTTCCGGGTGTCAAAAGGGACGGCAATAACCGCAGAGTTTTTGATGAAAAAGATGTGAAATGGATCAGGGACCTCACCTGCTTAAAAAGGTGCGGCATGAGTATTCTGGAAATGAAAGAGTATCTGCAGCTTTGTCTGCAGGGAGAACCCACCATCATGCAGAGGAAGGAAATGCTGACCAAAAAGCGGGAGGAATTACTTGTCTCCATCAAAGCGCTGCAGGACAGCGTCGACTATATCGACTGGAAGCAGAATTTCTATGACGAAGTGCTTTCCGGCGCACGGCCGTATGTGAGCAATCTGATCAGGACAGAAGAATAAATGCAGATTTCTTTTTACGCCGCAGGGATACTTAAGGTTCAAGTCCTGTATTTCCATATTCCGCAATTAAGACACGAAAAAACCGCCCTAACGGACGGTCTTCGTGTCTTGGTTGCGGGGACAGGACTTGAACCTGCGACCTCCGGGTTATGAGCCCGACGAGCTACCAACTGCTCTACCCCGCGTCATCGGGTTGCCATAGCGGCAACTTCTATATAAATACTACATCATAATATATATGCTGCAGTATGATTTTTATGCTGACTTTCGTTCAGCGATAAAATTGGCTCCGAGGGTGGGGCTCGAACCCACAGCCTACCGGTTAACAGCCGGTTGCTCCACCATTGAGCTACCTCGGAACATTTGCTGACTGATAGTAGTATCAACCGCAACAGATAATATTATACCCATATTTAGCATGTCTGTCAACACTTTTTTGCAGAACTGCGAAAAAAATTTAACCAAAAAATGACCAGAAATCTGAGGCGCGGTTACTATTCACAGTCAATCTGCGCCGCCGCTTTTTTTGTTTTTTCGCGCTCATACGGCGTTTCCTTCCTTTCCCGCGCCGCTTTTTCGCAGTATTTTACAGCTATACGGCGCGAA
>JAETRU010000007.1 GCA_021769965.1 Eubacterium sp.
TTGCCTTTAGGAGACGAACAGTATACACTATTAGTAAATACAAAAAGCAGATCGGCAGATACGCCGAAGGAACTGCAGGCGCTGTACGTGTATCTGGAACGTGGAGAGGTCACCGATGGAGACCCTTTCATCAGGCGGCTCCATGAGAATGTACAGATCGCCAATGAAAACAGGGAGGTGTATTCCATTATGACATTGGCAGAAGAGATGGCATGCCGGGAAGAATTCGCGCGCGAAGAAGGTCAGCAGATGGCACTGGAAAAAGTTGCTTTGAAATTGAAGAGCTCCGGCATGAGCGACGCTGAGATAGCAGATATCACCGGTCTCAGCCCGGAAAAAGTCGCTGCGTTAAATTAGAAATAATCAAACGTCCTTCCCGTCCTGTGTTCACATCATACGATTCAAAAAAGCGTGATATTAACGTAAATTAACCGTTAATGCCACGCTTTTTCTATGATCAGATCTGAATTTAGTGCAGTGAAGAGCCTCTATCCAGAGTTCGGCAATTCGTTCGGCATTATAGCAAAACATCTCCATTTTGCCGAAATTTACCCCGAAAGTTCGGCAATTCGTTCGGCACTGGCACAAAAAACAGCCTAAATGCCGAACTTTGCTCGTCACCTCGCGCACCACCTCACGCGCTGCCTCACGCATCAGCCGGATCGTCACAGTCCGAGTTTTCTCTTCTTCCGTCCCGCCAGAAACCGGCTCAGGTAATTATTCATTACAGCCACCACCACAAAACCCAGGGAAATGGCAAGGGCGATCATCAGACAGGACGTGCCGCTGTCCACAAACAGCTGCTGATCCTTGCTGACCAGCCCATACATAGTATAATACAGCTTGCCGCCGGGGATCAGCGGCACCGCGGCTGCAGTCAGAAAAATAGTGGCAGGCGCTTTGTTGACACGCGCCATGATCTCTGCATAGACCGCTACAAATATAGACGCGATCAGATTGCTCTGAAAATCGCTCTGCAGCTGAGAAAACGCCAGCAGATAGATCCCCCATGTGACCAGTCCGCCGATCCCCGCATAGAGGATCTGCCGCCCTCTGATCTTCAGCATCAGCGCGAATCCAACAGACCCGGCGAAGGCTGCGATAAGCTGTACGCTCATAGGACACCTCCCAGTACAATGATTGAAAATGCAAAGCCGCAGGCGATAGCCGCAGCCATCAGCAGAGAATTGACCAGCCGCAAAAGCCCCGAGGCGATATCTCCGATGAGCATATCCCGAATAGCGTTTGTCATGGCGATGCCCGGGATCAGCAGCATAATGCCGCCGATCATGATCTTGTCAGAGTTGTCACCCAGTCCCAGCCGCACCAGCAGCAACGCCGCGACGCCTGCTGCTACAGAAATGACAAAATGATATACGATCTGATTCTTTTCCCGGTCTGCCAGAAACATCTGCAGCAAAACAATGAGAACAGCCACGATAGCCGCGCTCAGACAGTCCATATACGTGCCGCCGAAGAAGACCGCAAACCCGGAAGAGCCCATAATAGATCCCAGAAATTTGACAAGCCTGGGCTGCTGCGGACGATCCAGCACCAGCTGCAGCCGCCTTTTCAGCTCGTCAGCATCCGGACAGGCTCTGCAGACATACCGGCTCAGGTCGTTGAGATAATCCAGCCGGTCGAAATTGGCGTCATAGCGTACAAGCCGGCGGATATGGGTCAGTATTCTGCCGTCCGGTGCTTCCATAGTCACCTGAATATTGGAAGTGATGATAAACACGTTGATCCGGCTGGCGCCGTAACTTTCACACATGCGATAGATACTGTCCTCTACTCTGTTGACCTCCGCGCCGCAGCAGACCATTTCCTCTCCCACGTCCAGAATTCCCTGCAATACCTTATCATAATCGTAAGTCTGATCCATTATCTGATCTCCAGTTTCATAACTTCAGGATGACAGCTTACCTGATACTGCGGACAGTATTTACACTCAAAAAAGTTAGGCGCGCTGTCAGGATCAATGGTTTCAAAACCGCACGCGCGAAAGAAACCGGGCGCTCTGGCCACCAGGAACAAAGCGTCTCCGCCAAGCTCCCTCACCTGGCTGATCACCTTCTTCAGCAGTACGTTGCCTACTTTCATCTTCCGGTAAAGCGGATCCACGGCAATGCCGTCAATGATATAGCGGCCTTCCCGCTTTGCCAGAACTGCCGCGCCGACCAGCGCTTCTTCCGGCCCATGGACCACCTCAAAGCATTTCTCAATGTCCGTATCCACTTCCTCATCGCCGTCAAATTCCAGTTCATTTTCTACAAAAAACCGAACCAGCTTTTCGTAATCCTTTGTTTCTCTTAAAATCAAACGAAGCATATCACGCCTCCCCCATATTATCCTCTAAAGTATATATCTTCAATCTGTTATGTAACACGCTGAACACCAGCGGAAATTTTTCTCCGTGTTCACCGTCGATATCCGTCGGCAGATCCGCTTCCGCTTCAATGGTCAGCTGGCTTGTCTGAAAATGCAGCACCTTCTTGCTGGATGGATGTCTGCCCTGCAGGATCATCATGAACACCCCCGGCATTTCCAGCAGCGTCATGTTCCGAAACAGCATCACATCCAGAAGTCCGTCGTTGATCTCCGAATCCGGCGAGATCTTTTTGAATCCGCCGGCAGACTTTCCGTTCATCACGACCATAAAGTACATTTTCTCACGATAGACCTTTTCCGGCGTAGTCAGAGTCACCCTGATCGGTTTCAGATTCGGCACCTCTGACAGCCCCTTCAGATAATATGCCAGCACGCCGATGGTGTTTTTCAGCGTCGGATCCGTCTTCTGGCTCACGTCCACCACCTGCCCGATGGCGGCCACATTGATAAAGTACCGGTCATTGACACACCCTACATCGGCATAAGTATAGTTGTTTCCCAGCGCGATATCCAGCATCTGATCGATCTCATTAGGAATGTTGAAATAGTAGGCAAAATCGTTGGCCGTACCCGCCGGCAGGATCGCCAGCGGCAGATCTATGTTATTTCGGATCATGGCGTTGACGCAGACATTGATAGTCCCGTCGCCGCCGGCCGCGATGATCTGCCGGTACTCATCATGATAGGTTTCCTGATCCAGTTCTCCCAAAAAGTCGAAGATGGCGTGGCCGTGCGCCGCCCGGATGGGCACCACCAGATATCCTTCCTTCTGATACCTGCCGATAATATGATCCAGATTATTTTTAAACATCCCGCTTCCCGAATTCGGATTATAGAACAGGATGACCTTCTTCACTTTGTTCATATAGTAACCCCCTGATGGCTCCAATCAGATATAACGAACCGGCAAAAAGCACCACGTCGTAGTCCCCATACCGTTTTTTCGCCGCCGCTGCCGCCTCCGCAGGGTCAGCAAAACACAGGCAGCTGCCGCCTCTCGCCTCGATCTGCGCCGTCAGCTCTGACGCCGCCAGCTTTCTCGGATTGTCCGGCTCCGTGGCAATAAAGTCCCCGGTGATCCCAAGGAAATTATCCAGCACTGCCGGAACCTCTTTGTCCGCCAGAATGCCCACCACCATGAGGATCCTTTTGCCCGCGAAGCGGCTCATTACAGCCTGCCTGAGCGCTTTTGACCCGTCAGGGTTGTGCGCCCCGTCTATGACAACAAAGGGTTTCTGCCGGAGGATCTCAAAACGTCCGATCTGTCTGGCATTTTTGAAACCCCGCGCAATTGCCTCATCGCTGACGCGGATCTGTCCGGACCGGTTCAGCAGCGTCACCGCAGTCAGCGCTTCCACAGCGTTGCGGACCTGATGCTCCCCTGCCATGGAGATCTCCAGCTGATAATCCTGTTCCAACACAGCGGCGCGGAATATACAGCCGCTGACGGTCTCTTCTATGATCTCATAGGGCATTTTCCGGGTGTCATACAGATCGCAGCCCAGCTCGGCGGCCTTTGACCGGAATACCTCCATGGCGTCCGGCTCGTCAGTTCCGGTGATGACAGGACAGCCTGCTTTGATGATGCCTGCTTTTTCACCTGCAATGGCGGCAATAGTGTCTCCCAGACGATCCGTATGGTCCAGTGAAATGGAGGCGATGATACTGCACAGCGGACTCTTCACCACATTGGTGGAATCACCTCTGCCGCCAAGACCTACCTCAAGCACCACAAAATCAGCCTGTTTCTCCTTGAAATACAGGAACGCGATAGCCGTCACCACCTCGAATTCCGTCGGAGATTCCAGTCCTTCCGCGACCATTTCCTCAGATTTTTCCAGAACTGCCGCAGTATACTGTTCCAGTTCCTGATCGGTGATATAGCTGCCGTCAAACTCGATACGCTCATTGAACACTTCCAGATAAGGGGAGGTATACAGGCCGGTTTTATAACCGCCGGCCTGTAAAACTTCGTACACGTATCTGCAGATAGAGCCTTTGCCGTTGGTCCCGGCAACGTGGATCACCGCGAGATCTTCATGAGGATTTCCCAGCTTTTCCAGAAGGACATTCATCCGTTCCAGTCCAAGGACACTTCCGAATCGTAGAAATTCATGAATTTTACTGATTGCGTCCATCTTTATTTATTCACTTTCTTTGCGACCATAGCCAGTCTGGCTTCGACCTTCGCCAGCATATCTTCGTATTTCGCCTGTTTTTCTTTTTCTTCATTGATGACCTTTTCAGGAGCTTTCGCCAGGAATCCCTGGTTGGAAAGCTTGCCGGCAACGCGCTTTACTTCTCCTTCCAGCTTTTTCTTTTCCTTGGTGAGACGGTCAAACTCCGCGTTGAAGTCTACAAGGTCATCGAGAGGAATGAAGATCTCAATGCCGGCGATGACAGCGGACATAACCTCTTCCGGTACTTCTGACTTGTCAGTTACAAACCTGATATCTGTAATATTGGCAAGGTCTTTGATATATCTCTCGCCACCTCTGATGAGATCCATCTTTTCTCCCTGGGCCAGAATTACGGCGGTCAGCTTCTTGCTTGGCTTCGCGTCAGCTTCCGCACGGATATTTCTGATAGCGCCGATGGCTTCCATGGCGGTTTCCAGCTTTTCTTCCTCTGCTGCGAAATGTCTTTCTTCTGCGAATTCCAGCCATTTCGCTTTGATCAGGAAGCAGTCCGGATTGTCTTCTCTCTCACAGTCAGAATGCGGCAGGAAGGACCAGATCTCCTCTGTGATAAACGGCATGAACGGATGCAGCATTTCCAGCATGTTCTTCAGCGCCATAACCAGAACGAATCTGACGACCTTCTTATCTTCTTCGTCGTCGCCCCAGAGTCTCTTCTTTACAAGCTCGATGTACCAGTCGCAGTACTCGTTCCAGATCAGCTCGTATACTCTCTGTCCTGCCAGAGCAAGGTCGTATTTTTCCAGTGCCTTGGTCACATAGTCAGCGGCGTCATTGACTCTGCTGATGATCCATTTATCTTCATCGCGCAGCGCGATATTGCTGAAATTGGTCGTATCGCCGCACGCCATACCGCAGCAGTCCGCGCAGCACTTTGCCATTTCTCTGAAATTGCCGTCTTCGTCCTGCAGATTCATGATCACGAATCTGGACGCGTTCCACAGCTTGTTGGCAAAGTTTCTCGCGGATTCCAGCCGGTCTGTCTTAAAACGCATGTCGTTGCCCGGCGTGATACCTGTCGTCAGCATGAAACGCAGAGCATCCGCGCCGTACTGGTCGATGACTTCCAGCGGGTCGATGCCGTTTCCAAGGGACTTGCTCATCTTGCGGCCTTCCGCGTCGCGAACCAGTCCGTGAATATATACGTGGTGGAACGGCGGCTCTTTCATGGCCTCGCAGCCGGAGAACACCATTCTGATGACCCAGAAGAAGATAATGTCGTAGCCTGTTACCAGCACGTCGGTCGGATAGAAGTACTCCAGCTCTTTTGTCTTTTCCGGCCAGCCCAGTGTAGAGAACGGCCACAGTGCGGAAGAGAACCATGTATCAAGGACGTCCTCATCCTGCTTCAGATTGCTGCTGCCGCACTTCGGACACTTCGTCGGGTCTTCTTCCGCTACGATCAGTTCACCGCAGTCCTGGCAGTACCATGCCGGAATTCTGTGTCCCCACCACAGCTGTCTGGAAATACACCAGTCTCTGATTTCCTCTAACCAGTGGAGATAAGTCTTTTCAAAACGCTCAGGCACGTGAGTCAGCGCGCCGCTCTTTGCGGCTTCGATTGCAGGTTTCGCAAGATCCTCCATCTTGACAAACCACTGGTCGGAAAGCATCGGCTCGATAACCGTATGGCATCTGTAACATTCGCCTACCGGAATCACCTTTTCTTCGGTCTTTACCAGATATCCCGCTTCATCTAAGTCTTTAACCCACGCTTTACGGCACTCGTATCTGTCCATACCTTCGTACTTGCCCGCCATAGCGTTCATGGTTGCGTCTTCGTTAATGCAGCAGAGGTTCTCAAGGCCCGCGCGCTGTCCTACTTCAAAGTCGTTCGGATCGTGAGCCGGTGTGATCTTAACCGCGCCGGTTCCCTTTTCCGGGTCAGGATACGGGTCAGCGATGACAGGGATCTCCCTTCCTACAAGCGGCAGAACAACTTTCTTGCCGACCATATCCCTGTATCTTTCATCATCCGGATGTACTGCGATGGCAACATCGCCGAACATGGTTTCCGGTCTTGATGTCGCGACGACCATTTCTCTGCCGCCTTCCTCTGCGGCCGGATAACGGAAATACCAGTACTGACCGTTCTTATCCTCGTGCTCTACTTCGGCGTCGGAAAGAGATGTGCCGCACTGCGGACACCAGTTGATCAGGCGGTTTCCTCTGTAGATCAGTCCCTGTTTATATAAATGAACGAAGAAATGTCTGACTGCCTTGTTGCAGCCTTCGTCCATAGTGAATCTTTCTCTGCTCCAGTCGCAGGAATCGCCCAGCTTGCGGCACTGTCTTGTGATCCTGCCGCCGTATTCTTCTTTCCATGCCCAGGCGCGCTTTAAGAACTCTTCTCTGCCCAGATCTTCTTTTTCTTTGCCTTCTTCTTTTCTGATTTTTTCAACGACCTTTACCTCTGTCGCAATGCTGGCGTGGTCCGAACCCGGCAGCCACAGAGCGCTGTAGCCCTGCATTCTTTTCCAGCGTGTCAGAACGTCCTGCAGAGTCTGGTCGAGGGCGTGTCCCATGTGCAGCTGCCCCGTAATGTTCGGCGGCGGCATCACAATGGTAAACGGTTTCTTATCTTCTCTCACCTCGGCACGGAATGCGCCGTTTTTCTCCCACATCTCATAGATGCGGTCTTCAAAATCCTTCGGATTATAGGTCTTTGCTAAATTTTTCTCCATTGGAATCTCCTTCTTTCTGTATTTTGCTTTTCTGGGTGTGCAGATCTCCATCGGGCAAGAAAAAAGTCCTCTGTGAGCATGCACTCACAAAGGACGAAATTATTCCGCGGTACCACCTTTGTTCCATCCGGACACAATAAATCCAGATGACTCTCATTTCCAAAGCAGCTCCAAAGCAACCTTCAGCAAGTCCTTTCTCTAAGGTCTCTCAGCCTGTGAACCTTATTCTCTGTAGAGTGGTTTCTCCCTTACTCCTCTTCTTCAACGCCGCAATATTTTTTTGCTTGTCTTTTTAGTATACCCAAAAGACAGAAGATTTGCAAGGGTTTATTTTTTGGGGACGCTGTAAGCTCGTGAGATCCTTTGAAACAGTTCCAGCGCGATTCATGAAATACAGCGGCTGCGCAATTTTATATTTTCTTCCGCGTCAGAAAAATTCCGACGACCGCCCCGATTAGAATCACTGGAGCAGCTCTGACAAACAGCCATTCAAATCCGTGAAAAGCTGTGCCCGCAACAGCGGTTTCGGGGTCACTATAATCCCAGCTCAAATAAGGACTGCCGCATAGGATTAAAGCTGCTGAAATGATGACGATTACGACACATAGTGAAATGAGCAGCCAGTGAAGTATGGTTCGTCTTGTATTCTTCCTCTGCGCAAGCTGTAAATTGATAATCTCCAGTTTTTCTGCAATTGCTTTTATCTCATCCGCTGCAGGCTCCGCAACAGTTTCTCCAAGTAAAGTGCTTACGGGTGTTTCAAGGGCTTCCGACAGGCAAATCAGCATATCCGAATCCGGAACGGACAAACCCTGCTCCCATTTGGAAATTGTCTGCCGCACCACATTCAGTTTGACAGCAAGTTCTTCCTGAGAAAGCCCTTTTGATTTTCGGATTGCTTTTATGTTTTCATTTAACATTGGTTGATTTCCTCCTTTTTTCAATCGATAATGCGATTGTATAGGAAGCTGCCCGTTGCTGCAAGCAACGCAGATTAACATGGGGTATTATCGCTTAAACCCTTGATACTTTTTTCATATACTAACTCCTCCACACCATCGCAACATGAGGGATCCCGTCCTCCATAAATTCCTCTGAGGTCTGCACAAAGCCCAGCTTTTCATACAGTTCCTTCGCGTAGACCTGGGCTTCGATCTTGATCTCCTTTGCGCCAAAGATCTGGCCGGCTGCTTTGATGCCCTCTTCCACGATCCGTGTACCGAGACCGCAGTGCCGCTTTACAGCAATCACCCGGCCCAGAGAGACCGCGTCGAACGTCGTACCCGCAGGAAGCAGGCGCAGATACGCCTGTATGCCCTCTTCATCCTTAAGAAAAATATGATACGCCGACCGGTCCGCCTCGTCGATATCCTGATAGACGCACTGCTGCTCTACCACAAAGACTGCCACCCGCAGTCTGTATATCTCATAGAGTTCATCCCGGCTCAGCTCCGAAAAATGCTTTATACTCAGCTCCATATCGCGATCCTACTTCTCCTTCACTGTCTCCACAGTCTTCATTGTCCCCGTGCTTTCCGCTTCCGACACCTCTTCGGCCATTTCCGTCACGGTCTTCCCAAACACCGGATGCCGCACCCACGGCGCGATCTGAGCCAGAGGCCGCAGCACAAAATCCCGCTTGTGCATCTCAATATGCGGAATGATCAGATCCTCACTGCCGTAAACCAGATCGTCATACAGCAGGATATCCAGATCCAGCGTTCGCGGTCCCCAGCGGATCTCCCTCTTTCTGTCCGCGTCTGCTTCGATACTGTGCAGCATCTCCAGCAGTTCTTCCGGTTCCAGCAGGGTACGCAGCTCCAGCGCGCCGTTTAAGAAATCATCCTGCGCAACGCCGCCGTAAGGCGCTGTAACAATATAGTCGGAGACTTTTACCACCTGAGTGTCATCCCGCTGATTAAGACGGGAAACTGCCATATCGAGATATGCTTTTTTGTCACCCATATTAGATCCCAGCGCGATATATGCCCGGTGCCAGAACCGGCTGATTTTCACAGACACATAATCCAGCGGCAGTTTCACCGGAGCCCAAGGCTTCTTGATCTCAAGGTCGATACCCTCTACCATAGGATAGGCGAGCAGCACTGCTTCCGCAGTATGTTCCGCCGCGGCCTCAATGAGCTTGTACGTGTTCTTCTGTAGAAACCCGGTGATGAACTGGCTTACTTCCCCGTAATGGGTGGAATCTTCCAGCGCGTCTGTTTTTCCGGCTTCGCGTGTTTCCGTATAAAGGACTGCCGATACGATGAATTTCTGTCCCAGCGCTGTTTCCTCGGGAAATACCCCGTGGTTGGCAAAGATCTGCAGATTCTCTATATGGATCTCATCATATGTTCTCATTTTCCTTCTCCCATGATCGCCCGTGTCATCTGAATCGCTCTGTAGTTTTCTCTGATATCATGCACCCGGATAAAGCATGCGCCTTTCATCACGCCCATGACGGTCGTCGCCAGCGTGCCTTCCACTCTCTGGTCAACAGGCAGATTCAGCGCATTTCCGATCATAGATTTTCTGGACGTTGCCAGAAGTACCGGATAACCCAGAGCGCAGAGTTCTTCCAGACGGTTCACCGCGATCAGATTGTGTTCATAGGTTTTCCCAAAGCCCACGCCGGGATCCAGCATGATCTGTTCATCCCGAATACCCGCGGCCCGGGCAATCTGCAGCGTTTCTTTCATATCGGCGAGCATATCTGCCATAAAGTCTTCATACTCCGCCTTCTCCCTGTTATGCATCAGGCAGCACGGCACATCATACTGCGCGATCAGTTCTGCCACTTTCCTGTCATATTTCAGCCCCCAGATATCGTTGACCATATCCGCGCCTGCCTGCAGCGCCGCCTCCAGCACCTCCGGTTTATAGCTGTCAATGGATACGGGAACATCAAAATTCTTCTTTACCATCTCGATATACGGCACGACTCTGTCGATTTCTTCCTGTACAGTGATCTGCTGATGTCCCGGCCTTGTAGACTCGCCTCCGATGTCGATCAGATCCGCGCCTTCCTCTATCATCTGCGCCACATGATCCTTCGCGCGGGAAAGGTCATTCCACTTTCCCCCATCAGAAAAGGAATCCAGCGTTACGTTGAGGATTCCCATAATATAACAGTTGTGACTTAAATCAAAGTCTCTGTTTCCAATTTTCATACTACCCTTTTATCTCCTTGTTTTTCTTCTCCTCGCTCCATTTGCAAGTATCTTCATGTTTACAATAAAAACAGTTTCGTGAACCTTTGTCAGACCGGTACAGAAGACCTGCCAGACCGCGTTCTGACTGACACCCTTTGCTGCGGTGAGAGGAAACCGCCTGCAGGATATCCTTGCATTCGGCGTCGCAAAACCCGGTATCCCGCAAAATCGTTCCCGCCAGACCGCGTCCGGCCTCGTCGTGGGGAATGCCTTGCGCATACTCCAGCCCTCTGCCGATATCGTGAAGCAGCGCCGCCGCGTAGATCAGTTCTTTGCTGAGGCCGAGGTTTTTCTCCAGATTTTCGATATAGGCAAGCCGCGCTGTGTCCAGCAGGTGCGTCAGGTCATGTCTGCAGTAAATACGGTCTTTTTCCGCTTCCTCGATCTGTGCCATAGCGCCCTGCCAGAGGGGATGGCGAAAGATCCTGTTTACCCGGTGCATGGTTTCTGTTTCTTTTCGCATCTGTTATCTCCCCAGCATCTGGAAAAACTTATTCTGCAGCCTTTCGTCCTCTTCAAAAGCACCGCGGGTGATGACCGTCACAGTCTTCGCGCCGGGCTTTTTGATACCGCGCATGGTCATACACATGTGCTCGGCCTCGATGAGCACCATAACGCCTTTGGGGTGCAGTTCCTGCATAAAAGCGTCGGCGATCTGCGCTGCCAAACGCTCCTGCAGCTGAAAACGCTTGGCGAAGACCTCCACGGTCCTGGCGATCTTGGAAAGCCCCACTACTTCACCGTCGGGAATATACGCCACGGCAGCATTTCCGTAAAACGGCAGCATATGATGTTCGCAGAAGGAATAGAAATGAATGTCCTTTTCCAGCACCATGTCGTTATCCTCTACGTGAAACCGTTTGGAAAGATGCTCCACCGCGCTGTCCGCATACCCGGCAGCCAGCTCCTCGTACATGCGGGCGATCCGTTCCGGCGTTTCCAGAAGTCCCTCTCTGTTTATATCTTCGCCGATCCCCGAAAGAATCAGACGCACACCTTCTTTTATCTTTTCACTGTCCATTGAATCTGTATTATGTCCTTTCAATATGTTCCTTACCTATAAATTTCATTATAGGACATTTTCCCGAGAAGTACAAGGAAAAAGCAAGAAAAAGACATGGATGTGAAAAAACAGAGCCTGCGGTCCGGATCCGTTCGTTTCCTACAAAGACTAGCCGTAAAGCTTTTCGATGAGCGTGACGCAGGTCTCTATGCCCAGAGTGCCGCTGTTCAGGGCCAGATCGTAATTCTCCGCCTCGCCCCACTCCATATCTGTGTAGTACTGGTAATACGCTTTTCTGCGCTTATCCTTATCTTTCAGACGCTTTTCAGGCTTGTTCTCGCTTTCACCGTAAAGTCTCACGATACGCTCTGCTCTTTTTTCCATGTCAGCGTGAACAAAGACTTTCAGGCAGTCGTCCCGATCCTGCAGGATATAGTCTGCGCAGCGTCCTACGATAACACACGGTCCCTTCTCGGCCAGACCCAGTATCACCAGCCTCTGGGACTGCCAAAGCCGGTCCTGGGTGGACATGCCCTGACGGTCACGGTCAGTAAAGGCATTGGCAAATATGCTTCTGTGGGCGGAAGATTCGCTGTTTTCTTCAATATATTCTTTAGAAAAACCGGTTTCCTCCGCGATCCTTTCGATCAGCTCATGGTCGTAGCACGGAATACCCAGTTTTTCCGCGGCCATTCTTCCGATGGTCCTTCCTCCGCTGCCGAACTGGCGGCTGATAGTGATGATTTTGTTTTTCATAAGATCTCCTCCTAACATGATTCTGTGTGGTTTTGCAAAGACGGATGGTCGTTCAGCTCCCGATAAGTCTTTATGATGACGGCAGCTGCGACGACAAAGGTCAGAATATCAGAAACCGGGAAGGAATAGAGCAGTCCGTCCAGACCGAAGAAGGTCGGAAGAAGTACCGCGAAACCTACGCCGAAGATCACCTCTCTGGTCAGAGAGATCATAGTAGACGCAACCGCTTTGCCCATAGCCTGCAGATAGATGAACGTTCCTTTGTTGACAGTAGCCAGGACCATCATGCACAGGTAGACACGGAAACATTTGATCGCAAACTCTGTATAATATGCACTTTCGTTAGACGCGCCGAAGATGCCGATCAGCTGTCCCGGAAAGAACTCCACGATGATCAGGGCGATCGCGCCCACCACAGCCTCCGCCGTCAGCAGCAGTGTGAAAAGCGCCTTCGCGCGGTCTTTCCGTCCGGCTCCAACGTTATATCCGACTACAGGGATACAGCCGGCTGCCATACCTACCGCTATGGAAATGACGATCTGGAAGAACTTCATGACGATACCCAGAACAGCCAGCGGTATCTGCGCATACGCAGCCTGTCCGAAGACCGGATCCATCGCTCCGTATCTGGTGCACATATTCTGCACGGCTGCCATGGAAAGCACCAGTGAGATCTGTGCCAGGAAGCTGGTGATGCCCAGCGGCAGGAAACGCTTCATCAGACTGCCAAAGAAGCCAAAGCTGCCTTTTCCCAGCTTCATGGCCTTCATGTGGCAGAGATACCAGACTGATGCAGCCGCTGTCAGGATCTGTCCCAGAACAGTAGCTGCGGCAGCGCCCATCATGCCCCATTTGAAGACAAAGATGAAAATCGGGTCCAGCACGATGTTGGCAGCTGCGCCGATCAAAGTTGCCGCCATAGCAAATTTCGGACTGCCGTCAGAACGGATGATCGGGTTCATGGCCTGACCGAACATGTAAAACGGAATACCCAGCGTGATCCAGAAAAAATACTCTCTGGACAAGCGGAAGGTCTCGTCATTGACTCTGCCGCCGAACAGGGTCAGGATCTGGTCCTGAAAGATCAGATAGAGCGCTGCCAGGATCACACTGGAAACGATGCAGAGAAGGATAGAGTTTCCGACACTGCGATGTGCGTCTTCCCCCTTGCCTGCGCCCAGGCAGTTGCTTACAAAGGCACAGCAGCCGTCTCCGATCATGACTGCGACGGCAAGCGCCAGCACTGTCAGAGGAAAGACAACTGTATTAGCCGCATTACCGTAGGATCCCAGATAGTCCGCATTGGCGATGAAAATCTGATCCACGATATTGTACAAAGCAGCCACCAGA
This sequence comes from Eubacterium sp., assembly GCA_021769965.1. Taxonomy (GTDB): domain Bacteria; phylum Bacillota; class Clostridia; order Peptostreptococcales; family Anaerovoracaceae; genus Senimuribacter. The sequence goes on from JAETRU010000007.1 coordinate 13,595, forward strand.
AGGGAAATGATGCAGGGAACAGCATATTTGCGCATCAGTTTTCCCACTTTTTCAGTTTCTAAAAACGCATTTGATTTTTCTTCCAATTGAAATACCTCCATCTATGTACGATCTTACAGCAAACAAAAAGCGTGCAGAGTAAAGCTGGATTTACGCTTTACGCTACACGCGAATTTTTGATTTACTATGATATTTATTGACTGCGGACAACGAAACAGCATTGGATCTCAACTGGATCTACACTGTCCGCCACACGCTTTCTCTGTATTTTATCAGTCAGTTTCGGATTTGTCAAGAAAAGATTCAGCTCTTTCCCATACATTTCAGTTCCGATGTTACAATTCACAGATAACATGGCATACGCCACTTTTTTCGCTTTTTTGCATTCATACGGCGCCCTCGCTTTGACACGCGCCACATTTTCGCATTGTTTTACAGCTATACGGCGCGCAAAGACGAAGATGTGCGGTTTCTTACTGTTTTTTGTCATCATGCGAAGCGTTCAAGCTGAAAGTACCCGTACAGCAAGGAGTGAAACGCCATATTGATGTGTTATCCATCAAAAAAGTGGCGCATACTCGGTAACAGGCGCCGTATGAAATGTTTTTTCTGCGAAATGTGGCGCGCAGGCTGCCTGCTGGGAATAGTAACGCTCCGGTCTGTGCTTATTTACACAGGTCTGCAATTGCCGTCGTAAACAGCATTCCGCTTACGAGAAGCTGGTCTACTTCCGCGAACTCGTCCGGCCCGTGCATTTTGTTGTCTACGCCCTGCTTTGCGCAGCCAAAGGCAACGCCGCCGGGGAGACCGTGAACATAGGTGCCGCCGCCGATGGCGATACATTCTCCCTTTTCGCCGAACCATTCTTCATAGTGCGCCAGAAGCGTTTTTACAAGCGGCGTGTCCGGAGATACGTAATGAGGCTGACTGCAGCTGGTCTTTACCGCAAATCCGGCTGCTTCCAGTTTTGACGGCAGAGGCGCGAAGTCAGGCTCGCTCATGGAGATCGGCGTCCGGCTGTCCACCTCCGCGAACAACGTTCCGTCCTCGTCGATATTCAAAATATTAAAGGAAACAGTGATCTCGCCAGATTCGTCGTCACACCCGTAAATACCAGCGGCTCTGCCGTGTCCGTCTCCGTGAGGGAATATCTGACGCAAAGCCTGCAGCATCGGTTCATCCTCTGCAAACAGTCCGGCAAGAAGCTGCAGCATAGCAGTCGCGGCGTTATTTCCCATATCAGGATCTGCCGCATGGGCCGCTGTTCCGTGAAGCTCAATATGCAGATTCTGGTCTTCCATGGCCATAGTGGATCTCACACCGGTTTCCTGTTCCAACGCGGCCAGCAGATTCTTTGCCGTCTCCTCTGCTTCTCCCGAGACCCATAACTCAGCATCCGCAGGAATGACATTGCTCTTAGTACCGCAAACTGCGCGCAGCAGTTTTATTCTGTCGGAAGCCAAAGGCAGCTTTCCGCTTATCTTAACGCCGAAGTGGCCCTTTTCCAGGTTGATCAGCGGATAATCGGCGTCAGGAGAAAAGGTCATTTCCGCAGGACTCGTCTTTGTCCAATAATAATCCAGATCAGAGCTGCCGCACTCCTCATCACAGCCTACTACGACCCGAACGTCTTCGTTCAAAGAGATCCCCAGTTCCTTAACAGCCCGCAGAGCATAGATCGCCGCCAGAGCAGGTCCTTTATCGTCGGCTGTGCCCCTGCCGTAAACTCTGCCGTCAACCTCCTTCATCACAAAAGGCTCTGTTACAGTCCAGCCCTTTCCTTCCGGCACAACGTCCAGATGGGCCAGAATTTCCAGCTTCCGCTCTTTGCTGTCATTTAACTGAATGATGCCGACATAATTGTCCCAGTTCTCCGTATAAAGGCCGTAGCCTGCTGCGATTTCCAGCGTCTTTGCCAGAGCTTTCGCCGGGCCTTCTCCATACGGCATGCCTTCTTTTGCCTCTGTCCTCTGGCTGTCAATAGCGACCATTTCCGCAAGATCCGCTAGAAACTCCTCGCGATGCCCTTCAAAAAACGCTTTTACCTGCGTCATATACTCCTGTATCATCTGCTCCATTATTTTTACCTTTCTTTCGCTTAGCTTTTACTTGTTTAACAGTACCATTTTATCATGGTTTCAAGCGGTGTCAATAGACTCTGCCACAAAACCACGGCAAACCCATAAAAACGAAGGAATGTGACAAAAGTCCGTGATTTCTTTATTTTTGTCAACATTTCATTCAATTTCTATTCGAAAGCGCCTGCAGATCCATCGGTTTAGTGACAAAAGTGACAAAAAATAAAAAGAGTGTCACTCCTGTCAACATTTCAGAATAAGAACGTTGACAAAAGTGACAGGTTATTGGATTTTTATCACTTTTAGCAATACTTGGAGGCATTTTAAACCGCCATTCAGACCGTTTGTTGACTAAAATACGTAAAACAATGAAATTTGTCAACATTGATACAACAAAAGAATTCTCATACGTTTACCGTAGCACAAAGCCGGTTCAAAAATCAATCTGACCGGCACTTCTTAGATTACCTTCTCTTTCAGCTGATCGATCTCTTTCTGCACATCTGCTAAAAAACGCGCCGCCTCTATGCCGTCCAACTGCACATGATGAAATTGAAAGGATACAGGTAGAACACGCCTGAATAGCTTTTTTCTGTATTTTCCCCATATCACAAAAGGATTGTTGTAAAACCCCGCATAGATGTTGACCGCACCGTCTATATCATACTGAGCAAGAGCCGAAGTACCGATAACCATGTAATCGTCTCCCAGATCATGCGGTTTTCCGGTATCGCATACCTGCACCGTAAGCCTCAGATAATCTCGGTTAAACTGCTCCAGATCTTCTGAAAATGGTATGTCACAGGTTCTGATGCCGCCATCTCTCACTGCGACTACTGTATTAACGGCAAGCCTGTCAAACTGCATCAGTTTATCTTCCACCGGAAGCAGATAAAAGTCCTCCGTCCGCGATGCTGCTTTGCCGATACACCAGCACAGCAGCATGTTGAATTTATAGTCCCTCTTTGCAGAAAGCTTTACAAGGGGCGTCACATCTAAAGTTTTAAAAATCGTCACCATAGGCATCCGCGCCTGCATCCATAAGGAAAACGCCTCTGCCCGTCTGGTTTTGTTCGAATCAATCTCTCTCAAAATGCATCCTCCTGCTGTTTGTTCTCAACGACCACATGGCTTTCACTTCTGAAACTCCGAATCCGGATCGCCCAGTGCTTTCCAGCCAAAGCGGTATATTGATACCAGAATGGAAGTCAGCGTAATGGTTTCACAGATCACGCCGCCCCAGGAACCCGCGAAGATATCATAAACCAGCCAGCAAGGCGAAGCGCAGAACAGATTTGCCGCTCTTATCATCTTTGCGTTATTTGTCCAGTAAAAAATCGTGCTGACCGCTGATGCTAAAAACGCCAGAATGGATAATGGTCCGTCCCAGGTAAAAACCAATACTGCGACAAATGCTGCGCAGAATACCCATGGAAGCTCCTTTCTCTGCACCCATTTCCACTCATTGTATTTCGTCAAGAGCGCATATCTGAATATATTAAGCAGCAGGCTCAGACAACCGCTGTATGCGCCTAGCAGGAAAAACTGGATACAGAAAAGCAGTGAACCAAGCAGCTGAAATATGTACAGTGCTCTGTTGGACTTGATCTGATAAGAAACAATGAAGGCAATGACGCCCAGAAATCCAATTCCTTGTATGATGATATCTTCCATATTTTCTTTATTCCTTTCTGCGGTTTGTCAACGCTTCCGATTTCTTCAGAAGAAATTTCTTATTTCAGTCTGACTTCATAATATTTTATGAAATAAGCGACAAACATAACCAGCCCGATAAGCATGATGATAAGTCCCACGCCTGTCCCGTTGTTCTCCGGATAATAGTAGTTTATCGCAAGATGAACCGGCATCAGCAATATTGCGATTGCCAGCCAAATCAGTTCGATGCGCAGCAGGCTTTTTTCAGCCTTTTCCTTCTTTTTCTGCAGAGCAAGAAGATTCTCTTCTGCCTTTTTCTGATAATCTTCCATGGTAATCCTTTCTCCTGTGAGCAGTTCATTCACAGTTATCCCCAGAATGTCACACAGCTCCAGCATAATCGACACGTCCGGGCAGCCTTTTCCCGTTTCCCATTTAGAAACTGCTCGATTGGTAATGTTAAGCTTTTCAGCCAACTGCATCTGCGTCAGATTTTTTTCCTTGCGGCAGTCGGCGATGAATTTTCCCATCATTTCCAAATTCATGTTTAACCTCCTTAATGATAGTATACAAAACATTACCCATGAAAGGTAGGAACTGGCCGTGGACTTTAGGGATTCCACGATTCGTTGACCTGAAAAAAATCGCGCAGAATCACAAATTCGTTACTCAGCAAAATTTTCTTCATCAAAAGCTTTTACCTCATCACGATTCAACGCATCATCGTAAATATCTGATTCATAATATTTTCCGCCCTTTGCACGGGACAAATAACCTGGAATTAGTTCCATTCCCATAAATGCCGGATAATTATTCCCATTCAGATCAGCAATTCCCCATGTTGAAGCCTCTTTAAAACCAAATTGCGGGTAATACTCCGGTCTGCCGAAGAACAAAATTGCTCCAAAGCCCATTTCTTTTGCCTTTGCGATCATCTCGTGCAGGAGCGCCTTGCCTACACCCTTTCTTTGTAACTCTGGCAATACGCTGATAGGTCCAAAATTCAAAACGGGAATAATCTGGTCTTCGGTTCTCACCTGCGCATTACTGCAAATAATGTGTCCTGCAATATTGCCATCTATTTCAGCAACTAAGCTAAGCCCCTTTATTCCGTCCCGCTGTCTCAGCTTGTGTACCATCCAGTGTTCGTACGGACAGCCTATCCCGCCCTGCTCAATCCTTCCGGGATAAGAAAAAGCAATTCTGGTGATTTCCTCGACTCTTCGATAGTCCGCTTTTCGTTCTTCTCTAATAATAATATTCATTTTGCTGTTCCCTCTTTTAATCGTCTAATCGACGAAGTGCCTCATCTGCTGATATGTCCAATTCCCAGCAGCATCCTCCCGTTTTCATGAATCCAGTATACCATAAAAAACTGCGGCCATGTGATTTTTTTCAAATTCTCACCGCGCAAACAAAGAAGCACGTCCCCGGTAGATCGGCGCAGCGTTCCAAACCTCGCCGGGGCGTGCTTTTCCCTATTCTGATTTATTTCTTCACCGGAAAGTAAATCTCCGTTTCCCATTCCTCCGGCGGCAGCTTGTCAAACGCCGTCTTTCTGTAGACTTCAAAAGGCGGCCCGGCAAGGGAAAAGCCGGAAGCCTTCAGCCAGCTGTACACTCTTCCGTACGCGTCAGGCAGAGCTGCGTACGGCCCTTTGTGCACGGTCGAAGCGCAGAGCATAGCGGGAAGCACTCTGTCTGCCCTGTCTTCATCCGCAATAACGACTGCCAGCTCCGTATCATTGCATGCCGGATCAAAAGTTTCGTCATGATAGATCGCCATCGTCACGCCGAGGGATGTGATCTCCTCTGCAATCACCCGCTGAAAGAGCCGCGCGTAATGGTCCCCAAATGCTGAAACAGGCATAGTCTCCCTTACTGAAATCAGCGCCATCCGCTCTGTTTCCTTTAACTCTACTTCATATTGATTCTGATAACTCATTAAATCACCTGTCCTTTCAAACTCCGCCAGATGGCTGTCGATCTCATGAATCGTGATGGAAAGCCGTTCCCTTTCGCGAACAAGTCTGAGCCGCTGGCTTTTTAGCTGTCTGCGCAGTTCCTCTTCACAGGAGATCTGCAGCAATTCCTGTATTTCCGCAAGGGAAAAGCCGTACCGCTTCAGCCTGTCGATCAAAAGCATTCTGCCGATCTGATCCTCACAGTAATAACGATATCCCGTATCCGGATCAACCTCCTGCGCTGTAAGCAGACCGATCTTATCGTAATAATGCAGCGTCTTTACAGTAACGCCGCAGGCTTTCGACATCTGTCCAATGGTCAGCATTTCTTTTCCTCCTGCAAATTATATCGTCTCGAGACAGCCACCGGCAAGGTGACTAACCTTACTATACCCCATGCCCTTAGAGGAGAGTCAAGTGTTTTTCTAAAAAACTGCTTATCAGGCGTCTGCACGCATTTTCTGAATGAGCGCTTTTGCCTCGTCCTTCTTCAGTACTTTGCCATAGGACACTACTTTTCCATCCACCACCAGCGCCGGCGTAGTCATGACTCCATAAGCGGCGATCTGCGCGAAATCCGTTACATGGTCGATCGCCGCGTCCATTCCAAGTTCAGTGAGAGCAGCGCGAACAGCTTCTTCCAGCGCATTACATTTAGCACATCCGCTTCCCAGCACTTTGATGCCGGAAGCTGCCTTTATTGCCTCCGCCTCCGCCATCGCTTCCGGCGTGCAGCTGCCGCAGCAGCATGATTTACTCTCCTGCTTCTTTTTGTTAAACAGTCCCATTCTTAAATTCCTCCTTAAATTTCCTACAAATTTATATCAGCAAAAATTGAAACATATTAAACAGATAACCCACAAGGATAATGCCAATGGTGCAGATACCGACAAACAACGCCAGCAGCTTCGGCTTCACCGCCTTGCGCAGCATGATCAGTGACGGCAAGCTCAGTGTTGTGACAGCCATCATAAAGGACAATATCGTCCCCAGTTGCGCGCCCTTGTACAGCAGCGCCTCAGCCACCGGAATGGTGCCGAAAATATCCGCGTACATAGGTATTCCCACCAGTGTGGCGAGAACAACACCGAAAGAATTGCTGCCGCCCAGCGCAGTCTCAATCCAGCTTTCCGGTATCCAATTGTGGATCACCGCGCCGATACCCACACCGATCAAAATATATGGAAACACTTTCCTGAATGTGGAAATGACCTGCTCTTTCGCGTACTGGATCCGTTCCCCTTTGGTCAGCGCCGGCGATTCAATATCCACGCTGCCAGTGCTCCGGATAAAATCCCCTACATATGATTCCATGTGCATCTTTTCAATGAGTGTGCCGCCTGTCACAGCAATGATCAGACCCACCGCTACATAGACGACAGCCACCTTTCCGCCGAAAATACTCATCAAAAGGATCAGACTTCCCAGATCCACCATAGGAGATGAGATCAGGAAGGAAAAAGTGACTCCAAGCGACAATCCGGCGCTGGTAAAACCGATGAATAACGGAATGGACGAACAGGAACAGAAAGGCGTCACTGTTCCCAGTAAAGCTGATATGATATTCGCGCAGGTGCCGTGAAACTGTCCCAGGATCCGTTTACTGCGCTCCGGCGGAAAATAGCTTTGGATGTAAGAAATTACAAAGATCAGGAAACACAGCAGCACCGTTATCTTTACTACATCATATACAAAAAACTGCACGCTTCCGCCCAGCCGTGATGCTGTGTCCAGGCCGAGCAGGGAAACGCCCTTACCGATCAGAACATTGAGCCACTTCATCCCTAACACCTGATCCTGTATAAAACGCCATATCTCCATAAAAAACCCCTCTTTCCTTTTACGATATAACATATCAAATTTTTTTGATGTATTGTGTAAACAGAAACGCCATCCGGCTATGATGGCGTTATTTATTGCAGTTCGGGCACTTGCTTGCCTGCTCCGCATCCGGCGTGGTGATGGCAAGCAGCAGCTTCACTGCTTCATTTCGTCCGTCCTCGCTCAGGCGGTAATGCGTCCATTTGCCTTCCTGCCGGCTTACCACAAGTCCGGAATCACACAGAATTTTCATATGATAAGACAGGCCCGACTGGGTTAAGTCCATTGGTTCCTGCAAAACACACGCGCACTTTTCGCCGCTGCGCAGCTGCTCCAGAATAGCAAGCCTTTTCGGATCGCACAGCGCCTTAAATACCTTTGCGTTTTCCTGATATGTCCCCACAAACTCACCTCACATCAAAATTTATTGATATGATCATTATATGCGCCTTCCTCGCGTTTGTCAATCATTTTCTTCTCAGCTTATGCCGCACCTCTGCCGCAGGAATTAGGTTTTTGATGCCTTAAAACGCGGTTTTGACCTAATTTTCCGCCATCCTGACCTTCGAAATTAGGTTTTTGATGCCTTAAAATGCGGTTTTGACCTAATTTTCCGCCATCCTGACCTTCAAAATTAGGTTTTTGATGCCTTAAAACGCGGTTTTGACCTAATTCCCCGCCGTCTTAACCGCAGGAATTAGGTTTTTGATGCCCTAAAACATGGTTTTGACCTAAACCTCCGACAGACTGTCATCGCTGCATGGTTTTCGCAGCTCTGATTCAGTCAGTACTCTATACTTATCCGGATGACGGAACTTCCCTCCCATCACCTCATCCTCCCGATACCTGCGCAGCATAGAGAGATTTATCTCGGCCAGATAAACGCCTTCCTCCTCCGGCGCTTCGAAAATGCACATATCCCGCACGCCCGGCTCATCGGGCAGCCATGCAACACCGTCAAAGACTGTAGAATGGCCGTTGCAGTCAGGCTGGCCATCAGGATAGTTGCACGTGGCAACGGCGAGCATATTTTCATAGGCGCGGGTCCGAAGCGCCGCAAGGCGGTTGATCTCCATCGGACACGCGTTAGGCGCCAGAATGACTTCCGCACCTTTGAGCATAAGGATCCTGGCGCTTTCAGGGAACTCTCTGTCAAAACAGATCATAGCGCCTGCTTTCACAGTGTCCCGCCCGATATCCAGATCCGCGGTATAAAAGTCCTCCCCGCCGGACAGCATCTTCTCCAGATCAAAATCACAGGTGTGCACTTTGGAATAATGCAGCGTTTCCTTACCGTTTCTATCAAAGAGAATCAGCGAGTTCAAAGGCTTCGGCGTATGTGTTTCAAGAAAAGTGATCCCGATCGCCATCTGCAGTTCCCCTGCCAGTCTGCCGAAGCTCTGCACAAAATCGCTGCCTGCGGAAACTGCCATTTCATTAAGAGTCTTCTCATCCTGCGGTATTTCATAGCCAGTGTTCCACATTTCCGGAAACAGCGCGATGTCCGCGCCCATTCCCTTTGCCTTCCGGCAGGCACGTATTCCTTTTTCAAGCTGCGCCTCCATACTTTTTTCCGGAAGAAGCTGCAGCAATGCAATCTTTAAATTCATGACCGTCTCTCCAATTTAAAAAACAAGTTATTCTCCCAGCAGCCAGTCTGTCAGGTTAGTTTACCATATCCTAGCATAAAAGAATGAATAAATCAAATAAAACGCAGTACTATCACAATATGTGGGTGTTTCTATTGATCGTCTTGGGGAGTGCCGGCAAAAAGATTTTCCCGCACGATCAGCCGCAATATTTTTGTTATTAATTACAATAAATTTATGTTAAACTTGTTGACAGCGTACAACTATAAGAGTACAATAGAAACTGATTTTTGAAGAATTTAAATAAAATATAAACAAAGAGAGGGATAGAAAAATGAAATACGAATTTCCAGTAACCAAGAACCCGAATCCGGGCAAAAAACCTGAATCCAAAGGACTCAGATTCGGAACAGTTTTCACAGACCACATGTTCATCATGGATTATAACCCGCAGGACGGCTGGAACAACGGCCGCATCGTGCCGTATGGACCGATCGAACTGGATCCTGCCGCTGTTGTACTTCACTACGGACAGGAAATGTTTGAGGGACTGAAAGCCTACAAGACACCGGAAGGCAGAGTACAGCTGTTCAGACCTTACATGAACGCGAAGAGAACCAATAACACCAATGACAGACTCTGCATTCCGCCAATCGACGAAGACCTCTTTGTTGAAGCGATCAAAGCCCTGGTAAAGGTCGATCAGGACTGGATTCCGCAGGGCGAAGGCACTGCCCTTTACATCAGACCGTTTATCTTCGCGGACGAACCGTTCCTCGGCGTCAGAAGATCTGAGACTTACAAATTCATGATCATCCTGAGCCCTGTAGGCCCTTACTTTGAAAACGGACTTGCGCCGACCAAAATGTATGTGGAAGACGTTTATGTCAGAGCTGTCAAAGGCGGTACCGGCGAAGCAAAATGCGGCGGCAACTACGGCGCCAGCCTGAAAGCACAGGAGATCGCTCACGAAAAAGGCTACGAACAGATTCTGTGGCTTGATGGTATTGAAAAGAAATACATCGAAGAGATCGGCGCTGCCAACGCGTTCTTTGTCATCGGCGACGAAGTGGTGACCAGCGAGCTGAACGGTTCTATCCTGCCGGGCATCACCAGAAACTCCATCATCGCCCTTTGCAAAAAGAAAGGCATCAAAGTTTCCGAAAGAAAAATTTCCATTGACGAGCTGGAGCAGGCTTACAGAGACGGTCAGCTGAAGGAAATGTTCGCGTCCGGCACTGCTGCCATCGTTTCCCCTGTCGGAGAACTGCTCTACAAGGGAGAAAAGATGATCATCAACGACAATAAGATCGGTCCTGTCGCGCAGGAAATGTACGACACCATCTACGGCATCCAGACCGGCCAGATGGAAGACTTCATGGATTGGACGGTTCCGGTAGAATAATATGAATCAGAACCTGTTCGACCTGAACAGACAGCTAAACGCCCTCTCCGTTTTTAGAAGTATCCTGAAGACCCCCGTGGTCTCAGGCCTTCAAAAACTTTTATATGCCATTGAAAAAGGCTCCTTGGATGAGCAGCTCTCATGCTACGGGGCCTTCTCCAGGGCATTATACGAAGAAGGCGGCGACCTGTCGTTCTATATCCTTACGTTTATCAAAGAAGATGAAAACTTCTTTTTGATAAAAAGACTTAAAAATGCCATAATAAGTCGATCTATTTACGAGTGTCTCGATGAGGAACTGGTTATTCTCCAAAGAGTAGCCGAAATAACTGCTCCTCAAATCCAAGACTTAATGAAATACAATGATTTTCTGCCTCGTTGGGATACTCAGCAAATAGATTTAAAGCGCGCGTATGAGGAGATGCTCGCTGATCTGCCTGTCAAAGGCCATGGCATCTTTGCCCGCTACCGGGCGTTCAAGGTCAGAGACGGACAGCTGGTCCCGGTGAAAAACGCGGATCCTCAGTCCATCGACCAGCTCTACGGCTACAGTCGGGAGCGCAATCAGGTTTTGGAAAACACCCGCGCCCTTGCGGAAGGCAAACCAGCCAGCAACGTGCTCCTCTACGGAGACGCCGGCACCGGCAAGTCCTCCACCATCAAAGCCTGCGCCAACGCATGCTTTGCAGACGGCGTGCGCCTGATAGAATTTGATAAATCTCAGCTGAACGAGATCCCGCAGCTCATCGAGCAGCTGTACGATAACCCGCTGAAATTCATCTTCTATATCGATGACCTCAGTTTCACCGAAGGCGACAGCGCGTTTTCCTGCCTCAAAGGGATTCTGGAAGGCGGTGTCACCGGTCACGCGGCAAATATCGCCATCTATGCGACCAGCAACAGAAGACATCTGGTCAAAGAATCCATAGAAGCACGACAAGGTTCCGGGCTGCATTTAAACGATACCCTGCAGGAGACTATGAGCTTGTCCGCAAGATTCGGACTGACTATCACCTTCTCCAAGCCGGAGAAAGACCTGTATCTGGAGATCGTCCGCAGTCTGGCTGATGAGTACGGACTGGATATGGAAGAAGCCGAGCTCTTTAAACGAGCCGAAGCCTTTGCCATCCGTTCAAACGGCAGAAGTCCGAGAACCGCAAAACAGTTCGTGCAACTTGCGAAGATCGGGCTGAAATAATTTAAGATAAAGAAATTAGCCGCCTTTCGGCGGCTTTATTTCTTGCAATATGAACTTTCCCTTTTGACGATCATCTTTTATCGCAGTGTTTTCTGATTCAATACACAATCAGAGATACCGTTACACCTGCGCCGCATAAAAAAACGACCAGTGTTAACATTTGTTGAATTAAATATGATTTTTTTGATAAAATTTGAATATCACCCATCCTGTCAGACTGTCAATCATATTGGTTATAATATCCACAATGTCTACTACAACCAAATCAAATGGAGAACTTGTAAGAATTGGATCTCCATTTGATATATACCAAGAATCGCAGCACTAATTGTATCGTATCAACGTTTCTTTTCTTTGATTATCCTCCGTCCAAATAACCTTAATCTGCGCGCTTTTCGGACGCTGTGCAAAGGTTAAAAAGCAAAACATTTGCTTTTGCAATGCACGAAAAGTTATCCGCCTAAACGAACTTACAGGCACACTTGGTTGAAACTCAATTGTTCCTTTATAATCCTTTTGATAATGATGATCCACATCTATTTCAACATAAATCTCATCCAATAAATTCCTTTTAGAACTATTCTCATAAACCAAATAGCCCTCCCAGGTTCCATCCAGCTGATTTTCTGCATTCATAAACACGACAGACCAACTGTTATCGTCACTATATACTTTTATCGTGGTAGCATGATATGCCGCAAAAAGAATTGCGCATATAACGATACAAGTGATAATTCTGATTCTTTTTTTACGCTTTATCATAGCCTTATTATCCTATTAATACTTGCTTCATAGTGCCTGCTCCTATCCATAAACTGGCACAACCGGCTTCACTCCACAGTTTCTTCCTTTTTATCAAGATCTTCTAACAACTTTTCAAAGACCTTCTTGTATTTATCATAGCAGCAGCCCAGAAAGAAGGCGATCAATCCGACTGTCGCAGGCAAAATAACGATCGGATTCAAAGTTGTAAAGCATGCAACAAATATACAGCCTGTTGACACTGCCGGCAATATAAACTTCATCCGGTTCATGCTATTTTTCCCTTTCATCTTTTACATTATCATACATCTGCGCAGATTCCAATGTATATGTCGCAGATGGTCGATTTTTTGATGTAAGCGGTCGTGTATTTCCCTTAAATTTCTATTTTTGTCGTAACATAACATTCTCCGTCGTATTCCCAAGTCAGTGTTCCATTGTACTTTTCTACCACCTGTTTCATATTCTGTATGCCTATTCCATGATTTAGCTTATCTTCTTTGCTGGTCAGAAGATGTCCGTCCCGAACCACCGGCGCAGCATCCGCAGAATTTTTGATCTCCAAGAATAAAGTTTTTTTATAAGATTTGATAAAAACAGAAACCTCTCGTTTTTCTCTGCACTGCACTGCCGCTTCACAGGCATTTTTTACGGCGTTGGAAAGCAGTACGGCAAGGTCAGAATCACTGATTTGCAGCTTGCCGGGAAATCTTCCCGCAGTAAAAAATTCTACTCCGGCGTCCTCTGCCCGCGCCGCCTCTTCATTTAAAATGGCGTCTGCCACCATATTACCTGTGGCGATATAGTCAAATTCTCTCGTTTTCCGTTCGATATCCTCGGTATACTGCCGAAGCTGCGCTAAATCTCCCTGATCAATTAACGCACGCAGTGCCATCAAATATGCTTTCTGATCGTGGCGAAAACGCTGCAGGTTCCGGTTCTTAACCGTAATTTCTTCATACTGCGCGGCCTGCTGCTCAATACACATCTGCTTAAAGCGGTCATCTTCTTTCAGTTTCTTTCCCTGTTCGTACAGTACATTCAGCAACACACCAAAGGAAAGAATTCCGATGCTCAAAATGCACATGGCAAGCTGCATAGCCACTTTATACCTGTAGATCATACCGTTATCCATCGCCATGCCGCTGGCAAATCCGATCACGATGCCCGATGAAAAGATCCATAACATGTAATAAAGGACATGCCGCCAGTTAAACCGTTTGAAATAACACTGCAATACTTTTTTAGTATGTTTTGGTATTATTATTGACAACATGCTTATCAAAATACATGTTGCAGCTTTATATATTACGTCAAGCAATACTGCATAATCATCAGTAATCTCTGTTCCAATATACCATATCATCACAATCACACTCTGCACCAGCGCGTCTATTATCAGCAGTGTAAAATGCGCCAAAAACGACACTTCTGCCAGCACTCGCTTTTTTCCCTTAAAGCAAATGACAGAGAAAATAATCTGTACAAAGAGCGATACGAAAATTCGGTTCGACGGGTCTGTCAGCAGAAGCGTTACGATAGCACCTGCCAGCACCAAAACGGCGCCACATATCAGGTCGATTATCCGCGTAGAAAAAGAGAATCCAAATATGCCGCGCATTACAATGATCAGGCTCAAAAGACTTATGAAATACGCACCTGTATAAAGCACATTCATACCAGTCTTGCCGCCTTTCTGCAATAATTTCGATAATACTCCTTACACTCTGTCTTTCTGCGTCTGCTGATTTTCAAAGTTCCCAAATCTGCCTCTAATATAACAGTTTCCTTATCAATCTCGTCGATATACTTACAATTGACCAAACACTGATCACTGATTCTGATAAAATCATACTTCTGTAATATGTCTGTCCACGCAGCTAAACTGCGCCGATGATTGATGATTCTTTCACCCGATACCAGACATACATCTGTATAAACATCCTCCACTGCAATATATACGATATCACTGCTGCTGACTGTTCTCCCAACTGCAATGAACACTCTCTGTCATCGTCACATATCAAAACGAACAACTCTGTCTGCACCCCCTTTTTCCCCTTCTGTATTCATTTTTATCTTGTTTAATATTTTATCACGCAATGTCTGTTTATTCAATTATAAATTATTATTCAAATTAATATAAAACAATTATATCATATTGAACAGGAACACCTAACAAAACAGCCGCCGCATTCAAATTCTGAACGCGGCGGCTGTTTTGCCTAAATGATTCGATTTATTGTCCTTCAAAGGCGCCTTTTACCACAGGCTCGCCTTTCTTAACCATAACCTGACCCATTGCGATGACTGTATCGATTCGCAAATCCTCTGTCATCAGGCAGAGATCGGCATCCATGCCTTCCTCAATACGGCCCTTCTGCGTCAGGCAGAGAACCTTTGCAGGGTTGGATGTGATTGCTTTTATAGCAATTTCCAGCGGAATATTTTCCTTTTCCACACACTCTTTCACTTCTTTCAGAAGACAGCTGGATTTTCCCATGCCCATGCCCTGGAACACGCCGTCAGCGCTGAACATCGGCAGACTGCCCTGTCCGTCGGAAGAAATGGTGAAGAGGTCGCTGCTGACTCCTTCGTCCAGTAAGCGCTTAATGCCTCTGCACACACGCACCTCGTCGCAGATGGTCTCCCAGTAATCGATATCCTCGTTGCCGGTAAAGTCCACCGCGCCGCCCAGTTTTGCGTATGCTACAGCCTCCTCAAAGAGCGCCGCGTTGCGGTTCACATGGGTCGGCAGGAACTGAGTCGCAGGGATCTCTGTTTCCGCGATCACCTGATTGATCAGATCCATATACTGCGGACTGTCACCGAGGTGAATATTGATGATACCTGCTTTTCCCGACAAAATACCGCCTACGCGGGTATCTGCGCAGAGCCGCTTGAACTCGTCCAGCGTCGGCTGGGAAGAACGATGATCAGAGACAGCGATCTCACCTGTACCGATGATTTCCTCTATCATCATGATATCCTCCATGATGCCGCCGGTCAGCGTGCGTACAGGTACCTGATAACTGCCGGTATAGGCATAAGCCGAGATTCCCTGTTCGCGAAGGCCCTTTACTTTAGCGATCAGAGATTTTATATCCCTGCCGATGCCGTCAGTGCCCAGGCAGCCCACTACCGTAGTAATACCGTATCTGGTCAGCCCTGACAAAGTTGCCTCCGGCGTTCTGTTGGCAAAGCCGCCTTCCCCGCCGCCGCCAAGAACATGGACGTGAGAATCGATAAAGCCCGGCAGCAGCAAAAGACCTGTGCCGTCTATGACCTCCACCTCTAATTCAGCAGGCAGCTCAATATTATCTGCAATTTTACAGATTTTTCCTCCCGCGAGGAATACATCTTTTACACCCAGATACTCTGGTGTATATAATTCTGCACATTTAATTAATTTCATCATAGTACCTTACTTTTAGAATCCCATTACGCTTGCAATAATCATGGTTGCAATAGACATAAGCATTAAAACACCCAGGAATTTCCACATGAATTTGATCCACTGGGACCAATCAATTCTTGCTACTGCTAAAGCACCCATCAGGCAGCCGGAAGTAGGAACAATCAGGTTTGTCAGTCCATCACCCAGCTGGAACGCTAAAACAGCAGTCTGTCTGGTTACATCCAGCAGGTCTGCCAAAGGCGCCATAATCGGCATAGTAAGAGCCGCCTGACCGGAACCGGATACAACAAAGAAGTTGAATACGGACTGGAAAATATACATCAAAACAGCAGCCAGTGTTCCGGACAAGCTTGAGAAAGCTTCGGAAACACCGTGAAGAATTGTATTCAGTACAGTTGGAGAAGATGGATCAGAACCGCCTAATACCAGCATGATACCCATTGCCATACCTACAATCAGAGCAGCGCCTACAAGGTCAGCAGCGCCCTGTTTGAAAGCAGTTGCGATATCGTTAAGTTTCATGTCGTTGAGTTTGAATACAACACCGATGATACCGGCAACAACACCCATGATGAAGAACTGGGTGGAGATTTCCGGAATGTAGTAGCCGGAGGTCAATACGCCCCAGATAACCCACACGATAGTTGCAGCCAGTGTCAGCAGTACCAGAATATGACCTAGCTGCAGTTTCTGACCTTCTGCATTGCCCTCTGCCTTGTTCATATCATCTCTGAAGTAAGCGTCAGTTTCATAAGAAATGGATAATGTAGGTGTTTTTCTCACCCTTTCCGCATGAATCATAGTCATTGCAAGTCCAACACCTGTGAATACAACCCACAGAACGATTCTGAAAGTGGAACCGCTCATCACAGGAACCCCTGCGACACCTTGTGCGATAACGACAGAGAACGGATTCATCCAAGATGTTGCAAAACCAATCTGCGTAGCAACATAAGTAATCAGTACGCCGGTAACACCGTCGTAACCCATAGCGACAACCATAGGAACCAGAATCATAGCGAACGGGATGGATTCTTCACCCATGCCCCAGATTGCACCACCGGCGGAGAAGAAGATGAACAGAACCGGAATCATCAGTCTTTCTTTACCGTTTGCTTTTCTAATCATTGCCATAATGCCTGTTTCAATCGCGCCGGTTCTCATCATGATGCCGAATGCGCCGCCGCAAACTAAAATGATTGCCATAACACCGATTGCAGAGCCCCATTTGTCGCCGCTGACCATACCTTCAAAGAGATAGTTCATCAAGCCAACACCGCCACCAGCTTCGAAGAGCTTAATGCCCTGTTTCAGCGGCTGTCCGTTGTCATCCAGCGCATACTGGAAGCTGTTGTCTTTGATGACAGTTCTGGTGCTTTCTGCACCATCAACGACGTAAGTAATGTCTTCAACCTGATACATTCCCTGTGGAATCAAGTAAGTCATCAATGCTGCCAGACATACTACAAAGAAAATAATAACATACGTGTCGGGAACCTTAAATCCTTTATTCAAAGAATTTAGGGTTTCTCCCTTTTGTTTTTTTGACATTAGTCTTTCCTCCTAATTAATATTATGTGTAACGCTATATATAGAAGCAAATTTAATGCCAAAACAAAAACCCCGATTTTTCGGGGTTTTTAAAGGTAATATATTCAAAGTATGGTTCATTACGGTTTTTTAAGGATGATTTTGGTCTATTTTGGATTATTTCGTATCAGCAGTTCCATGCCTGCTTCTGTCAGATAAATTCCATACCTGCCTGAGGTCGACTGTAAAAATCCTTTGGCATGGAGTAACCGCAGCTCCGCTCTGATACGATACTCACTGACAGATTGCTCCTGCTCCTTTAAAAGCTTAAAGATACTCGCCCTTCCCGGAATGCCATTTCGCTGGCTGATTTCTTTAACTGCGTTTAAAATACACATCTGAGTATGGGTACAGGCATTCAAAGGCACCGACTTCTCAGTGGCTGCGGCAGGCATATCGTCCGGCGGCAGGTCTTTTGGCAAAATCGTATCGCCCTCGCATACTGCAAAGGCATACTTCATGGTGTTGAGCAGTTCACGAATATTTCCGGGCCAGTCATATTCCATCAGAATCGCTAAAACCTCCGGTGAAATAGTCTTGGATACGTCAAAACGAGTATGCAGCCAGTAATCCAGCAAAAGTGGGATATCTTCCTTTCTCCTTGCAAGAGACGGAAGATGAATGACTCCCTCCTTTAAACGATAATACAAATCCTGACGAAAACTCTTTTCCTCAATCATTTGTTTCAGGCTACGATTGGTGGCAGCGATAACCCGAACATCGATAGGAATATTTTTGTTTCCCCCTACCCGCATAATCTTCCGCTCCTGAATCACTCGAAGCAGTTTCGCCTGCAACGTCAAAGAGGCATCTCCAATTTCGTCCAGAAAGATGGTTCCCCCTGATGCCTGTTCAAACAGACCAATTTTCCCGCCTTTTTTCGCCCCTGTAAACGCTCCCTCTTCATAACCGAAAAGTTCAGACTCTACCAAGGTGTCAGGAAGTGCCGAAAAATTGATAGCCACAAAAGGATACTTGCTGCGGTCAGACGCCTGATGAATGGCACTTGCAAATAATTCCTTGCCCGTTCCGTTCTCACCCTCCAGCAAAACCGTCAGATCCGAAGTTGAAATCTTCTGCGCGATTGATTTTGCGCGAAGGATGCTCGGTGACTTTCCGATGATATCATCGAAATGATATTTCGCGAAATACCCGCTTCCTGCAAGGCGGGTGTGCACAGATTTTGTAACACGGCTGGCCTCATAAGCAACGTTGGATATCTGAGTGGCCGTATCCAGCAGACTTTTAATAAATGTATCAGTATAATCGTATATCTCTGTTTCCAAAACGCCATAATGCGCCATGAGGCGAACGACAGTCGAAGGATCAAACAGTCTCGTTCCAATATTGTACACCGCTTCAATGCCGGCAGGAATCTGATCTGGTTCTCCCGGCGTTATGGCAATTCGGATAACCTCCGTTAGACTGCAGCCCGGATAAAAGGGAACCAGCTGCAGAAATCCGAATCCGATTTCCCGAAGATTGTCAATACTGTCAAGTGCACTGATTTTGGAATCAGCAACCAGTAAAATCTTCTGATCCCTTGGAAGGGTCAGAATCTTATCTATATTGGAATTGAGCACTGTACGCGTCCCTATGATATAATCTTCGATGAAGTCACCGCCACCTTGATGCAAAAACTCACTATAGACCTCTTCACTGGAAAAAACAGTGAAATATTTTCCCTGGAGCTGAGGCTGTATCTCATCAACAACATATGGGATGATCTCAATATCTTTCGGAAGAAATCCGGAAAGCTGCTTTGCCAGGCTCTTCTGCGTGGATATGCTGCCGGCAACAAGAAGCAGTTTCTTTTCTTTATAGCCATCTCGTTCCATCGTGTCTTCCCTTTCTGTTACACTTTCTATTCTTTTTCTATATTAAGTATATCACGGAAAACACGCCGATACAATAAAGTCAGACTTTCTTTTCTCACATCACTTCAGCTTATTGCTCTGTCTCCAGATCCCCATCTTCTCCGCCGCAGAGATCAGCTCGCCCCGGAAATCCGGGTGAGCCACGGAGATCATCTTCTCAGCCCGCTCCCACAGGCTGCATCCGGCCAGATTGACCATCCCCTGCTCCGTGACCAGATGAAACGCGTGACTGCGGGGGTCCGTCACCACGCTGCCGCTGCCAAGGGACGGAACGATACGAGAGACGGTCTGCCCCGTTTTCTTATCGCGGCAGGTCGACGTCATACACAGAAAAGCCTGCCCGCCCTTTGACAGAAAGGCCCCGTACTGAAAATCCAGCTGGCCGCCGGTGCCGCTGATCTGCCGCCCGCCTGCGGTTTCCGCGCAGGTCTGGCCGTAAAGATCCGTCTGGATACAGCTGTTGATGGAGACCATGTTGTCCTGCTGCGCGATGACCGGCGGCAGATTGATATAATCCACCGGATAGCTGGCAAGGCCGGGATTCTCCGCAGCCCAGTCGTACAGCGCCCTGCTGCCAAGACAGAGACTCCACACCCCCTTGCCCCGGTTCAGGTTTTTCCTCCGGTTGGTCAGTTTGCCGCAGCGATGCAGATCCAGATACGCGTCACACAGCATCTCCGTGTGCATGCCCAGATCCCTGACGTCCGACTGCGCGATCAGCTTTCCCACCGCGTTGGGCGTGCCTCCGATGCCCAGCTGCAGTACCGCTCCGTCGCGTATTTTTGAGCAAATGGATTCCGCCATGGCCTGGTCCGCATCGGTTGGGGCTGCGGTCGGAAGCTCGGGAAACAGCTCGTGTTCCCCCTCTATAATATAATCCACGTCAGAGATATGGATACAGTCGCGCTCTCCGCCGCAGACCCGCGGCAGCTGCTCGTCGACCTCTACGATGACAGTCTTCGCTTTCTCAAGCACAGCGTAGACAGCGGAATTGGTCAGAGAAAAGCTGAAATAGCCGTGCCGGTCCATAGGCGCGGCGGAGACGCAGGCCACATCCACTCGCAGAAATTCCCGGTAATACTTAGGCTGACTGCTGTAATTCATGGGAATATAGCTGCACAGGCCCCGGTCCGCGTATTTTCGTTCAATACCGCTGAGATGCCAGCTGTGGTAATGAAACGCCTCTCTGTCCGGATCCGCTTCCACCGTTGCCAGCGGCCGCATCAGCAGGCCGCCGCGGATCTTCACGTCGCGAAGCTCCTCCTTTCGCGCTGCCAGCGCCCTGTCAAAGAGCACCGGCGTCTGGGAGATCATACCGTAATCTACCCAGTCACCGCTTTCCACCAGCAGCGCGGCTTTTTCCGCGCTGATCTTCTTTCTGCTGTATTCACTCTGCACTAACATCTCTATTTCCCCTCCCCTGCAAGTCTGACAAGTTCCTGATAATGCGCTTTCGATTCCTTCTCCGCCTGCGCGAACAGCTGCTCTGCGTTTTCCGGGAAGGATCTGTACAGGGAAGCGTAGCGGGTCTCCCCTTCCAGAAATTCGCGATAGCTTACAGAAGGTTCTTTAGAATCCAAAGTCAGCTTTCCGTTTTCCTTATGAGGATCGAACCGGTACAGGAACCAGTAGCCTGCGGCTACGGCCCGTTTCATCTCCTCCTGGGCCTTATCCATGCCCAGTTTCAGACCGTGGTTGATGCATGGCGCGTAGGCGATGATCACGGACGGACCGTGGAAGTGCTCTGCTTCAGTAATTGCCTTCATCAGCTGGTTCGGATCCGCGCCCATGGCCACGCTGGCCACATAACAGTTGCCCTGGGACATGAGGATACGTCCCAGATCCTTCTTTGCCGTTTTCTTTCCGGCGCTCTGAAACTGAGCCACAGCGCCCAGCGGCGTAGCCTTGCTGCTCTGTCCGCCGGTATTGGAATAAACCTCCGTATCCACAATGAAGATGTTGATGTCTTCTCCCT
This sequence comes from Eubacterium sp., assembly GCA_021769965.1. GTDB lineage: Bacteria > Bacillota > Clostridia > Peptostreptococcales > Anaerovoracaceae > Senimuribacter. The sequence continues at coordinate 34,927 of JAETRU010000007.1, forward strand.
GGGCGACCACGTGATCCAGACCGCCGTAACCGATATCATAGGCCCATCCGTCGCCGCCGTACATCCACACCGTCTTTCTGGCCAGCTGATCGCTGTGGCTCATGATCAGCTCCTTCAGTTCCCCGCTTCTGCCTTTCAGATCCCTTTCCACAAGGACCATCTGCAGAACTTCTGAAGCTTCCAGAGAGGTATCCACATCGTCAAAAGTCTCCAGCCAGTAATCTACCGGCCAGCTCAGAGATTTTTCTCTCTCCCCCAGTTCTTCGATCCACATGCGCAGTTTCTTTCTCTGCTGCTTCATGGACAGCAGCATGCCCAGCGCGAATTCCGCGTTATTCTCAAAGAGAGAGTTGCTCCATGCCGGCCCTCTGCCTTCGGCATTGACCGTATACGGGATCGACGGCATGGCTGCGCCCCAGGCCTGTGTGCAGCCGGTAGCGTTGACCCAGTACATCCTGTCGCCGTACAGCTGTGTCAGCAGCTTCGCGTACGGCGTTTCGCCGCAGCCGGCGCAGGCGCCGGAGAATTCACACAGCGGCTGGCGGAACTGGCTGCCTTTGACCGTAGCCGCAGGAAAGCAGTCTTTTTCTTTGATGGTCAGTCCGTATTCCCACTGCGGCGTGAGGCACATCATCTCCGGAGCTGCCTCCATGCGCAGAGCGGTACTTTTCTTCGGACATACAGCTGCGCAGCTGCCGCATCCGGTGCAGTCCATGTCGCTGATCTGCAGAGAGAAGTACATGCCCTCCGCGCCCTTTGCCTCTGCCGTTACGAATCCTTCCGGCGCTGCTGCTTTCTCCTCTTCGTCCAGCAGATACGGCCGGATCACGCCGTGGGGGCATACGTAAGAACAGCGGTTACACTGGGCGCAGCTTTCCGCGTCCCATACCGGAATGCGGGAAGCGATGCCGCGCTTCTCGTAAGCGGTAGTTCCCATCGGCATGGTCCCGTCCTGATACGCTGTTACGGCAGATACCGGCAGCAGATCACCCTTCTGGGCGTTTAAAGGGATCAAGATATTTCTGATAAAATCAGGCAGATGCTCTGTATCGGTTTTTGGCACTTCAGCTCCGTTCTCTCCGTTCAGTTCCACCCGGACCACCTGCTCCATGCCGGCGTCTATGGCCTGCTGGTTCTTCTGCACCACAGCCTCGCCTTTCTTCTGGAAGGATTTTTTTGCCGCTTCTTTCATCTGCAGCAGCGCTTCTTTCTCCGGCAGGATGCCTGTCAGTTTGAAAAATGCCGCCTGCAGCACCATGCTGATACGGTTTCCCAGTCCCAGAGATTCAGCGATGCCGCCTGCGTCGACGATATAGAACTCCGCCTGCTTTTCAATGAGCTGCTCTTTCACCCGGGCTGGAAGATTACGGTTTGCTTCCTCCGCCGTCCAGCGGCTGTTAAGCAGAAATACGCCGCCTTCCTTCAGCTCTGATACAATGTCGTATTTGTCCAGGAAGGACTGATTGTGACAGGCGATAAAATCAGCCTCTTTGACCAGATATGTAGACAGGATCGGATCATTTCCAAATCGGAGATGACTCTTGGTAATGCCGAAGGACTTTTTGGTGTCGTACTCGAAGTACCCCTGGGCGTACATGTCGGTACTGCCGCCTATGATCTTGATGGAGTTCTTATTTGCTCCTACGGTGCCGTCACTGCCCAGGCCCCAGAATTTGCAGGCTTTTGTTCCCTCATGGCGGATACGGAAAGCCTCGTCCACCGGAATGGACAGCTTCGTAACGTCATCTTCAATGCCTACGGTAAATTCCTTAGCAGGCTTTTCTTTCAGCAGATGATCGAAGACCGCTTTGATCTGTGCCGGCGAGGTGTCCTTTGATGAAAGTCCATAGCGTCCTCCGCAGAGATAGGGCTGACGCTCTTTGTTGGCAAAAGCCGCGCACACGGCCAGATACAGCGGCTCGCCCGCGGCGCCCATCTCCTTGCAGCGGTCCAGCACGGCGATCTTCTTTACTGTCTTAGGCAGGGCTGCCAGCAGATGCTCCTCAGAAAACGGATTGAACAGATGGACCTGCAGATAACCGACCTTCTCACCGAGAAGATTCAGAGCTTCTACCGTTTCTCTGGCCGCGCCGCTGACGGATCCCATGGCTACGATGACCCGCTCCGCGTCCTCCGCGCCGTAATAATTAAAGAGATGGTAATCCTCACCGGTAACTTTGTTGATCTCCTCCATATAACCCTCTACGATGGCCGGAACATTATCGTAGGCACTGTTGTTAGCCTCCCGGAACTGAAAATATACATCCGGGTTCTGCACTGTGCAGCGCAGGGTCGGATGGTCCGGGTTCAGGGCTTCTTTTCGGAATCTGGCCAGCGCCTCCCTGTCCAGTAATCTGTCATAGACTTCGTAAGGGACGGCCCGGATCTTCTGTATTTCGTGAGATGTGCGGAAACCGTCAAAAAAGTGCATAAACGGCACTCTGCTTCTGATGGCCGCGAGATGGGCGATGCCGGCAAGATCCATGGTCTCCTGCACGCTGCCGGAGGACAGCTGGGCAAAGCCGGTCTGGCGGCAGTTCATCACATCGCTGTGATCGCCGAAGATGGACATGGCGTGAGTTCCCACAGTACGGGACGCTACATGAAGCACGCCGGGCTGCCTGGTCCCGCTGATCCTGTGAAGGGCCGGGATCATCAGCATCAGTCCCTGAGACGAAGTGAACGTGGTCGCCAGGGATCCGGCCTCCAAAGCGCCGTGAACAGCGCCTGCCGCTCCGGCCTCTGACTGCATCTCCACCAGCGTCACGGTCTGTCCGAACAGATTCTTTCTGCCCTGGGCCGACCACTGGTCCGTCTTCTCCGCCATCGGCGAGGACGGCGTGATCGGATAAATCGCCGCTATCTCAGAAAAGGCGTAAGCCGCGTATGCAGCCGCCTCGTTGCCGTCAGCAACCATGATGTACTTTTTCTCCATAGAAAAAACCTCCCTTGAAAACCTGTTTCGCACTTATCTTCTTAGGAGGATTTTACCATTGTTCGAATTATTCATAAAACGGTAAAAAATAATTTTTAAAATTCCATATGAGAATGAATTATTTGAAGTCTCGCACATAGGCCAGCAATTCCTGCTCAAACACCTCTGCCGCGGTGATCTTCCCTTCCCCTTCGCTGCCTTTCTTTACAAAGAACAGTTCCCACGTGTCCGGGCAGTCTTCCAGCTGATAGATCTGCAGACTGACATTCTTGGCGATGGACTCTGCCATAGACGGCGTGCATACAGCCCAATAATCTGTTCCCTCCAGAAACGGCACGATGCCCTGCACCGTATTCAGCTCCAGACGGCTCTCCATCTTACCTGCGAACCAGTTTTTCCGCCAGTAATTCATACTGCGGAAGTTTCCGCCGGTAAATCGGATCTCCTTTGACGGATCCAGCTCTGAGGCCGATATGGTCTGCCCCGGCACAGGTTCCGGGTCGTATTTGATGATGCACAGTTTCTGCCGGCTGATGCACTGCAGCCGCAGGCCCGCTCGCTCCGACTCATACGCCACGATACCGTAGTCCAGCATGTGGCTGTCCAGCATCTCGTAGATCTGGTCCGAGTTATAAATGCTGGCTGCGATGCGGATCTCCGGGTGGCGGGCCAGAAACTCTTTGAGAAACGGCGCGATAAAGCCGTAATAAGAGCTTTCACTGATACCCAGCATGATCGTAGACAGAGACGCGTGCTTCAGACTTTCCGTCTCCTCAAACAGGTTTTTCCACCGTTCGGCAACATGGATAAACTGCTCCCCCTGACGGGTCAGCTGGATCTCACGTTTTCCCTTTGTCCTGCGGATCAGGCGGCAGTTCAGTTCATCCTCCAGCGCCGCAAGCCGCTTGCTCACCGTAGACTGAGAGAGATACAGCCGCTGAGCCGTCTTTGTGATATTCCTGGTCTGCACCAGATCCAGGAATATCTCTATCGTTCTGTAGTTCATAGGCAACTCCTTTGTCTACAGTCTACTACGTTTGAGGAGGCGGCGCAAGCTGTGTTTTGTGATGTATGTCTTTGTTTCTCTTACGTCTATACTGTTATGATGATTATAACAAATGATATTTGAGGTGAACAAAAGCGGGCATTGCGCCCGCTCACTTTTATAGGAGATCAAATATATGAACTTTCATATGAAACCTCTAAAAAATATAGCCTGTTTTTTGCGACATTAATGCCGGAATCATTCCCCTGCTTTGAAGTTGTACAATGGTTTCAGCCGGTCTATAATTTCCGCCGTGGGCTCGATCTGCGAAATGATTTCATGGATGTCTTTATATGCCATAGGCGATTCGTCCAGCGTATTTTTGCCAATACACGTGGAAAAAATCCCCTCCATGGAGTTTCGGTATTCCGCCATGCTTAATTCATACTGCGCCTTTTTCCTGCTCATCAGCCGTCCCGCACCGTGAGGCGCGGAAAAATTCCAGTCCCCATTTCCCTTTCCTTTACAAAGCAGACTTCCGTCCCGCATGTTGATTGGAATCAGAAGCAGTTCATCTTTTTCGGCGGAAACTGCACCTTTGCGCAAAATCATTTTTTCTGTATCGATATAATTATGAATCGTCGTAAACCTGGTTTCTTCTTCCAGATTCATTTCATCCAAAATTGTCTGCACCATCGCTCTTCTATTGAGCGCCGCAAAACGCTGCACGATTTTCATATCATGGATATAATCATCGAAGAGTTTTCCTTCGACATAAGCAAACTCCTTTGAAACCGGACATGACGTTTCACTGTCCTCTTTCATCTCCGCCAGTTTTTTACTGATTTCCTTTTCCCTGCCTTCCGCCTTGAACTGTGCAATCATTTCTTTCATCTGATAAGCCGCATTCCCTTTCAAAGCATGCCAGCCCTGTTCCTGATAATACTGCGCCACCTCATTTCCCAGATGACGGCTTCCGGAGTGAACGATCAGATAAAGCTGTCCGTCTTTGCCCTGTGCAGCTTCAATAAAATGATTTCCGCCGCCAAGGGTTCCAATGCTGCGCTGCGCCCTGTATTCGTTGATATAGTCAAAACACCGAAGAGCTGTCAGATTGATTTTTTCATTGAAACGGTGGGGAACGGTTCTAATCTCTCTGCCGCAGGGTATATGCTTTCGAATCAGTGTATCCAGCTGATAAAAATCGATGGCCTTTTCTCTGAGTTTTACAGTTTCCATGCCGCAGCCGATATCGACGCCTACCATGGCAGGTACAACTTTATCCGTTAAAGTTATTGTCGTTCCAATGGTGCAGCCTTTTCCGGCATGTACATCCGGCATAATTCGGAGAGCAGCCTCTGAAAATATCTTCTCATCGCACATGTTCTGAATCTGCGCCCCGGCTCTCTCATCCAATGTATCGCAATAACACTTTGCAGTATTGTAAATTCCTTTTATCTCAATCATCACTTATTCCTCCGACTTGCAAAAAGACCGCCGTTATGCGGCGATCTTTCTATAGCGTTCACTTCCTAAAATTTCCATCATACATTCCATCGGAGAAAAAATACCCTTTTTCAGCATGGAAAAGGTCCGCGGACTGCTGCCCGATACCAGCGCTGCGCCCTGTTCGTTCTGGCTTACAGGCATCTGCCGGTTACGCGATGCAACATTCCAGAATACGATCTGCGGCAGCTGATACCCATGCTGAGCGTACAGCTTCTTCGCATTGTCAAAGTTGGTAATTTCCGCACCGTCTGCACACATGTCAAATTCCATATCCGAGATAATGTACAGTCTGGACGGCATATCTTTCTGCCTTAACCCATTTTCCACAGCCGTTTTTAAAATTAACTGAAACACCCTTTCTATATTGGTATTTGCAACCTCATCAAAACTGCCGCAGTAACGAAGTTTTTCAGCGATATCTTTTCCCTTAATCTCAATCAGCTGCGGCCGCTCAGAAAAGGTAATAAAATGATTATGAAAGGCGCCGTGATTTCTCTCCGCAAAATATACCGCAAGGGACTGGGCCACTGCCGCAGGCAGAACTTTGTCTCCACAGTACATGGAGCCGGAACCGTCAGCTACCACCAGCGCATTTTCGCCCAGGGTATAATCCTCCTGCAGCCGCCAGGTGACATCTATGGCACGCTTTTCCTCTTCGGATAAAGCCGTATAATAATCCCAATATTCTTCATACAGCGGCGCTACGATTTCATAGGGAGTCAGGGTATTGGTATTCATTTTCACCTTTCCCCGGGACGCCAGTTCTATAAAGCGCTCATAGCGGACCGCATCATTTCTCAAAAAAGCCTTTCTGTACCGCACCAGCGCCTGAGACGGCTGGCGGCTATAGTCAAAATTGTACGCCCGGCAGCGCAGATTGTTTTCAATAATAGAAATTCTGCCCCTCAAGGCGGAAAGCATTTTACGATATTCCGCGTCCTCCATGCTGAGATGGCGGGCGATCCGCTTCGCCGCACGGACCGTCTCTTTGCTGGAAGCATTGACAGAAGGAAGCCATTTCCCAAGGAGGGATACATTCTTCCCTTCTTCCAGATCCTGTAAATCTGCTTTCAATTGTTTCTCTATGCAGACCATGACATCTTCTTCGCATTTTGTATGCAGGAGGCACAGCAGATCGTCAAATCTGCCGTACTCCGCTATGTATTCGATGTTTTTTCGCACCGATAAAGGTTCATGATCGCCCAGCCAATGCATAATTTCACGAAAGATACGCCGTTCTCCAAGACCTCCGCGAACGTCTCTGGCGTAAAACAGAATTTTCATCGCCAGATCCGGGTCTTCTCCGTAGGCTCTGATAAAACTCTTTAAGACCTCATCGGAATCCGCGTAGCGCATGCCGCCAATTCTTGCGAAAAGGTCTAAGCAGTCAGAACCTGTGCTCAAAAGCGTCAACGCCCCATTCTCTGTATAAGTCTGATTTGCGTTCTTTTTCAAAAATTGCAGCATAGCTTCTCTCCTTCCGTTCATTTCAACAAGACACCGTTCTTTTTGCCTACCAGATTCGCATTTGCTGCGTCAGCTTTTTCCTAGTCTTCTTTATGTGGAATTGAATTCGTTTGCTGCAGGTGTCTTTACTGCTATTACAAGGCACTAACTAAATTAAGACACGTGCCGGTCTTTCACCCGGCTTCGGGTCACCAATCTCTGGCGACTGGTTCCTTTGACTTTGGATAGGCGCGAAAGTCGTGGATCCCAACATGTTAATAGTGATATTGCTGATTGTGCCTTTGTCCTCTCCCGAGGACATCTTTATCATAGCAGAGAAAAAACTGCTTTTCACGGAAAAAAAGGTGCGAACTCTCCAAAATTTTCCAAATTAGTTTCTATCACTCCTGCGGCTGAAACTGCATCTGCTTCTGAATCCGCCGCCGCATTTGCTTTATAAACCGCTGGGGCGCAGTCACCTTTACCATAGGGCCAAAGGACAGAACCCGTATCAGAATTTCCGTTTCATCATCTTTCCGATACTGCAGTTTCAACTGATAGCGGTTTTCCTCAATTTGCCTGGCCTCCTTTTCTAAATGAGAAAAATGCAGCATCACCCGCTCCAGTGCATTGCGCTCATCTATCAACTCCAAAGTCAAGGACAGTTTTTCTGATTCAATCAGTGCTTCTTCCGCGGCAGCATTTTTCACCTCTGCAAAAGGCTCCAGCAGCTGACAGGAACGAATCCTGCCCAGGTTGATTGTCTGCAGCCTCCCATTTCTTTCACAAAAAAGCCTGAATTTATCATCTTTCGCAGAGTACTCCAATCTATACGGCACACATTTCAGTGATTTCTGCCGTGTCTTCCCTGAAAAACGATCTTTAACTTTCTTTTTTCGTGCAGCGCCTGCAAAATCACTTTAAAATGTTCCTGATATTTTGGATCATCATAAGAATCTCCATCGCTGTACTGATCAAAATATACCAGTGCATCCTTAGGATAAAGGGGCAATACATCTTCAAGACCTTCGGAAGACACGTCAAACAGCGCGATTCTTGGATCATCGAGAAGGGTCCGCAGCCATCTTTTTTCCAGCTCTGTGAGTCCCATCGCGGCAGGATGACAAAGGGGCGTTTTCAGGTCTTCATCAATCAGCGGCCAGCTTTCCGATTTTAATGCCTGGGGAATCACAGCAATGCTTTCTTCAAAAGCCCTGTTTCTGATGATTTCTGTCATCTCCCGCCTTGTCAGCGTTCCGGCCGCCGCCTTGTTCAATATTTCTTCCATCACGCGAAAATAAGTCCCGTAAATTTCACTGAACAGCATGGGTCTCTTCCTCCTCTCCATCATCTTGTTCATATATCTCAGCCATAAGTTTCAAATCTTCATAAAATCGCTCTGTTACTTCTGCATTACTGCACGACAAAGACTGAATACGGCCTGTAAAAGTTCGTATCCAGGGCAGCATTTCCAAAGCATCATAAACCTCCGCAGAAAAACGGTATTCATTCTCACTGAGCTGCTCAATTGTCCCATTTCGTTTCTCCCGGTTCAGTCTCTGCAGGATATGGTCTTCTCCTTTTTCTACGCGAACAATCATTTCAATGTGTTCCGTCAGGGTTCTGTCCGTGCCGTCGCCCCCTGTGGAAACACCCCAGAGATGCTGCTGAAATGCCTCACATTTTTCTTTCAGCATTTCATAGTCAGGCACAGCCTTGCCAGTTTTCACTTCATAGATTCTGTCAAGACGGAAAAAACGGAATTTCTGGTACAGAAAATGCCAACACAGGAGATACTGCCTTCCGGTCTGCGTACTGATCAGCACTTTCATCGGGCAGACCTGATGATCATGTCCCTCTTCACGCAGTGCATTTCTTCTGATATTGATGTGAATTTCTTTGTCCTCACCGATTGCGGTGAGGATTTCGAGCAGAATCTGACTGTCCAGCGCATGCAGAATATAATGATGTTTAAAGGAGAATACAGATTCCGTTTCATCATGACATGCCGGACTCTGATCCAGAATATACGCCCCGATTACGCCTAAAGGACCCGCCTCAGCAAAAAATCCCGCCGCGTCTTTCCATGCAGCGACCGGTACACTGCTGTCTTTCAAACGATAGAGCGTATCCCTGCCGCTTTTTTCTTTTACAAGCAAACCCTCTTTTACATATTCCTGTAATTTTTTTCTGACTGTTGATTCGTCGATGTTTTTTTCAGAAGAAAAATGGATCAGATACCGGTCATAAATCTCATCGGCAATCTCTCTGGCTGAAAGCGCTGTTTCCTCCGCCAGCAAATCCAGAATATAAAAGTGAAGCATGATGTCATTATCTGTAAAGCTCTTTGCTTTGAAGGCCTGATAGAGCGGATTTTTTACAATGGCGCTGCTGTCCACCGACAGAAAAACCCGCTTTCCCTCTTTATCCTGACGGAAAGACATATATTCTCCCAGCCAGCTTTCGATACGTCTTTTCTCGTTATCATAACTGCGCCCGCTTATGCCCTTTTCTTCGCCGAACTCACTGCGGCTGCGAAATCCATAGACATAAAAGTCGCGAAGATACTCCCTGGTGCGGTCAAAGTTTTTTATCAGTTCTTTATACGCCATGGTTTCACCTCTCCTTTAGTTCTTCCATACCAAGCTCAGTTCCATTCTTCTGCAGTGAGAAAATCCCTGATATTTCTATGCTTGATTCCATCTCTGCTCATATCAAGTTCATCCATGGTCACTACATACTTTGGGAAGTTATCCCGGATGCTGTCATAGGCGCCGAACTCTCTTTTGACAGTATCTTCAGATGCCAAAAGGTAAGCCACCTGCACATAGAGCTTCTCTCCTCTTTTGTCGCAGACAAAGTCAATTTCCTTTTCCCCGGCTCTGCCTGCCGTAACCGAATATCCGCGACGCAGCAGTTCCATATATACGATATTTTCGAGGACCAGATTGATGTCGCGCATATTGCCGCCAAATACAGCTTCTCTGATACCGTGATCAGCAATGTAGTATTTTTCATTGGAGGCAAGTATCTGCTTTCCATGCAGATCTTCTCTCTTAACCTGATAAAACAAATACGCATCACAACAGTACCTGATATAGTTTAGAACTGTTTCTGCAGATACAGTTCGATGCTCGCTCCGGAAAAATTTTACAAGTGACGTTGCAGAAAAAGTCGTTCCCACATTTGCCATGATGTAAGCAATAATTCGTTCAAGCAGGTCAATATCACGAATTTTATTTCTCTTGACGATATCCTTAAGCTGGATGGAATTGAAAAGGTCTGTAAAATACTGCATAGATGGCGCATCTGCAAATCCAAGATTAGCGAGATATGGCATTCCCCCGGCCAAAAGATACTTATGAAAGCACTTTGCCTGAGACGCATCCGGTTCTACCGTATGATACAGCTCCAGAAATTCCGCAAAGGAAAACGGATAGATCACAAACTCTGCATAGCGTCCTCCCAGATAAGTTGCGAGCTCACCTGACAGAAGCTTTGCGTTAGAACCGGTGATATAGATGTCACAGTCCAAAGCGACACGAAAAGAGTTGATGCACTTTTCCCATCCCTGCACTTCCTGAATCTCATCAAAGAAAAGATACACTTTTCCGTCAATGGTCTTTGCTCTTTTCACAACTTCTTCATGCAGCTTTTTTGCGGTCAGCAGATGAGAATAACTCAAATCCTCAAAGTTGATAGAAATAAACTGCGACGAATTGATACCATCCGCGATCAGTTCCTCTTTTATAAGTTCCAGCATAACCGATTTTCCGCAGCGCCGAATACCAGTCATCACCTTAACCAGTTCGCCCCCGATAAACGGACGAATACGGCTCATATACATTTCACGTTTGATCATCAAGTTCATCCCCTTTTCCTGTAATTAACCATAGTATATCCCAATTACAGCGAAAAAACAACGATAAATTTCAAGTTTTATCAGTTATATCTTATAAAATGCACGATTAATTAAATTTTATCAGTTATATCTTCATCAAAGAGTGTCCAGACCAGAGACTAAGCCATTAAAAATGGCACCTCAGACAACCTTTACGGATGCTTGAAGTGCCGTATTTTTACTTAATCCCCACACGATTATTTAGAGTGTTCTCCTATCGCCTGTCCACCGTCAGCATATTATCCCGTTTCAGACGTTGGATATCCTCTTTATCAAAGGTCAGAAGCCGGCACAGTTCCTCGGTCTCGGCCAGCTGCACCGGAGAAAGAATCACTTTGATAGCATTCGGCGTCATGGTGGTGTAGGAAATGCTGGACAGCAGTCCCATGTTGTAGCCGTTGTTGTCCAGACTTTCCAGGCAGCATAAAAAGGTATGCTCCGTGCTGTTTCTGCGGTTGACAAACTGATAGTTCAAAATCGGTCCTTCTTTGGACATAGAGCCCTCATAAATGCCTCTGCATTTTTCCAGATGCTCAAAAGATGGTACGTCATAGAAGAAGGTAACATCCAGATTTCCCTGCTCACCGGAGTAATGATCCAGCACGCTTCTGGTCACCTGACTGCCTCTGCGGGCATAGGAATAGAGATACTGGCGGCTCTGTCTCCCGCCAGACACGGCGCTGTCTCCGACAGTCTTTGGCAGTGCCATCAGCTTGGCCGGAGCAACGCCCAGCGCCGCAGAAATATCAAAAAAAGTCTCCAGATCTACAGAGATCAGACCGTTTTCATATTTCGATACCGTAGCCTTGCTCTTATGTATCCTATCAGCAAATTCCTGCAGCGACATGCCCAATGCAAGCCGATACATGCGGATCTGTCTCCCTGTTTCTTTCAGTCGCTCGCTCAAAGATGGATCCTCCATTTTCTAAGATGCTTTTATTATATGCACAAAACAGCCCTTTGGCAAGGACGGATTCCCATACCGGCCAAAACTGCTTATCCTTCAATCTCTTTCCTTGTTTCTTTGAACGCTTCCACAATGAAGTCGATATCCTCCCTCGTATGACCGGCGCACAGCTGGGTCCGTATCCGTGCTCTGCCCTTCGGCACCACCGGATAGGAAAAAGCGACCACATACACGCCCTTTTCCACCATCCTTTTCGCGTACGCTGCGGCCAGCTTCTCGTCATACAGCATCACCGGCACGCACGGGTGCACACCATCGATGATGTCAAAGCCTTCTTCCGCCAGTCTGCGCCGATAATAACCGGTGATCTCTTCCAGGTGGTCACGAAGCTCTGTGCTTTCCTCAAGCATATTGAGCACCTCGATCCCCGCTCCCACAATGGAAGGAGCCAGTGTGTTGGAGAACAGATACGGCCGGCTTCTCTGGCGCAGCAGCTCCACGATCTCAGATCTGGCACAGGTATAGCCGCCGGATGCGCCGCCCAGTGCCTTTCCCAGCGTACCGGTCAGAATATCGATCCGGCCCTGAACGCCGCAGTATTCCGGCGTTCCTCTGCCAGTCTTTCCCACAAATCCTGCCGCGTGGCTGTCGTCCACCATGACCAGCGCATTATACCTGTCCGCCAGATCACAGATGCCGGAAAGATCCGCGATGATGCCGTCCATGGAGAACACGCCGTCTGTTGCGATCAGCTTGATCCGCGCGCCCGCCGCGTCAGCCTCCTTCAGTTTCCTCTCCAGATCAGCCATGTCATTATTCTTGTATCTGTAGCGCTTCGCTTTGCACAGACGTATCCCGTCGATAATAGAAGCATGATTCAGTTCATCACTGATAACCGCGTCCTCTTCCGTCAGGATCGTCTCAAAAAGTCCGCCATTGGCGTCAAAGCAGGAGGCGTACAAAATCGTATCCTCCATACCGAAAAAGCTGCTCAGCTTTTTCTCCAGAGCCTTATGAATATCCTGCGTTCCGCAGATAAAGCGTACCGACGACATGCCGTAACCCTTCTCATCAAAAGCGTCTTTGGCCGCTTTGATCAGTCTGGTGCTGTCCGCCAGGCCCAGATAGTTGTTTGCGCACATATTGATAACTTCACGGCCGTCAGAAAGGCGGACGCGGGGTCCCTGCACGGATGTGATCACTAGTTCATCCTTATACAGACTGGCCTCCCGGATGCCGTCGATCTCCCTGGCATAATACTTTAACAGATCGTCTTTTCTTGACATGACTATTCTCCCTTCGTCCAATTTAAAATAACTTTTCCGGAATTACCGGAAATCATAGCTTCAAATCCTTTTTCGTAATCCTCAGCGTCAAACCTGTGCGTAATGATGGCAGAAATGTCCAGGCCGCTCTGCAGCATGACTGTCATCTTATACCAGGTATCCCAGACCTTGCGTCCGTAGATTCCTCGCAGATTCAGTCCGTTGAAAATAACGGTTTCCAGATCTACCGGCGTCTGTTTTCCCTGCAGACCCAGAAGTGCGATCTTTCCTCCATGTTTCATATTTTTGATCATGGAGGAAAGTCCCGCAGGACTTCCTGACATTTCCATACCGATATCAAAGCCTTCCTTCATGTCCAGCTCCTGCATAACGTCCGGAAGCTTCTCGCGGTTCAGGTCAACGGCGCGGTCCGCTCCCAGTTTTTCTGCCAGTTTCAGCCGGTACGGATTGAAGTCTGTCACCACCACGTGGCGCGCGCCGGAAAACTTTGCTGTCGCGGCAGCCATACAGCCGATAGGCCCCGCTCCCGCGATCAAAACATCTTCGCCCAGGCTGTCGTAGGAGAGCGCCGTATGTACTGCGTTTCCGAACGGATCAAAGACAGCGTACAGTTCTTCAGCAATATTTTCACTGCATCGCCACACGTTTTCCTGTGGAATGACCAGATACTCGGCAAAAGCGCCGTTTCGGTTGACGCCGACGCCTTTGGCGTCTTTGCAGTTTTCCTTATGTCCCTCCAGACAGTTGCGACAGTGACCGCAGGTAATATGCCCTTCGCCGGAGACCAGCTCGCCTATGGCAAAGTTCCTGACATTACTGCCTGTTTCAACGATCTCGCCTACATACTCATGACCCGCTGTCAGCCCCAGTGGAATCGTGTCCTGCGCCCACTGATTCCACTGATAAATATGGACGTCCGTTCCACAGATCGCCGTCTTATGTATCCGGATCTTCACATCATCAGGACCGACCTCAGGAACAGGCACCCGTTTTCTCGTAAGGCCGGGAGCCGCCCTGTCCTTCACTAAAGCCCACATGGTATTTTCACTCATCTTTTATCACGCTCCTGTTTTTTGATGAGAGCATTATACCCTTTCACATCCCGAAAGTGCAACCGGACATCCGTTTCATATGATGAAACAGATACAGAGTTCGTTTCATCATACGAAATGTTTTATCAAAACTAACTGACTTTTCACTATTCTTTCAAGAAAAAAACCCCAAATTCAAAGATCTGGGGATTTTGATGAAACACAGGGATTTACAACCCCAGCTCTTTCAGTTCTTCCTGTATCTGCTTGATCTCTTCATTTCGTTTGGTCTTTGCAGTGGTCGTCTTAATCGTCGGCTTATCAGACAGGAAGTACTTCTTCACCATCTTATATGCCGGCATACCGGCGTTGATCCGGTCCATATCCTCATCCAGCTTTGCTGCCAGTTCCTCTGCCGTCATGTTATACTCGGTCAGATACCCTTTGTCGTAAACCACCTTAGCCCAAAGGACAAAGTCGTTTGTCTTCTCTCTGGTAAAGACCATGCTCTCCTCTACGTACGGCAGCACGTTGATCAGATTCTCGATCTCCTCCGGATAGACGTTCTTGCCGTTTTTCATGACGATGACGTTCTTCTTCCGTCCGCTGATAAACAGGTAGCCGTCTTCATCGATATAAGCCAGATCGCCGGTGTGGAACCACCCGTCAATGAGGACCTCATCAGTGGCTTCCTGATTATCATAATAGCCCAGCATCACATTATCGCCTCTGACGACCAGCTCGCCAATGCCTTCTTCACCCGGATCCAGGATCTTCGCTTCCACGTTCGGCATGACTTTGCCGCAGGAACCCGGTTTCAGATAGCGATAGGTCTCGCTGGAAATAGTCGGTGCTGTCTCCGTCAGACCGTAACCCTGTACAGTCAGGATTCCCAGATCGTTAAAGCCCTTTGACACTACCGGATCCAGCGCTGCCGCGCCGTTGATGATGAACCGCATCCGGCCGCCCAGCTGATCTATGATGGCCTTAAACATCTTCCGTCTCAGGTTGATGCCCACCTTATCACTGAAATTGCAGACCTTCATGGCAAAAGCCACTTTGCCCTCCATGCCCTGAGCCTCGATCGCTTTGTTGATCTTTTTATACATACTCTCCAGCAGCAGCGGCACACTCATGATAACGGACACGCCGTATTCCTTCAGATTCATGGTGATGTATTTCAGACCGTCGCAGAAGCAGTTCTTCATGCCCTGTGACAGGAAAGTCAGAAGCCCGCTCATGCCGTAGCAGTGGTGAAGCGGCAGGATCATCATATTGACGTCGTCCGGAAAGAACAGCTCTTCGCAGTTCATGCCGTAATTACAGCTCATGAAGTTTCTGTGAGACAGCATAACTGCCTTGGACTGAGAAGTCGTTCCGGAGGTGAACAGCAGATAGTTCATGGCATCCGGATCGATCTCAGCGTCCAGATAACGGCGGTCGCCTGCTTCGACCAGCTTCTGTCCCTGGTCGATGAGATGCATCAGAGAGGTTGCGGTCTCGCTTTCAAAATCCATGGCCACCAGCAGCGACAGGCGGGTGGATCCCTCAGAATAGATTTCTTCTATGATCTTCGCAGTCTTCCTGTCATAGAAGATCACCTCTGCGTCGCTTCGGTTGAGGCAGCTGACCAGTTCCTCTTTCTGCAGCGCCTTGTCCAGGGGCACAGTAACGCCGATCCCGCAGCTGGCAGTGAAATACGCCAGACACCAGTTATAGCTGTTGTCACCTATAACGGCGACCCGCCTGCCCTGATAGCCCCGCTCCGTCAGCGCGGTTCCCAGATAGCCCATGGTCTCAAAAAGCCCGGCATAGGTGGTGTTGATGTAGTTGACTTCCTTTGTCTTCTTATCCTTTATCTTGGTGACAAAGGCCACCTTGTCAGCGTATTTTTCCGCCGACGTGCGCAGCAGTTCCCGCAGATCGCGGAATTCATAAAACTTCTTTTCTAATTTGTAATCTTTCATATACTTATCCTCTGTATCATTAAGGTTGCCCTTCTTCTCTATATTATAGATTACCATTTTATCGCGTGGGTGTCAAACAAAAGCAGCTTACTCTGCGTTACTCTGTGACGATCACACCCAGCATTCTGGCAAGATCTGCTGCCTGCCATATATTTACGACAGCTCCTCTCAGCTCGCTGCCGCTGTCGGAAACGCTGATTCCTTCCAGTGTGCAGTCTGTAAAGTCCAGATCCTTCAGCGCCGTTTTGAAAAAATCTGTCCGGACAAAACGGCATTCCTGCATCCTGATGTTCTTCAGTCCGCAGGACGCGAAAAAGCACTCTGTAAAATCGCTGCCTGCCAAAGCGCACTGTTTCAGCTTCGCCGACGTAAAATTGGCGTAGGCCAGACTGCTGTCTTTAACAGTCAGGTGGGAAATGCTGCTTTCACTGAGATCAGCACTCCTCATCTGGCATTCTCTGAAAGCGCACTGCTGTATCCAGCTCCCGGAAAGCTTTGCTCCTGCCAGCAGGCAGTCCTGAAACAGCACGTTGCGAAAAGTGCACTTCCGAAGATCCGCCGTCTCCAGGCGGCAGTGCTCAAAGACCGTATTTTCAAATGTCATACCCTGCAGGTTCATCCCCGTCAGATCTTCGTCAGTGAACCGGACGCCTGCCACGTCGCACTCCTCTTCTCTGACTTCTACCAGCCAGTACTTTCCAAACTTTATCTCTTCCAGATCCTCCGGCAGACTGACGCTTCTGACGGTAAATCCACTCTTATTATTGTGATCGGTTTTCATAGTCCCCCTCTTTCTAAACATGTGTTCTCCGTCATCTATTGTGCCACATTTCTCTGCAGAATACAAGGGTGAATGATGCCGGCTCCTGATTTCACATATACAGGCTGTAACAAAATGAGGTCTTGCGCATGTTTTTTAAAAATGATAAAGTATAGTGGCGATTAAAAAATGAGGAGGAATACTATATGAAGAAAGAATATCTCTTTGCCTCGATAACGATTTTCTTCTGGGGTTCTTCGGCGGCGGTCAACGCGCTGCTGCTGCAGTCTCTCAGCACCATGACTGTACTCTTTTATACCAGTATCGTCGCAGTGGTCTTCCTTGCAGCATATAACCTGGTTACCGGCCGCATGGCCCTTCTCAGAAAAATATCCCTGCGGGATCTTATCATTATGTGCGGCATCGGTTTTCTCGGCACGTTCATGTACAACGGCCTCCTGTACTACAGCATGACACTGATGAAAGCCCAGCAGGCATTTATCATCAATTATCTGTGGCCTATCATGGTGGTGGTCTTCTCCTGTTTCATCCTGAAGCAGAAGATGACCCCGCGCAAGGGAATCTCTCTGCTGCTGTCCTTTTTCGGCGTTGCCATCGTTGCCACAGAAGGCGATCTGCTCAGTCTGGGAAACATAGATCTCCTCGGCACCGGCACCTGTATTCTGGCAGCTGTATCCTACGGTCTCTATTCTGTGCTTACCATCAGAGTTACCCACGACAAGTTTGTGACTATGATGATCTATTATGGTGTATCTGCCATCGTTTCTACCGTAATACTCGCGGCAGGCGGCGGTTTTCCTGTATTAGAAGCCGGCCAGTGGCCGGGCATCCTGTGGGACGGCGTTCTGGTTTACGGCGTGGCCTTTACCACCTGGGCTCTGGCGCTGGATCTTGGCGATACGGCAAAGATGTCAAATCTGATCTACCTGACCCCTTTCGTTTCCCTGATCTGGATCTACTTCCTCATCGGCGAACCGATCGAATGGTCTTCCTACGCGGGCCTGGGCCTGATCATTCTGGGCGTTATACTGCAGATCGTGAATTTCGGCAAAAAGCGCCTCTTGACTTAACCCTTCTGTTGTGCTAGAATTTTTAAGTATAAAGTTCATATCCACAAAACCGATGAGTAAGAGTAGTAACCGGCAAAGGTCGTCAGAAGAGAGCCGCAGATGGTGGGATCGCGGCGGCGGACAGGCAGGCGAATGGACTTACGAGGGCAAACCGAACCGCAGAGCGAGGGCCGTCAGGACCGAGAAACGAAGGTCTGACTGACACCCTTTGATCACGCGAAGTAGGGGCGACGGGTTCGACCGTGACATCGAAGGACATATGACAGTATGTTCATGAGGGGGTCTGCCTGCGAAGGCGGATCAACGAGGGTGGTATCGCAGAAGCATCGCTTTTGTCCCTTGACGGGGCAAAGGCTTTTTTGATTTTATGAAAGAAAGAGGTAATAACAATGAAAAGAGTTTTTTCCGGCGTACAGCCGACTGGCAACATTCATCTCGGCAACTATCTGGGCGCGCTCAGACAGTTCGTGGAACTGCAGGAGGATCATGAGTGCATCTACTGCATCGTCGATGAGCACGCGATCACAGTACCGCAGGATCCGAAAGAACTGCGGAAACACATTCTGGACGTAGCGTCTCTGTATCTGGCTGTAGGCGTGGATCCGAAGAAATCCATCGTTTTCGTTCAGTCTGATGTGCCGGGCCACGCGGAGCTGGGATGGGTCCTCAACTGTAACTGTTACACCGGTGAGCTTTCCCGAATGACCCAGTTCAAGGCAAAGAGCCACAACAAAGAATCCGCGCCGACAGGACTGTTCACATACCCTGTCCTGATGGCCGCTGACATTCTGCTGTATGACACGGATATAGTTCCTGTAGGTAACGACCAGAAACAGCACATCGAACTCTGCCGTGACATCGCCATCCGGGTCAACAATACCAAAAAAAAGACCTTTGTAGTTCCTGAAGGCCGTTATCTGAAGGAAGGCGCGCGTATCATGGCGCTGGACGATCCGACGCAGAAGATGAGTAAATCCGCGCCGAACATTCACAGCCGTATCTCCCTGCTGGACGATCCTGCGAAGATCAAGAAGTCCATCATGAAGGCTACGACTGACTCTGAGGGCGTGATCCGCTTTGATCCGGAAAACAAACCGGGCGTCAGCAACCTGATGAACATTTACAGCGTGCTTGCAGGCGTTTCCCTGGAGCAGATCGAGAAAGACTACGAAGGAAAAGGCTACGGCGATTTCAAGAAGGATCTGGTAGAGATCACGGTAAACGCGCTGGCTCCGATCAAAGCCAGATATGAAGAGATCCGATACTCTGATGAACTGATCGACATCCTGAAAGACGGCGCGGCGCGTGCCAACGCTATCGCGAAGCCGGTTATGCAGAGAGTAAAGGATAACTTCGGTCTGGGACTGGGACGTTAAGACATCGCTGGTTTATTGACAAAAGTGTCAAAGAATAAAAAAAGTGTCGATCCTGTCAACATTTCAGAATCAAAACGTTGACAGGATCGACAGCGCAAAAGAAATTTCCTGGGTTTACCGCGAAGAAAACAAATTTTCTCTTCACAACAATAAATTTTTATGCTATAATACTATTGTTATGCGCCAGTAGCTCAGGGGATAGAGTAGCACACTCCGAATGTGAAGGCCGCAGGTTCGATTCCTGTCTGGCGCACCAAAGTAAAAACCGCTGTAAATGTCTGTTTTCAGACGTTTACAGCGGTTTTTCTTTCAGTCATAATTCACATTTTTTGTGATCGATCTGGTTGTTTTGATATAAAGACGCACGCTTCAGTGCTGCGCCAGGTGCTGCACCAGTCGTCCGGCAGTTTCTATATGACTGCTAATCTCCATCGATGCTGCTGAATCCTTTGCCGCTGCCCCACACAGTCTCCACGTGAAGCACAGTAACGAAAGCGCCGGGATCCACAGACGCCAGAAAACGCTTCAGCAGCATGCTCTCTCTGGGCGAGCACAGAACGACCAGTTCCTTCTTCTGCTGTCCGGTAAACTCCCCTACTGTGGTACGGCTGGACACGCCCCGGTTCAGCTCCTTCATAACGAACTCCACAGTTTCATCAGCCCTTGCGGTAAGAATATTGACCTGGACGATCTTTGTCTCAAAACCGTAGATAATAAAGTCTACCATCTTAGAAGCGATAAACTGTGTCACAAGCGCGTATAACGCGATATTCCGCCCGTAAATAAACGCGGAGATCACGATGATACCGGCGTCTAACAGAAGCAGGATCTTACTGATATCCACCTGCGGCATCAGCTTTTTCTTAATAATATTGGCGATGGATTCAGTACCGCAGAACGCGTAGCCTCTCCAGAATACGATACCGTTGCAGACTCCGGAAAACACGCCGCAGAAGATCGCCGCCAGGATCACGTCCTTTTCTTCGAGGAGCTGAAAATCAAACAGTTCCAGCACGAACAGGACAGCCGGATATAACAGGGTCACAACCAGAACTTTCTTCGCCTCGCGAAACCCTATCGTAAAAACCACTACCAGTAAGATCAGAAAAGCGCCTGCGTAATAGGCTAAAGAAAAATTGATGTCCACAAAGTACTGCAGGATCCGTACGATGCCTGTAAGACCTCCGCTGGTCAGTCCGTTGGGTATCATCACCGCTGTGGTGGCAAAAGCGCCGACCGTACAGGCGATGAGCAGAAAGAAGATATCAGCCAGAGCTTTTTTTCCTTTATCCTTCATAGTCGATCCTTTCATAAACTGTATTTCCAAATATATCCGCTACCTTTACACGGATATGGCAGGGACCCGATACGATCTTCTCACAGAACTCCGGCAGAACTTCCTTTGTTCGGGTAAAAACCTGCTCCGGCCGGTGCACCTGGTCCCGCGGGTCAAAGTCCACACTCCATGAGGAGACCATTTCCAGCGGCGACTCCCTGACGATCTTCCTGACAGTCTGATGTGCCTTCTCGGCTACACTTCTGGCAAGATCACGCTCCGACAGGGACAGCAGCCTGACCCGCAGCAGGACCTTCTCCGAAGCGGGAAACGGCTCAGCCTCAATGCCCACCTTCACCGACAGCGACGGCTTCGATCGCTTTGACATATCGTAGACCCGAAAACCCGCCTCAGGATCCGCCGCGCCGTCAAAGCTGCCAAAACCATTGTCAGAGCCTGACTGACTGAGGCGGCTCAGACGGCTGATGGTGTTTTCCACAGCCAGACGTCCTGAATCACACACGATGAATCTTCTTTTTTTGGCCGCGGCCACTGCCGCCAGAGTCCCGCTGCCGCAGAAAAAGTCAGCGCACAGATCGCCCTCTTTCGTGCAGCTTTCCATCATGCGGGCGATCAGCTGCTCAGGTTTCTGTGTGGCGTAACCGGTCCGTTCCGCCGATGTGCGCCCCACCATATCGATGTTCCACACATCCTTCATATTGACCATGGTGTACCAGCCCACGTCATCCTTATATTCCTTCACGCCTTTAAAATGATATGGCTTCAGCTGGCGGTTATAGGACTTCTCCTGCTGCGGAAAGAACTGATACTTTCCTGTTTTGCTGTAGACCAGAATGGTATCATGCTTGCGTGAAAAATGTTTTTTGCCGGATCCGCCGGACTTGTAAGTCCATACGATCTCGTTGACAAAGTTTTTCTCGCCGAAGATCTCATCCATGAAGACCTTTACATAATGTGCCGCGTGCCAGTCAAGATGGACCCAGATCAGACCGTCGTCAGCCAGCAGATCGCGCATGAGATAAAGCCGGGCCGTAAGCATTTTCAAATAAGCGGCCAGACCTTTCTCCCATTTGTCCGCGTAAGCCCTGTGACGGATATTCTCCCCGCCTGCCCGGACCACCGCGTCGTAGTCTGCCTTAGAAAAGAAAGGCGGATCGATATAGATCATCTTTATCTTGCCGGCCATATTATATTCCGTCAGAAGGGTTTTCATGACCCCTTTGTTATCGCCGCAGATGACCATATTCTCCGCGGCGCTTCCTACCTCTTCGATCAGCGACAGCGGTTTACCTTTTGCGTTTTCGTACTGTCTTTTTCCGGCTTTTTTGATTCTCGTAAATTCGCTTATCAGGCTCATGTTTCTTCCCTCCGAGGAGTACCGGGATCAGATCCTCCCGACCTGCCTTTTTTAATGCTTTGATCACGGTATTTCTGTTTTCCGGTTTGTTGTAATGGATCAGCGCCCGCTGCATCTTTTTCTCTTCCAGATCCTTCGCCACATAGACAGGTTCCATGGTGAACGGGTCCTTTTCGGTATAATACATGCAGGTAGCTAAAGTAGCCGGCGTCGGATAAAAATCCTGCACCTGATCCGGCACGAATCCGTACTCCTTCAGAAACAGCGCCAGTTCTACGGCGTCCTCCAGGGTGCTGCCCGGATGGGAGCTGATCAGATACGGGATCAGGTACTGTTTCAGTCCCAGCTCCCGGTTTATCTGGCGGTAACTCGCGGCAAAGTCCAGAAAGACCTGCTTTTCCGGCTTTCGCATGTAGTACAGCACTCTGTCAGAAATATGCTCCGGCGCCACTTTGAGTGTACCGCTGACGTGATACTTGCACAGTTCACGCAGAAAAGTCCTGTCTTTGTCAGCCATTACATAGTCATATCGGATACCTGAACGTATGAAAACTTTTTTCACGCCCGGCACACCGCGCACAGCACGCAGCACATCCAGATAATCCTGATGATCCACCTCCATGTTGCCGCAGGGATGAGGATAGAGACAGTCTTTGTTTTTGCAGACGCCGTTTTTCAGCTGCTGCCGGCAGGCAGGATGTCGGAAGTTCGCTGTAGGGCCTCCCACATCGTGTATATACCCTTTGAAATCAGCTTTTCTCGTCAGAGCCTCTGCTTCCCTTACCAGAGACTCCCTGCTCCGGCTGCGCACCTGTCTGCCCTGATGATAAGTCAGGGCACAGAAACTGCATCCTCCAAAACATCCCCGGCTGGACACCAGGCTGAATTTGATCTCACGGAAAGCCGGAATGCCGCCTGCCTCCCGGTACATAGGATGCTCTTCGTTCTCATAGGGCAGCTCGTAGATATCGTCCAGTTCCAGCTGCGTCAGCGGCGGCTGCGGCGGGTTCACCACCACCCAGACGCTGTCCGTGTACCGCTCCATCAGCCTTTTGCCGTTGATATAGTCGTTGCTGCGGTAAGTGAGAGCAAAGCTTCTGCAATACGCGTCCTTTGACGCCGCGATGTCATCAAAATCCGGCAGCCGAACAGTCTCACCGTCATCATCAAAGGCTTCTGCCCGGCAGCAGGTCCCCCGGATCCAGGTGATCTGCTTCACGTCCAGCCCGGCGTCCAGCGCCTCGGCGATCTCGACGATGGCCCGCTCGCCCATGCCGTAAATCAAAAGGTCAGCCCGGCTGTCCAGCAGAATGGAACGCCTCACCTTATCGCTCCAGTAGTCGTAGTGTCCCAGACGCCGCAGACTGGCCTCGATGCCGCCGATGATCACAGGTACGTCTTTATAGGCTTCCCGCGCCCGGTTGCAGTAGACGATGACAGCCCGGTCCGGCCTGCCGCCTGCCTTTCCGCCTGGCGCATATTCGTCGGTCCGCCGTTTTCGCTTAAATACGGAGTAGTTGTTGACCATGGAATCTACCGTGCCGCTGTTGATCAAAAAACCCAGCCTCGGTCTTTCAAACCGCCGAAAATCCTCACAGCTGTGAAAATCCGGCCGCGCCAATATGGCCACCTTATAGCCCCGGCTCTCCAGAAGACGGCTGATGATCGCCGTGCCGAAGGAATGGTGGTCCACATACGCATCGCCGGTAACCAGGACAAAATCCGCCTGATCCCAGCCCCGCTCCTGCATATCTTCTCTTGTAACGGGTAAAAACATAAAATTCCCCTTATCTCAAAAGAAGGGGGCTTTCAGATCTGCCCCCTGCTATCTTCTGCATATTTTACTGTGACTGCTATTTTATTGTAACCTCAATGGAGGTCAGCCCCTGCTTCTCTACCAGCTTTTCCACAGAGCCGGTCTTACTTCCGGCCAGCTTGACCTTTCCGTCCGCCAATTCACGCGTGACAGCCCGGTAATCCTCAGATGAAAAGACTTCAAACCGTCCCTGCTTCATCGGAATGGAAATACTGTCCTCCGCGACGCCCATCCGTACCGTCCTGCCGCCTTCAAAGGTGCCGCTGTAGAAGTCGCCCAGCTGTTGATAAATGACATTTCCGCATTCTTTGACCACCGCTGCCAGAATCCGTTTAGACGGGCTATTCACCCTTTCCCCGGCAAATACTGCTTTGTCTGCGATATCTGCCTCTACGGCTACAGAATCAAAGATGCCGCTGCCGCAGGCAAAGATCAGTTCTGTATCCTGCCTGTACCAGTCCTCTGCCGCGCTCTGGACTTTGGCAGCGCTTTCATCCTCATCAAAATATTTGTAGCTGATGTCCACATTCCATCCTTTATCCTCTGCCGCCCGGTTGCAGCCCTGCAGGAAACCGTAGCCGTAACGCTTCATAGAAGCGCTTTTGTTCTCTGACATAAAGCCGAGGCTGCTGCAGCCTTCCATGACCGCGCTGTATCCTGCCAGAAAGCCTGCCTGCGTTTCATCAAAGGCCAGACAGAGGCAGTTTTTTCCAATCTCGATCTCTCCCTTTTCGCTTCGAGGCGAACCGTCCACATAGAAAAAGGTCAGATCCTCATATTTGCTCTGCGCCGTGTGAATGACCCTCTGAAAAGAGTCGCCGCAGCAGACGATGACCTTCGCGCCGGCCTGCGCCGCCATGTCGATCTGTTCCAGCCGTCCGTCATCGGAATCCTCTGCCGGTTCATAATACTTGAAGGTCTTTCCGTTGTCCTCCGCGAAGCGCCGCAGACCTTCCCACGTATCCTGCGTATCGCTTTTATCATCGATAGAAACGTTTTCTGACTCTGTGATCATGGCGATCTCGTAATCCGGACTGCTCTGCAGTTCCTCTTTATCACCGCCGCAGCCTGCCGTGGACACGGTCAGAAGCGCCGCAAGCAGCAAAATCATGACTTTTTTCATAGGTTTTCCTCCTGATTGTCTCTACCCATATTATACGGTACTTTTCTGCTTTTTAAAAGAATTTTTTCTCACAGCCGTTCCTGTCCGCGAGAACCCGCACGATATTTTCTGTGATCCTCGCCGTCAGTCCCCAGATGATCCTGCTCTGAACATCGTAGATGGGTATCTCCCACTCTCCGACACGCCACGGATAGGTCTCGTCGATACCGATCTTATCAAAAGGAAAGTCGTCGCTGATTTCCGTATAGATCTTCTCCTTCTGGATCTGAGGCGGATGGTCTATGAAAGTTTCCAGAGGAACCAGAAAGATCTCGTCTACCTCCTCAGGCGCCAGCCTTGCCTGCTCATACGCCTCAAAGGAAATGATCCCCATATACGTATAGAGCGTATAGTTGGCATACCCGTAGAGAATATCCCCGGGACCGATCATCTCGACCTTTTCGGGAGGTATTCCTATCTCCTCCATCGTCTCCCTCAGGGCGCACGCAGCCGGATCCTCCCCCGGCTCCACATGCCCGCCGGGAAAACAGATCTCCCCCGGCTGGGACTCCATCGCCTTTGCCCTTACCTCAAAGAGCAGATGAAGACGGCCGTCTTTTTCCACCACAGGCACCAGTACAGAGAAATACCGATGTCTTCCGATGGGCTCAGGTGTTCTGTCCCGATACACATCCCTGATATCATCCAGTGTTATCATAACATCTCCTTCGTTCTTCCAGTGCTGTTTCCGTATCTCCTTTGCAAAAAAAGAAGGGACAGGATTCTGTCCCCCAGTTATTTCGATCGCTCAGGTTAGTTCAGCACTTCGTATTCTGAGAAGTCTACGCCGATCATCTCTTCCTTCTCCGCGCTGAGGCTGACAACGAAGTCCATGCCATAGTTCTTGGAAATCGTCTTCAGTCTGGTCAGGAACTCAGGAATATCACCCAGAGTGAAATCCGCGTGCTTCATGATGCTGTCGATATAGATCGTCTCAATATCATGGTCAGAACTGATGATGCCGTAAATAAATCCTATGTACTCGTCGCTGTTGGTGATATGCTCGTATTCTTCCATGCAGACGACTCTGATACGGTACTTCAAGTCATACATTAAGCGAGAATTCTTATTGATAAAGATGACGCTGCCGCTGCTCTTTTCGATCTCCGCGTTGGCCAGATCGATCATCTGTTTAGTCTTACCTGTTCCTTTATGTCCAATTAATAATTTTACCATTATTATTGTCCTCCCGTTCTTTTGTTATTACGAATATTATACACTACCCTTCGAGGACATTCAATGGTTTTTTTGGATTCTTACATCAATATAAATTTTTTCCAGTCCCAGCGCAAAAAAAAAACAAACGGAGAGCATCAGACCTGAAATTCTCCATCTCGTTAATATCTCGTTTAATCCAAAATCCCAATATCCATTTTTATAAGAATCCATTCACCCATTTATATATTACCACCGTGGCAGCGGCAAAGCTGATCAGCAGCAGGTTTTTCGATGCAGTGTCGGACTTCTCCGTTCTCCGCAGTACCGCAACAAAAAAGATTCCGCCGATCAGCGTCAACAAGCCGAGCAAAGTGTTCAGCTCTATTTCTGCCAGATCTGCCGCAGGAAGGAAAATGAATGCGATAACGCAATACGCCAAATTATAAAGCAAAAACAGTTCCAGTATCAGGCTGTTAGCCGGTCTTCCGGCCGCCGCGCCTGTCTGCTTCTCGTAATCTAAACCGTTCATACTCTTCTCCCTTCACCCCAAAAGAATCTTTCTATGAACCTTATTCCACGTCGGTCTTGTACCTGATTAGACTATATCATATGTATGCCCCCGTATCAAGCGTTCCGCGTAAAATTAAGAATTTTTAAGAAATAGCACGAATATCGCCTGGCAGCCTGACCGAAGTCCAGTCCGCAGCGCCCGCGCAGGATGCACATAATAGTTTTCTCATTATCCTCATATCAGGTCTTCATCCATGAATTAAGTTTTTGTATGCTTGAAATAGCGTTTTGACCTAATTTTTCGTTCACTCAGCCTCAAAGTTTAAGTTTTTGCATGCTTAAAATGGCATTTTGACCTAATTCTCTGCCTTTCAAGCCGCTGAATTTAAGTTTTTGTAAGTCTAAAATGGTACTTTGACTTAAATTTCTGCCTTTCAAGCCGCTGAATTTAAGTTTTTGCATGTCTAAAATGCCGTTTTGACTTAATTCCCTCAACCTCTGCGCCCATCATCAAAGGGTGTCCGTCCCGAGGCCTCTGCGCCCTGCGGCGAAAAAGGCTGCGGCGTGTGAAGGGTTCACTCTGCCTTCTCCAAACCATCTACATTCTGCCAGTCAAGAGAAGGGATACCCATTTCCTCACAGGCTGTTTCAAAATCGGATTTTTCATATGGCCCTGTCGTTTTTCCTTCTTTGACATCTACAATATAGTAGTATCTTTTGAAAAGGTTACGCCATTCACTGATGCTGGCCGCAGGCTCCTTGCACTTTTCCAGAATATAGTCTTCGTTATAGGCGACTTCCGTGACGATTTTACCTCCTGTCGGAGTACCGACCGTCATATCATCTGTTTCCATGAGGCATAGCTGTATGCTTTCCGTGTTGCTCCGCACGACCGCATAATCCCCTGCCAGTTTGACCGAAGTCCAGTCCGCGGCGCCTGCGCAGGATACACATAAACATAAAACAAAAATGCTGACAGTCAGCAGACACAGCCTGCCGCATGGTTTTCTCATTATCCTCATCTCCCTTCTGGACTCTTATCCATGAATTAAGTTTTTGTATGCCCAAAATGGCGTTTTGACTTAATGTTTTACTCTTCGAGTCGCGAATTTTAAGTTTTTTGAATCGAAAATGCCGGTTTGACTTAATCGTCTCAAGCGCTGCCCCATCATCAAAAGGTATCCGTTGCATTTAGCACACTACAAAAGCAACAGCAGTGCAACCGCCCATCGAAATACCACAATTCCTGCCAGTCCATAGGATAACACCAGTAATACTTTCCCCTTTTCACCGACTTTCTGTCTCTTTACCACAAACAGCAAAAATATGCTAATAAGCAGCGGAATGCCTACGACCAGGCAGTTTTCCAAAACTTCTGATTTGAACGTAATACTATGAAACATCGCGCTCAGAATTAAAACAACATTCACGGCAATAGTTATTACAGTTATAATTTTTTCACGACCTATTCTTTCTTTAATCATTTTCTCCCTCCTTCATGTCTTTTATTTTTAAAAACGAATAGAAGCTATGCTCAGCTCCTATTCGTTTTTATCCATAAGAGTTACATTTTTACATAGTTTGAATCTATTATCCAATTGCTTGAAGTACCTGTCGTGCTCGTTCTGTAGTATCCTGTCCAAGTATAAGTATACGTATCGAATTTATGTTGACGTTTTCCAGAGCCATCTCTATACACATAATAGGTTGCCACTTTTTTATAGGTCCCCGTTACCATTTTTTTCTTATCCGAACTATAAAAAGTAAATGGCTCTTTTTCTTTCTCCACGACGTCCTCTCTATACCATCTGCTGCTATATGGCTCAATACTACTTTCGCCATTTGCCGCTTTCTCATTAACAGGTTGACTCTCTATTAATGCTGAATTTGCGGCAAACACAGACGTGCTCATCCCAAGTACCATGGCCAGTACCAGCAAAATACTTATAAATCTCTTCATTTTGTTACCCTTTCTCCACTTTTGTGGCTTGACTTTTGCTGCTCTATGCCCCATAATAGTCGTAAGAGTTTTTCTAAATAGATATATTGCGTTCCCATGCATGATCTTATTTCCGAAAAGCTCTTTCTTTTGTTTATCCATAAGCAACAAGTCTCTTGTTTGTTTTTTCCTTTATATCCCCTGAGCTAATCCCAATACCCTCTGATTCTGCCACATCGGTCTGTCCTCCTTTCGCTGGATTATCTATTTCAAGCCCAGGCTTAAAATCTCATTTATCAGTTCTAGGATACCTTCGTCAGATTCCATGAATGTCTGACTTTGATTTTCTTCGCAGTCTTGTTGATAGCTACGTAGCCAACAGATGTATTAAGATTGTATTTTGCATTATTTGTCGTACCATTAGATGATTTCCAAGTAAAGCTATATGTACAATCAATATTTACGTCAGAAGTACCAACTGTCTTCGCATATCTATCTGATATTTGCGGTGTGGATTTACTATATGTACCTCCTTTTTTGGGCCAATCCACATCAGCTTCACCTTTTTTTGCCTCAATTCCATCTGCCGATAATAAATACCGATGAATCAAACTCATACTTGCTGTCACACTGCTGATTGTGACAGAAGCCTTTGCTGTAAAGTAACGGTTTCCGTATTCTTTCCATTCATCTGGCTGCGTTGTCGTTGCCATCGGTGATACAGCCGGCATGCTTCCTAAAGTATTCTCAGCTGCATCTCTCAGTTCTACCGTCAGAATACAGCCATCACCCAGATCATAAGATTGAATATCATAGCCAGACCCATCAGGAAGGACCTTCATATCAGCATAATTCTCCCGTTCATCCAAAACCGCAACTGCTTCATCCAGCTTTTCCATCAGGAGTTCATTGACAACTGCGTCGTCAGTACGCTCTATAATCTGTGCCTGTTCCGCCTCTGTTAAATCTCCGGACAGCACCGCTTTTAACTGTTCCACATCTTGAATGTCATTCTGCTCGGACGCCGCAAAAGTTCCTGCTGACATCATACTCATTGCAAGTGATAAAGTCAATATCACACTGAATAGTTTCTTCTTCATTTCTTCCTCCATAATAGTCCTTTAATTTAGTATTTTCTAACTATTTATACCTTATCACGATTCTCTTCACCTTGCAACAGCAAAGAAATATTCGGTCATTTTTTTCAATATTCGGTCGAAATCTGTTATTGCCTTACAGATTTCTGTCCTTTAAACAGATCTTTGTCTCTACGATATGCTTCGCAGCGTCATATCTCCACCTGACGCTGCCGCCGTTACGCAGAGCAGACTCCTGCATGTTCTTCGTGCCAAATCCATGCCGTTCCCGATCCGCTTTCGTCGTTTGGATAGCTCCCTCCTCTATCATCGGCGGATTTGCAGCAGAATTTTGAATCGTAATGAAAATCAGATGCTTTCGGTTTCCGATCCTGCACTGGATTTCTCTGCTATCTACACATTGGCGGGCCGCCTCATAGGCGTTTTCCAAAGCGTTGGACATGAGGATACAGATATCCGTCACTTCTATGGACATCCCCTCAGGAAAGGCGCCGCTGCATTTCAATACGATTCCCTCTTCTCTGCACTTTACATAATATTGATTGACGATAGCGTCACAGACCATGTTCCCCGTGCTGATATAACAGGCCCGCTCTTTGATATCGCTGAGCTGATGGATGTACTCGCCCAGTTCCTCTGTCTGACCTTTGTCAAACAAATTTGACAATACGTCCATATGCTTGTTGAAATCATGACGGAATTTCCGCGACTCTTGATTTGCCTTACCCATAAAGTCGTACTGTTCTGCCTGTTCTTTGATGCATTTTTCTTTCAATCTAATTTCACGTCTTAATTGTTTTCTCTGATAATAAATTGATACTAAGGCTATTATTAACACTATAGAAACCATCGCCACTATTGCATTATTGACTTTATTCCATCCTTGATATATCATCTGATCATTAAGATTCATATTAGAACCCAAATATGTCCATTCCCAGCGGCAAAAATGTACTACGATAAGAGAAAAAACATATACTAACGGATTCACTATATTTACCACTTCGTTTATTGCATTTCTGAAATTCCGTGTACAATATGACAGCACAATGAAAATCAGAGCTGCCACTGCTAAAGAACTCATTGAATAAAGATTAAAAAAACTAAAATTTGTTTTTTCTCCCAGTATGACTAATATAATACCTATAACTAAATCATATATCACACCTAGAAAAGAAAAAAGGACGCACCCAATACAAAACAGATTCACCTTCCGCCCTTTCAGACAGGCAACCGGAAGCAGCGCCCAAAGAACACTTCCAAAATCGACATACTGAAACAGGAAATCTCCAATCTCAGGAACATAGGAGAGATATACGCAGGCGAGAATCACAATTCCCATAATAACAGAGCCGCGAGTCTTCCGAAACTCGCAGCCCAGCAGAAAACGAAACAGTAGCAGCAGATTCAATAAATTCAAAGCAAATATGACCGTCCTAAATCCCATTTCTGTCTCCTATGTATACTTCTGCATCCTATCGCAGTAGGACACATACTTCTCCCAGCAATCCTTTTTCCTTCTCCTGCTGACGGTCAGAGTCACATCTCCCGGCTCCGCGCCCGGCTTTGTCACCACGCCCTTCAGCAAGACTCTGTCGTCCGTCATATCATCGATGTGCTTACAATTGACAAGCTGTCCGCTGCTGATGCACAGGAAGCCAAAGGGTTCCAGCCACGCCGCCAGCTCTTTGATGGAGCGCTTGCCAAAGCTTTTGACCGTGCCGCCTGCAAGATGCGCGTCTGCATAGCCCCGATCCGACTCGATCCACAGGATATCTCCGGTACTTCCCTTTGATCCGTCAGGATAGTCGATGACCCGGTCGGCGGTCAAAATGTTTACGGCAGAATTCATGTACTCCGCGAACGCGTCATGGTCCACAGGTTTGATGAGAAACCCTATGACGTTTACATTGAACGCCCGGGACATGGCTTCCGGGTGGCTGGTCGCGAAGATGACCAAAGGGCTGTCGCTCCGCGTGGCCAGCTGATTCTTCACATCGATTCCGTTCATCTCGCCCATTTCCACGTCCAGGATCAGAATGTCCGCGTCGATAGTCTCCATATCCAGAAGCGCCTGCGGATCCGCTGTCTCGGAAATTTCCCCGTCAAGCCCGCGCTCCGCAAGGTATGTTCTGCACATCGAATGTATCTGAGTTCTCTCTTCCATCTGGTCATCGCAGATGATGATCTTCATAACTGTCCTCCGGCAAAATAATTTATCTAAATATTATTTTACCACAAAACCAGATCTCCGAAAAGTATTTCTGATTTCACCTTATCACAACCGGGCTATACTTGCAACAGCAAAGAAATATTCGGTCAATATTTTCAATAAACGGTCAAAAATATCCATATATTGTAAATTTCATGTATGAATTCCTTGTGCTGAAATGTTTTAAAAATTCTTAAGAAAAATTAAGATTTTCATCAAAATTTAATAAAAATGTGCTAAAATATAGAAGAAATTATAACTCAATTTATAAGCTAAAAGGAACACGATCTATGAGTGACACACAAGAAATTAAACTGGAACGAAAACTTAAACCAATCAATGTCTGGTCTCTGGCTCTGGGCAGCATCATCGGATGGGGCGCCTTTGTCATGCCGGGCACTACCTTTCTGCCAAAAGCAGGTACGCTGGGCACTTTGATCGGCATGTCCATCGGCGCGCTGATCATGATCACGATCGCCATGAATTACGGTTACATGGTGCAGAAATTTCCGGTTGCCGGAGGTGAATACACCTTTGCCAACAAATGCTTCGGCCGCCGCCACGCCTACATATGCGGCTGGTTCCTGAGCCTGTCCTATCTGGCTATCGTACCCCTCAATGCCACAGCTTTGGGGCTGGTCAGCCGAAAACTGCTGGGCGGTCTGCTGGAAGTCGGCTACCTGTACTCGGTGGCCGGCTGGGATATCTACGCCGGAGAGATCGCATTAGCGTCTTTTGCTCTGATCCTCTTCGGACTGCTTTCTATCAAAGGCATCAGCGTTGCGGGCTGGCTGCAGACGGTCATGGCGCTTTCTCTGGTGGCGTCTGTTTTCATTTTGGTCATCGGCGCCCTTCTGAATCCTGATGTAAAGCTGTCTAATCTGGAGCCGGTTTACCCGGAAGGCAAAGAACCATTTGCGGCGATCATCGCTATCGTAGCAGTCGCGCCATGGGCCTTTGTCGGCTTTGATTCCATTCCGCAGGCAGCAGAAGAATTCAACTTCTCGCCGAAAAAAGCCAACGGCATCATGATCATCGCCATATTATTCGGTGCTTTTGTTTATGTCGCCATCAATACGATCACAGCGGCGGTAGCCCCATGGGAAGATTTCATGGCGCAGGGTTACGACTGGCCCACCGGTGAAGCTGTAGAATTTATCATGGGTAAGGCGGGACTCATCTTTCTCGGCATAGCTCTGGTCTGCGCGGTACTATCCGGTATTATAGGCTTCTACATGGCGACCAGCCGTCTGCTGTACTCCATGGCGAGAGAACACGCCCTGCCTGACTGGTTCGGAAAGATTGATCAGAAGAGCAAGACTCCAAAAAACGCGATCTTCTTTATTATGATCATTTCTCTGACAGCTCCCTGGTTTGGCCGCGAGGTTCTGGGGTGGGTCGTCGATATGTCTTCCATCGGCGCTGCCATCGGATACGGCTATACATGTCTGTCTACCTGCCGCACCCTGAAAAACAACCCTCAGGATAAAAGGCCTGTGCTCAGGCTCCTGTCTGTTTTAGGCGCTGTATTTTCCTTTATCTTCGTAATCCTGCTGATCATACCAGGCATGCCGTCCTATCTGGCCTTTGAATCCCGTATCTGTCTGATCATATGGATCGCCTTAGGCGTGCTGTTTTATGTATGGTCTGGAAGGCAGGGATTTAATAAAAATTCTTCCGTATAAAGTAAATAAAAAAAGCAATCTCATCGCTTTTTGATGTAAGATTGCTTTTTTATTTTGTCACATTATACAATAGTTCCAAATATAGGATAAATTGTCTCCTCTTTAAAGTGCAGCCTGGTTCCGCCTTTAAACAACACGATGTCTCCCGGCTGAATACTATCTACAATTTTCTGGTTAAACTCCTCACGATTATCAAAATAATACGCTTCTTTACCGCTTCTGCGTGCAGCTTCAACGAAATATACAGAATCCTCACCAAAACATAAGAGAAGATCAAATTTATATTTTACAAGTCTCTCTGCCACTTCCTGATGAACTTTCGTAGAGTTGCTTCCCAATGCCGGAATATCACCGATAACTGCAATACGCCGATTATTTTCATCAAGCGGATAATCACTTAATCCTTTTATTGCAGATTCAACAGATATAGCTGTTGAGCTGTAACTATCAATGATCAGCTTATACCCGCCTACTTCTATCAAATTTTGTTTATCTGCATCTGGAACATAGTGTGTTAATCCCGCTATAATTTTATATGCTGGTATCCCAGCACATCTGCCAGCAGCAAAAACTCCTAGTGCATTGCTGACATTATGAATTCCTTGAAAGTTCAGTTGTGCATCGTATGTACCTTCCTTGCAGACTATTTGAAACTTGATCATATTTCCTAAATTTCTAATATTTTTTGCATAATAATCACAAAGTTCATTATGCAGGCTATACCGGATAACTTTACAGTCCGGATGTTGTTCATGAAGATATTGATTATCATCATCTATAATTAAAACTCCGTCCTTTTTTAAACCTGCTATAATATCCATCTTACCTTTGATTACATTCTCAATTGTTCCCATATCCTTCAAATGACCTTCTCCGATATTGGTGATCAAAGCAATATCCGGGCTAATCATTCTTGAAATACGCTTTGCAGATCCCTTGCTACCACCATGAACCTCCTGTACATAAGCTTCATGCTCCTGCGTGAGTTTCTGAACAATGATACCAGCACTTACATATTGATTATTATTTCCTTCTACATGTAATGTGTTATAATGCGTATCAAACACAGCACTCATCAGTTCCTTAGTAGTGGTCTTTCCAGCGGTTCCTGTAATAGCTACTGTAATGGGATCATATTTATTACGGATGGCTTTTATCAATTTAATATATGCTTTTTTACAATCATCGACAACAATGCAAGGTATCTTTTTGCATGGTTTCTTATCAATAAATAATGTTGCACCTACTTTTAAAGCATCCTCCAATTCCAGCTGCACTTTATCAGAATTATAAAAATTTGAAAAGTCCAGTCTAATTGCTGCACAGTTTTTGTGCAAATCATTTCTCCTGCCAGCAATAAATACCTTTTTATTCATATTTAACTTCAAACGATCAGAAACTGACGGTTTAGCCCCTAAAATTTTATATATCTCACCATAAGTAAGCTGAGGTATGATATTCTGTCTCATTGTCTTTTTTTCTTTTGAAAAAATAGAAATATCATTTCCAAGTCTTTTATGTATTTCCGCTATTGTGTTTTTGCGGAGCAATTCTGACTCTTTATCACGACCGCTTTCAAGAAGGGATGTTGTCGAAAAGGCACAATGATGATAAAATTCATTCCGCTGTAATGGAATGTAATGATCCGCAACATCAATTTTACCTTCTTTAGTTTTATAAATCGTAATATTTAAGAGAGCCGCATCCTTGTCATCTGTTCTCCCTGACACAAATGTTCCTAATCCCGTTGCGATTGGTACTTTACGACCGTCCACAGCAGTGTATTTGAAGTATGCAGACAATTCATCTGGAATTAAACACACGACATAATCACATCCTGCATTAGCAAGTTTTATTCCAAGCGCCTTTCTTTTATCAATAGCCATAACCTTCTCCTGTTCACAATTCATGTAAGCTAAAATAAAATCGGCTCCTTGTTCTTTCATCTGCTCTACATCATTCTTCAATCTTTCCTCATTAAAAACATTTAGTAATGTATCTCTACCTTCATCTGTCAGATACTCTTCAGTACAATAGCAATCTACAGTATAGGACAATACCGCAATCTTAATGGAATTAATATCTATCAATACATTTTTTTCAAGTCCCATGCCACTACAAATCAACCCATTTCTAGAAATATTATCTATGGTAGAAATAATTCCCGTCACGCCTCCAACTGCATTATAAGGAGATGCCATTGCGAGACAATGGATTCCTCCGTATCTTACTGCATCCAAAAATGAACTTCTTGCATTTTTAAAATAGGGTACGGTACTATACCTGCTATCCATCAGTTCTGTCGGAGGATAAATATCCGCTGCCAAAGAATCAAAACCAGCTATAGCTAAATCTGCATTTTCAAAACAATGTCTGACATGTTTAAAACTGCCTCTGAAATTAAACTCATCGTAATAATCAGCTGCTTCGGATAATGCAGCACTATACTTTATCTGCCCAGCACAAATAATTGTCGCTTCACAAATACTTCTATTACTACTTAACGCATACTTGCCTTCATCAATCTTACTAAACGGAGGTTCACATTTTGGCAAAGAATTTTTAATTCTTACAATTGCCGGATCCTTTTTTACATATTTATCTATATTTGTATTGCACTCCATGCTACATTACTCCTTTAAAAAAATTTAAAAAGGGATAGCTGCAACTATCCCCCAATAATTATCATTTTTTACAGCAGCTCTTTTCTTGACAGGTTGATCCTGTTCTGGCTGTCGATTTCAGTTACCTTAACTTTGACCACATCGCCGATGTTCATCACATCTTCGACTTTTTCGACTCTGTGTTTTGCCATCTTGGAAATGTGGAGCAGGCCTTCCTTGCCCGGCAGGATCTCAATGAAAGCGCCGAAGTTCATGATTCTCTGAACGGTTCCTTCATAGACCTCGCCTACTTCGACATCCTTAGTCAGCAATTCGATGCGGCGGCGCGCCTCGTTGGCACCTTCCATATCCGCGCTGTAAATGCTGACCAGACCCGGATCATCTTCGGAGATGTCGATCTTAACGCCGGTCTCATCAACGATCTTATTGATGGTCTTTCCTCCCGGTCCGATGACGATTCTGATCTTGTCAGGATCGATACGCATAGTCAGGCTGCGCGGCGCGTACTTGGACAGATCAGGACGCGGTGCCGGAATCTCTTCTAACATCTGCTCCATGATATACATTCTGCCCTCTCTTGCCTGCTTCAGAGCTTTTTCCAGAATCTCTCTGGACAGGCCGTGGACCTTGATATCCATCTGGATAGCGGTAACGCCTACTTCTGTACCGGTCACCTTAAAGTCCATGTCGCCCAGGAAGTCTTCCATACCCTGAATATCGGACAGGATAGCCATCTTGCTGGTGCCGTCCTCTTCCACTCTCTCGATCAGACCCATGGCGATACCTGCTACCGGTCTTTTGATCGGAACGCCGGCGTCCATCAGAGCCAGACAGGAACCACAGGTAGAACCCATGGAAGTGGAACCGTTGGAGGAAAGAACTTCAGATACGACTCTGATCGCATACGGGAATTCCTCTACGGAAGGCAGTACCGGGATCAAAGCTCTCTCTGCCAGAGCGCCGTGGCCGATCTCTCTTCTGCCCGGGCTTCTCATCGGTCTCGCTTCACCTACGGAATATCCCGGGAAGTTATAATGGTGCATATATCTCTTTTCGGTCTGTTCTGTAATGCCGTCGATAGTCTGGGATTCGCTGGCAGGCGCCAGAGTGCAGGCACTCATGACCTGAGTCTGTCCTCTCTTGAAAAGACCGCTTCCGTGAACTCTCGGCAGCAGCTGGGTCTCACACCAGATCGGTCTGATCTCATCCAGCTTTCTGTTGTCCGGTCTGATACCATCGTCCAGGATCATAGCGCGGACACACTCTTTGGTAATATTATAGAGAACGTTTGCGATATCCTTCTCGTTTTCCGGATAGATCTCGGCAAAGTGTTCTTTGGTCTCGACCTCTACGGCGTCCATGTTATCCAGTCTTTCCTGCTTGTCCACCGTCTTGATGGCTGTCTTCATCTTTTCTACGGCATAGGCGCGGACAGCTTCGTCGATGTCTTCAGGCACCTTGTAAAGCTCTACCTGCTGCTTTTCTTTGCCTACCTCAGCAACGATCTCGTCGATGAATTCAACCAGCTTTTTGATCTCTTCATGGCCATAGAGGATCGCATCCAGCATGATGTTTTCCGGCACTTCGTTGGCGCCTGCTTCTACCATCATGATGGCTTCTTTTGTTCCTGCCACAGTCAGGTTCATCTGCGATACTTCTCTCTGCTCCAGCGTCGGGTTGATGATAAACTCTCCGTCTACCATGCCGACTCTGACAGCGGCGATCGGTCCATCCCAAGGAATATCAGAAGTAGCCAACGCTACGGAAGCACCTACCATTGCCATAATATCAGTTTCGCAGTCAGGGTCTACGGACATGACCGTAGCAACTACAACCACGTCGTTATAGTAACCCTTCGGGAACAGCGGACGCAGCGGACGGTCCATCAGTCTGGAACTTAATGTCGCTTTTTCACTCGGTCTTCCCTCTCTTTTGATAAAGCCGCCCGGAATCTTACCTGCGGCATACATTCTTTCCTCATAGTCACAGCTCAGTGGAAAAAAGTCGATGTCAGGTCTCGGTTCTTTAGACGCGCAGGCCGTAACATTGACCACGGATTCTCCGTATCTCACCATGACCTGTCCATTTGCCTGTTCGCAGACCTTGCCGATCTCCAGCTGAAGCAGTCTGCCCCCTACGGCAGTTTTAAAGGTTCTGTAATCTGTAAATCTCGCCATTCTTAATAAACAACTCCTTCCTGTTTATTCTCTTACCTTTTGGCTTTTGCAATAAAATATATACAAATAATGGCGAGGTTTCTGCCTCGCCAAAATTCTCAGTAAAACTACTTTCTTAATCCTAAACGAGCGATCAGGCTTCTGTATCTTTCAACGTCAACCTCTCTCAGGTACTTAAGAAGGTTTCTTCTCTGTCCAACCATCTTCAACAGACCTCTTCTGGAATGGAAATCCTTCTTGTGCACTTTCAGATGCTCATTAAGATCGTTGATTCTTGCAGTCAGGATAGCAACCTGAACCTCTGGGGAACCTGTGTCGCCTTCCTTCGTTGCATACTCTTTGATGATAGCTGCTTTCTGTTCTTTCGTGATCATGTTTATAATTCTCCTTTCATGCATTCGCCTTCACCGGGTCTGACGTCGGAGTTTCGTCTGACTAAGTGAAAGTATGTTCCAACCATATAACTATACCACATCGGACCCGCCTTTGCAAGTCCGTTTTTAAATATTCCTTTGCTTCTCAGCGATCTCTCCGTTTTTCATATGAAACGCTCTTGCCTCCCTGCAGTCCCTGACGATCTGCTCAGAAAGCTCTGTGACATTGTCAAATTTCACCTCATCCCGGGTCTTTTGCAGAAATTCTACGCGAATCTGCTTGCCGTAAAGTTCCTTGTCAAAGTTGAAAATGTGGGTCTCCACATTTTTGTTGTAATGTCCGATGGTCGGCTTGATACCGACATTGGTCACACTTGGATACCTCACGCCGTTATACGTGCAGTATGTCACGTATACGCCGTTAGGCGGCGTCACCATCAGGGGATCGATGACCAGATTAGATGTAGGAAATCCCAGTTTCTTGCCGAGCCGGTTTCCGACTACCACCTCGCCGCCGATGTCATAATGGCGTCCCATATAAGTCATGCACTTTTCCACCTGTCCGGAAGCGATCAGCGTCCGGATCAGCGAAGAACTGACGACTTCTCCTTTGATCCTGTATGCCGGTATTTCTCTTACGTCAAAGTTCAGCCGCGCTCCGGCTTCCCGCAGGATTTGAGGATTTCCTTTGGCCTTGTAGCCAAAATTGTAATTGAATCCGCAGCATGCTCCTTTCATGTGAAGCTTTTCCACAAGAAGCTGTTCAATAAAATCCTGTGAATCCATCATCATGATTTTTTTGGTGAATGGAACATTAAACAGATAGTCCACATGAAG
The DNA here is from genome assembly GCA_021769965.1 of Eubacterium sp. GTDB lineage: Bacteria > Bacillota > Clostridia > Peptostreptococcales > Anaerovoracaceae > Senimuribacter. The sequence goes on from JAETRU010000007.1 coordinate 74,366, forward strand.
AGATTCTATGATCTGTTCTTTTTCTTCCTGCGTCAGAATGCATTTAACTCTTTTTTCCTGAGGCAGAAGATCCTTGGGATGGTTGGAAAAGGTGAAGACTGCTGCCTTCAGACCTTTCTCGCCTGCAAGTTCTACCATCTTCCGAATCAGTTCCTGGTGTCCCAGATGGACGCCGTCAAAGTTGCCCAGAGCAATGGCCGTAGGCTGAATTCCATTAATTTCATCCAAAGTCTTAAAAGTTTTCAATCTCAATCACCTCACGAAAAATACTTTATCTGCCACCAGTTTTCCATACTTACTGCTGTAACAGGCCACGCCTAAAAACTCTTCCTTTCCGGCTATGGTGCTGAACACACAGTAAGCTCTGCGGAAATCCTCGCGCACCGGCAGAACGAAAGGCTTTTCCTCATAAAGAGGTCTTCTCTCAATCCTGCACTGATCCAGAGGCAGATGCCATCCGGCGGCAAACCGCAGGCCTGCTTCCTCGCTGCAGACTACCCGTCCGAAAGCCTGAAGGGGCTTCCACGTCGGTATCATACAGCCGCGCAGCGCTGTTTCGTCCATATCACGCAGCCGGTCCAGAGAAATCGCTGATCCCAGATCAAAAATGCCGCTGGATGTCCGCTGCAGCGCCGTCATAGTACCGAAGGTACCAAGAGCCAGTCCCGCGTCCTGGCAGATCGTCCTGATGTAAGTCCCTTTGGAGCACGCAACAGAGAAAGTGATCTGAGGGTGCCCCTGCGCGTCTGCGGATATCTCCTCTACGGTCATATCCCGAAGGAAGATCTTCCGCGTTTTCACGTCCACGGTTTTTCCCTCTCTGGCATATTCATACAGCCGCCTGCCGTTTACCTTCAAAGCAGAATACATAGGCGGTTTCTGATCCATGCATCCGTCAAAGTGAGCAAAAGCCTGACGGATCTGCTCTTCTGTCACATCTGCCGGCTTCTCTCCTGTTACGTTTCCCCAGATATCCTGTGTATCCGTTTCAATGCCGAGGATCATAGAACAGCGGTATGACTTCATATCCATATCAAGATACTCCATGATACGGGTGCTTTTCCCTATACACACAGGAAGAACGCCAGTCGCCATCGGATCCAGCGTGCCCGTATGGCCTACCTTTCGAATGCCCAGCGTTCTTCTGACGACACTCACTACATCGTGTGAAGTCATACCCTGCGGCTTGTTAAGATTCAAAATTCCTTCTGTTATCATAGCCGCTCCAAACCATCCGTCAATCGGTTTCTGATCTGATCATATGCGTCCGACAGACTGCATGTGAGGGTGCAGCCGGCGGCGCGGATATGTCCTCCGCCGCCCATGGTCTGTGCGATCTCCGCTACGTTCAGAGCTTCCTTGGACCGCATGCTGACTTTGATACTGCCATCTTCGGCTTCCTTCAGGAACACAGCTGCCTCCACGCCTTTGATGCTGCGCAGCTCTTCTACGATACCATCGGTCTCATCCAGAAAAGCGCCCGTCTCCCGGAGCATTTCCTGCGTCACGTAAGCGATAACAGCTCTGCCGCCTGCTACGGTCGACATAGTGTTCAGCGCCATATTGCGTATCATCAGCCGCTCCATCCGCATAGACTCGTAGATCTCCGTACAGATGTGGCCCGCGTCGATGCCCGCGTCATAAAGAGCCGCCGCGATCTCATGGGTATGGCGGCTGGTATTGGAATACTGAAAACGGCCGGTGTCAGTGACGATAGCCGCAAAGATCGCCTCGGCGATCTCCCGGTCGATCTCCGCGCCGCAGGCTGTAAGCAGACCGTAGATCAGTTCCCCTGTGGCTGCTGCGCTGCTGTCGATATAGTTCAGATCGCAGAAACTGTCTGTCGTCCTGTGGTGATCGATGCAGACTGTGACCTTTGCGGAAAGAAACCGCCTGCCTCTGTTGTGGATACGGTCCATATCACTGCAGTCCACGCAGACAGACAGATCCGGAGCTCCGAGGATATCCTGGTCTGTTGTACAGTAATCTCTGTCCAGGAACTGCAGATTCTCAGGAATTCGATCCTCTATAAGCACCCAGCAGTCTTTTCCCGCTTTGCGCAGAGCGCGGCAAAGGGCGCTGCAGCTGCCTAAGGCGTCTCCATCCGCATGGATGTGGGGAAACAGAAGTATACTCTTTCCCTGCGCTAAAGCCGCCGCAATTTCTTCAAATGTGTTATTCCTCATCTTTTTCTATACCTAACTCTTTGATCACCTCTGAAATATGCCTGCCATATTCCATAGAGTTGTCGATCTTAAAAATCAGTTCAGGCATATGACGCAGCTTGATCTGGCGGCCTATTTCCTTTTTCATAATGCCCTTGGCGCTCTGAAGGCCGGCAAGTACATCTGCTTCTGCCTGTTTCTTCGCTTCTTCGTCCTTTCCCATAGCAAGCACTGTCACGTAGCAGGTGGCATAGCTGCCGTCGGCAGTAACATCCACGCCTGACAGGCTGACCATGTTTTCGGACAGTCTCGGATCCTTCAGTTCACGCAGCAGCATATCACTTATGATCCTGCGGATCTCCTCTCCGAGACGGCCCTGTCTGTATCCTTTTCCCATAGTTTTCCCCTTATTTCCGTTCAAGTTCCACCATGTGGAAGCATTCGATGATATCGCCTTCCTTGATGTCATTGTAGTTTTCAATGCCGATACCGCATTCAAATCCGGTCGCCACTTCCTTAGCATCATCCTTAAATCTCTTCAGGGATGAGATCTTGCCTTCGTGGATCACAATACCGTCTCTGACCAGTCTGACATCAGCGTTTCTCACTGCTTTTCCTTCCTGCACGTAAGCTCCGCCGACAATACCCACGCCTGGTATCTTGAAGGTCGTTCTGATCTCCACTTTGCCCAGAATCTCTTCCTTGAATTCCGGATCCAGCATACCCTTCATGGCATTTTCCACGTCATCTATAACATCGTAAATGACTCTGTAGGTTCTGATCTGTATATTCTCTCTGTCAGCCATGGTCTGTACAGCCGTGCTCGGTCTGACATTGAAGCCGATGATGATCGCGCCCGCAGTACCTGCCAGCATGATATCGGATTCGGTTACTGTGCCTACGCCGGAGTGGACAATATTTACCTTCACATCTTGGTTATTCAGCTTTTCAAGGGAAGCGATCAAAGCGCCGACAGAACCCTGTACGTCACCCTTGATGATCAGGTTCAGTTCTTTGACCTCGCCTTCCTGGATCTGGCTGAACAGCTGTTCCAGAGTCGTGCTTGCGTTTCTTGCCAGCACTTCTTCTCTCAGCTTTTCTTTTCTATGCTCAGCGATCTCTCTGGCGATCTTATCTTCTTTTACCGCGTTGAATTCATCGCCTGCCTGCGGAACGTCGGTCAGACCCAAAATCTCAACGGCTGTGGCAGGGCCGGCCTTTTTGATGCTCTTTCCCTTATGGTCAGTCATGAGACGGATCCTGCCGGAGCAGGTTCCTGCCACGACGCTCTGTCCTGCCTGCAGCGTTCCGTTAGTGACCAGAAGTGTGGCAACAGGACCTTTTGCCTTATCCAGTCTGGCTTCGATAACAGAACCCATAGCCAGTCTGTTCGGATTCGCGCGGAGTTCCATCATCTCTGCCTGCAGCAGGATCATTTCCAGCAGGTTGACGATACCTTCTCCGCTCTTCGCGGATACCGGCACGCTGATGACTTCGCCGCCCCAGTCTTCCACCAGGATTCCGTGTTCAGTCAGCTCCTGTTTTACTCTGTCAGGATTTGCACCCGGTTTATCCATCTTGTTGATCGCTACGATGATCGGAACACCCGCAGCCTTGGCATGGCTGATGGACTCTATGGTCTGCGGCATAACACCGTCGTCAGCAGCTACCACCAGAACCGCGATATCGGTGACATGGGCGCCTCTGGCTCTCATAGCCGTAAACGCTTCGTGGCCCGGCGTATCCAGGAACACGATCTTCTGTCCGTTGATGCGTACCTCAGAAGCACCGATATGCTGGGTGATGCCGCCGGACTCGGAAGCAGTCACATTGGTCTTTCTGATCGCGTCAAGCAGGGAGGTCTTACCGTGGTCAACGTGGCCCATTACAGTGATGATCGGCGGTCTCGTCTTCAGATCCTTCTCTTCATCTTCAAACAGTTCCAGACCCTCTTCAACAGTCTCTTCTTCCACCTGTCCGATGGCGACGCTGATACCCAGCTCTTCAGCCAGAACCATACAGGTATCTTCGTCGATATTCTGATTGATATTTGCCATAATACCCAGCTTCATCAGGGTCATGATGACCTTGGATGTGGATACCTCGGTCTGCTCGCAGAATCCGGCTACCGTAATCGGTACATTGAGCACAATGGTGCCTTCCGGCAGTACTTCTTCCTCAACGACAGTCTCTTCCACCTGAGGCTTCGGCTTATTGTGCTTCTTTCTTGTCTGCTTCTCCAGAGACCTTCTCTCCAGCTTCTCAAATTTATTCTTTTCTTTATCGTGTTTCTTCTTTCCGGAATCATCACGACGGGATGGTTTTGTCTCCATCTTATCCAGCTGCGGTCTGTCTTTTCTCTGGCCGCCCCGGTCATTTCTGCCACCTGCGCTGCTGCCCGGACGGTCGTTTCTGTTTCCGCCGCTGCGGCCGCCCTGATCATTTCTTCCGCCACGGTCACTTCTGCCGCCTGCGCTGCTGCCGCCCCGATCGCTTCTGTTTCCGCCGCCGCGTCCATCGCGGTCATTTCTTCCGCCGCGGTCATTTCTGCCGCCTGAGGATCTGTCACTGCGGGCTCCCCGGCTGTTTCTGTCCCGGTCGCCGCCGCGTCCATCACGGTCATTTCTGCTTCCAGAAGGTCTGTCTCCGCGGTTTTTGTCGGATCTCTCGACTTTTTTCTCGCCGCCACGCTCTGCCGGTTTTGCCGCAACAGGCTTTTCATCCTTTTCTGTTTTCTCCGCCGGTTTGTCTGCCGGCTTTTCGACAGGTTTCTCTGCCGGCTGCTTCACTTCCGTTTTTTCATCCATATTAGGCTCAGTTTTCTCTGCCTTTGGCAGCGGTGTGCCCTCCGGCGTCTTTTTGCTGCGGCCCTCCAGCTCGGCTTTGTTTACCACCGGTTTTCCTACAGGCGGTTTATGTTTGCTGGCTAAATACTCCGTATCCACCACCGGTTTTCCTACAGGCGGCTTCGGACGATTAGAAAGACCCGGACGAACAGCTGCTTTCACTGTAACTCTCGGCTCCTCCTGACCGGAAGTCTGCTTTTTCTTAGGTTCAGCCTTCACGATCTTGGTCTCTTTTGCCAGTTCATCTGTTTTTTTAGTCATTCTAACACCTCCCTTTCTGATTGAATCAGGTCAATCTCCTTGCAAATGATTTCCGCGAAATGACGGTCTGTTATGCCGAAAATCCCTTTTCCGCTGTTCCCAGTTGCATGGGACAGATCATCGCTTTCTCCGAAAACCCTGTATTCTATTTGATTTCTGCTGCACTGCTGCAGCATTTTCTTCATTGTATTTTCTACCAGATCCTCTGTCAGGATCAGCAGACGGACTTTTTTCTTCTCCATCATCATGCTGCAGGTATTGTAACCGGTGATCAGGTTCCGCGACTTTGCAGCAAAACCCAGATAACTGTATACTTTTCCTCTATTCATTCTCCACCTCCGGGCTGGTCAGCTGGCTGTAGACGCGGTCGATCTCAGCTTCCGGAATGGCTGCAGCAAAGTTTCTCTGAAAAGCCTTTTTCTTCTTTGCCTTTTCAAAGCACTGCGGGTCGCGGCACAGATATACACCTCTCCCCTTTGCTCTTCCGGTCAGATCCGCTGTCAGCTCACCCTCGTAATAGGCGATCCGATAGAGCTCCTGTTTTGGTTTTGATTCCATACACCCAATACAGCGGCGCATGGGAGTTTTAAACTTCTTCGATTTCAAAAATCTCATCCTCTTCTTCACTATACTGAGAATCCACGTTTTCCAGTGCTTCCATGGCTTCAGTATACTGGGTATGGCTCTTAATGTCGATCTTCCAGCCGCTGACCTTTGCTGCCAGGCGGACATTCTGTCCTTCCTTGCCGATAGCCAGAGACAACTGATAATCCGGTACAACGACTGTTGCGGACTTTTCCGTCTCACTCGGGATGACCTGCTCTACCTTTGCAGGGCTCAGTACGCTTTTGATCAGTTCCTTCGGATCTTCGCTCCAGGTGATGATGTCGATCTTCTCGCCGCCCAGCTCATCTACGATATTCTGTACGCGGCTGCCTCTGGATCCGACGCAGGCCCCTACAGGGTCTACGTTAGGGTCCTCTGTATAGACAGCGATCTTGGTGCGGGAACCGGCCTCTCTGGCAATACCCTTGACCTCAACGATTCCTTCCTCGATCTCCGGAACCTCCAGTTCAAAGAGCCTCTTGACCAGGCCCGGATGGGATCTGGACAAAAATACCTGCGGGCCCTTCGTGGTTTTTTTCACGTCCATGATGAAAACCTTCAGTCGGTCGTTTACATTGTAAAACTCTCCGGGCACCTGCTCTCCTGCAGAAAGAATGCCCTCAGTCTTTCCCACATTGACAAAGAGTGTCTCGCCGCTCTTTCTCTGCACGACGCCGGTAACGATCTCTCCCTGACGGGTAATAAAATCGTCAAAGATCATGCCTCTCTCTGCCTCTCTGATTCTCTGGACGACTACCTGTTTTGCCGTCTGGGCCGCAATACGGCCAAAATCTCTCGGCGTCACCTGAAATTCGATCGCGTCGCCGATCTCATAGCGCGGATCGATCTCCTGCGCCTCTTCCAGCGACATCTCGATCATGTCGTCAAAAACCTCTTCTACAATATCCTTCTTCATCAGCACCGCGATATCGCCGGTATCTCTGTCGATATCCACTCTGACGTTCTGGGACGTGCCATAGTTCTTTTTGTAGGCAGATACCAGAGCAGATTCGATCGCTTCGATCAAAATGTCTTTTGATATGTGTTTTTCTTTTTCCAGCTCATCTATCGCATCGATAAATTCTCTGTTCATTTGTCTTTAACCCTCCTTAGAAAACCACTGCCAGGCTGGTCTTTGCAACCTGATCCAGCGGGAACATCATCTCTTGTCCGTCTTCTGTCTCGATTACGACGCTGCCGCCTGACATTCCATGCAGAATGCCGGTAAAAATCTTTTTTCCGTCAACGCCTTTATACAGTTTCACCTCCACCAGACGGCCCGCATACTTCTCATAATGACGCTCGGTCAGAAGCTGCCGGTCCATGCCCGGTGAGGAAACCTCCAGATAGTAATTCTGTTCAATAGTATCCAGCCGGTCCAGCTCTTCGCTGAGATAACGGCTGACCTTTTCACAGTCGTCAGTGCTCACATAAATCTCCCGGCCATCCTCTGATGTCTGCAGAGTATCAATGTAGACCCGCAGGAACCAGTCCCTGCCTTCCTTGACAAACTCTACGTTATACAGTTCCAGCCCGTTTTCTGCCAGAAAGCCTTCTGCGATCTCACTGATCAGATCTGTTATTTTCTTCTTTGCCATAGCCACCTCTCCGGTCAGTTCTGCGGCCAGTAAAGCCGCAAATTGACCCAAACAAAACTGAAAGAGTGGGTTTTGCCCACTCTTCTTCCTTCTCGTCTGATAATTCGTGCATGATTATCATACCATATTTTGTCGGCGGTGTCAACCATTTTCAAACCAATCCTTGAGGAAGCGGATAAACTGCCTGACCCCCGGCGACATGTCTCTGGTCCTTCCATGGATCACGCCGATACGCCTTCTGCAGGGAAGGTCCAGCGGAACTGCTTTGATATCGGCGCGGCTGCTGTCTAAGACCAGCTTGGGTATCAGACTGACCCCCAGTCCCCGTGAGACCATGGAGATAACGCTGGCATCGTCGACCCGGGTGTTCTGCTTCTTCGGGTGGACATCATACTCGTCCAGAAGAGCCTGAATGTCATAGTCCTCGCCGCAGGTTGCTGATATGTAGGATTCCGACTCGAACTGCTTCAGAGGAAAGACCTCTCCGTCGCCGATGGGATAGTCCGGCGGCAGGCAGGCAAAAAACTCGTCGGTCATCAAAGGTTCGAAATCCTGTCTGTTCAGGATATTGCAGGTAATGCACAGATCCACGCTGCCCTGGTCAAACCATTTATATATACTGAAATCTCCTTCTTTCAGTTCAAAGCTGTACTCTGGATATTTTGTCTGGAAAGCCAGTATCACATCCGGCAGCCATGTACGTATGACGCTGGCTACAGCAGCCAGGCGGATGACAGAATTATTCTGCTGCCGGATCAGCTCCGCTTCCCGGATAATTTTATCATTGGCGCTGACCAGATTTTCAAAGAGAGGAAGAAGCCGCTTTCCTGCCTCAGTCAGACGTATTCCGAATTTTCCCCGGATCAGCAGCGTGATGCCCAGCTCCGATTCCAGAGACTTCATCATATGTGTCAGCCCCGCCTGCGTATAGCCCAGCTGGCCCGCCGTGGTCAGCAGACTGCCGTTTTCTACAGCCTTCAGCAGTACCGCAATTTTATTAGTGTCCATTATATTCCTCACAACTATTAAAAACTTTTATATATGTATAATAATAAACTATTTTTCATATGTCAAGGATCTGTAGTAAAATATATGTAGAAAATATTGTCGTTACATAAAATTTGTTGCCGTTTGTAAAGAAGAAAATTGGAGGAATGAGAATGTTTAATCAAACCATGTACAAGGTTGGAAGCCAGCCGTCCCTGATTCGTGAGCTTTTCGCGTACGGTCTGCAGCAGGCAAAGGTGGTCGGTCCTGAGAATGTATTTGACTACACTCTGGGCAATCCAAGCATTCCTGCACCTGAAAAAGTACAGCAGTCCATCAAAGATATTCTGGATGACACAGATTCCATCAAGATCCACGGCTATTCCATGGCCGCTGGCTTCGACGAAACCAGAGAAGCTATCGCTGCTAATCTGAACAGACGTTTTGGAACTGATATCAAAGCTTCCAATCTGTTCGTAACCTGCGGCGCTGCTCCAGGCCTGATTTCCGTAATTAAGGCACTGACTACAGATGCTGACACAGAAATTATGGCAATTGCGCCATTCTTCCCTGAATATCGTCCGTTCACAGAAAAGAACGGTGCTAAGCTGGTCGTTGTTCCTGCCGACAGAGAACATTTCCAGATCAACCTGGCCAAGGTAGAAGAGCTGATCACAGCACATACTCGGGCCATCATCATCAATTCACCGAACAATCCTTCCGGCGTGGTATACACGAAAGAAACTCTGGAAGCACTTGCTGTTATCCTGACAAAGAAGGGTGAAGAATATGGTCATCCGATCTATATCATCGCCGATGAACCTTACAGAGAACTGACTTACGGAGATGCAAAGGTTACTTTCATCCCGACTGTCTACAAGAACACTATCGTATGCTATTCCTGGTCTAAGAGCTTATCTCTGCCAGGCGAACGTATCGGCTATGTATGTGTTCCTGATCAATGCGACGATGCTGCTGAGATCTATAACGCTGTAGCAGGTGCTGCACGTGTTAACGGTCACGTTTGCGCTCCTACTCTGCCGCAGATGATCATCGCCCGCTGTGTAGACGAAATGCCTGACCTGAAAGCCTATGATGAAAACCGTACGCTTCTGTACGATGAACTGACAAGAATGGGCTACAAGTGCGCAAAACCTGACGGCGCATTCTACCTCTTCGTAGAAGTTCCTAACGGCGACGGCATGGCTTTCTCTGAAAAAGCAAAGAATGACTTCAACCTGTTAGTTGTTCCTGGCGAAGGCTTTGAATGCCCGGGATATATGAGATTATCCTACTGCGTATCTAACGATATGATCAGAAGAAGCTTACCTGCATTTGAAAAGATGATGGAAGCTTACAAATAATGAATTAGCTTACAACAAATAAACCCCTATAAAACTTTAAGCTTTATCGTAAAAAGGATGTCATAAAAGACATCCTTTTTACATTATTTTCTAATCTGCTGACTAGGCCATATCCTTCAGGAAAGCCTTATAGCATCTGACTGCTTCATAGATATCGGCCTTGCTCGCAGCCTCCATTGGCGCGTGCATGCACAGAAGCGCAATGCCGCTGTCGATGACTTCCATACCGTAGTTTGCCAGGATCCACGCAATGGTTCCGCCGCCGCCTGCGTCCACCTTTCCCAGCTCAGCAGTCTGGAAGTTCACATTATTGTCAGCCATAACTTTTCTGACTGCCGCCATGTACTCCGCATTGGCGTCGCTGGAACTGCCCTTGCCGCCGGAGCCGGTATATTTGCAGAATACCGGTCCTTTGCCGAAATATGCGGTATTCTTGGTCTCAAACACATCCGCATATAGCGGGTCAAAGGCCGCGCTCACATCGGAGGACAGCATCTTTGATGACGCCATGCATCTGCGCACAGCCAGATCGCTGCTGTGTCCGCACAGAGCCAGAACTTCTGCCGTCATGTTCTCAAAGAAGCGGGACTGCATACCGCTGGCGCCATAGCTGCCGATCTCTTCTTTATCAACCAGAATGCAGCAGGAAGTCCGTTTCGGAGTTTCATCCATGTCCAGCATGGCTTTCAGAGAAGTGAAAGCGCAGATCCGGTCATCATGGCCATAGCCCAGGATCATGCTCCGGTCAAAGCCCAGATCCCTGGCCTTTCCAGCCGGTACGATCTCCAGTTCCGCAGACAGGAAATCCTCTTCCTCTACCTGATATGTATCTGTGATCAGTTTCAGAACGCCTGCCTTGACAGCTTCCTTTTCAGTGTCAGCCAGAGGTTTGCTTCCGATGAGCAGATCCAGATTTTCTCCCTCTATTACGGATCCCGCCTTCTTTTCCATCTGCTGTCTGGACAGGTGGACCAGAATATCTGTGATCGTGAATACAGGGTCCTTTTCATCTTCACCGATGCAGATATCCACTTTGCTTCCGTCCTTACGAACGATGACGCCATGAAGAGCCAGCGGAATAGTCACCCACTGATACTTCTTGATACCGCCGTAGTAGTGGGTATCCAGATAGGCAAATCCGCCGTTTTCATAAAGCGGCACCTGCTTTACATCGATTCTTGGAGAGTCGATATGAGCGCCCAGGATATTCATCCCCTTTGTCATATCCTCCTGACCGATGTGATAGAGAACGATCGTTTTATCATTGTAAACAGCATATACCTTGTCTCCCGGTTTCAGCTCCCGGCCCGCGTCGATAGCTTCCTTCAAAGGCTTATAGCCCTTTTCCTCCGCCATAGATACTGACAGAGCCACACATTCCCGCTCCGTCTTTCCCGCATCGATACAGCCTTTGTACCATTGGCTTACCTGCTCCAGCTGAGCCAGATCTTCCGATGTATAGGTTTCCCATAAGGTTTTTTCGTTCATAACTGCAAATATCCTTTCTGTAATAGTCTCTTTTTTATATTGTACCACTAAAAAGTTCCCTGCAAAAGGGATATTTTTGTAAATCTGCGATTATAGATCGAGTCTCTTTTCCTGCTTTTAATGTGGGATGGTTTTTCATTTTTAGAAAAATAGATACAAGTATTTACATAATTGAAATAATATGTTATTATGAACATGTCCCAAGGGACAAGGACAACAGAATAGGGAGCCAAGCGGTGAAATCTTCGGAAAGGGGAACCAATGACTGACTATGAAATACTGGTAATCGTGATTATGATTATTGGGTTAGTCAGATGGGATAACCACCGAAAGTAAATAACCGCCCGGCTGCAACCCGAACGGTTATTTAAAAACATTTTTTAAATACCATTAGAAGGTCAAGCCGTAAGGCTCCTTCTGTTAGTCCTATTATATCAAATAAAGGCGGTGATTGCAATAACTAAACGAAGCTTCACCATCACGAAAAAACTAAAATCAGCTAAAGTATATCAAGCATTAATTGTCATGATTTCTTTCATCCGTATCATTTCCGTGTTATAATATAATTGAAATTATAAGAACAGCTAAAAAGGCGGTGTGCAGATCATTTTCAGGGATTGCTTATGTGGTATAGATGGCTATACCGTCGAAGGATTTGATGATGATGGACAACCTTGTTATACCATTATCATAAACGCCCGATTGTCAGATGACCGGCAACGTGCCGCATACTATCATGAAATGTTACATATCGAAAGGGGAGATTTTGAACGGGCTAGGAAAATTGGAGTTAATGAAGTAGAGAAAGATGTTTGAAAGTTGAAATTTGAATTTGCTATTTAAGGAGACAAAGATGTTTGAAGGTAGTGCACGAAAAAAAGTAAAGAATACAGTGATAAATTTAGTTGCAAGTTGCGATGATCTAATATCACAGGCGAGTGAAACCACATCTTTATTCGAACATAAAGTTTTAGAAAAAGAGTGCGGTGAACGGGTTCTGGAATCCGCAAAACATATAATAGAAGGAGCAGGTCAAGAAGCAAATGCAAGATTTTTGTTACTGCTACAATGCCCTGGCATGGCTTTCAACCCAGAGCGTGCAGAGATGGACACATGCATGAATGCAGGGACAATCTATATGATGATGTGCCGTGCCTTATTTGATATTTATGGAGACATGAAAGATTTTGAGGAATTGCAATATGTGTTTGAGTTTTTCGTTGAATCAAAAAGAATAGGCGTAGACCCGTTCTCAAAACCAGCACCAAAAAAGAAAAACGCTTTCAAACTGATTTCTGCCGTACTTGCAATATTGTTATGTGTGTCATGCATGTACGGGTATAGAACAACAACTCTGCTTCATGAAAAAGAAAATGGATATGATGTTGTAATGGAAGCGAGAGATACGTATATTGATCGATGTGGAATGCTTTCAGACTACTTAGAAATATATCAAATTGATTTTGCGTATGTGACCAAAAGCGGAAAAAAGTACCATAAAATCATCTGCCCGTTTATTCAAGATAAAGATTTGTATATCAATACAATTCCAGAATTTAAGAGGCAAGGGAAAACAGAATGTTCTTTTTGTTATGATGAATCTTTTCCAATTTATAAATAATAATTCTTGGTAATGTGAGGCGAAATTATGAAAAATTGCAAAAAAATGTGTTATTAGCTATTGTACTTTCGATTTTCATGTTATTTCTGTTGGTTTCCTGTGATACATCATCAGAGGAAGAGAAAATAACCAAGCTGGAATCAGAAATAGAAGAGTTGAATTCAGAAATAGATTTATACAAAGACGAGTTATCATCAGCATATAGTGACCTGGAAGAATACTCTTATTATTTTGCTTTTGCGAAGGATGGAGAAAAAGTGTTTCACAAATACGGATGCAAACATATCGAAGGTTTCTTTGTAAAAACCGAATTGCCGTCGCTTGACGATGAAATTGCAGAATTAGAAGTTCTTGTTCCAGACACAATATTTAATTTTTCTTCTAAAGGATATGAGCCTTGCGAAGACTGCTATACTGATGATTTGAGACTGTGAAGAAAAGTCTGTAAATATCTAAACAAAGAAAGCCTTCTATGGTAAAATCACAGCCACCCTTCAAAAGGGTGGTTTGCTCTAGGGCTCGAGACTTTTTTTTACAGTCTCCTTTTTACTGATGAATCGGATATACTATTATCAAAAGATATTCCGGCGGACAGGTAAGAGACTTCCCGCCCTACGGCGTCGTTAGAGGTCACCTGATACCGGAGTCTTTTTTATTGACATTTTCTGCATTTTACATATAATAAATATAGGGTCAGATGGTGTAGCGTCCCCAGACAATTGGAGTCTGGAAGTTACGGCATCATTCAGGCCTGTTTTTTATTCTCATATAAGACCTTGCCCTATCCATTCTCTAATCCAAACGTATTCCGATAAAAAAACGTGCACATACTGAACAGGTAACTCCCCTCTCGAAAATAGGCGCTAGTCGTGTATTCTGTGCCGTCGATGATTCGTAAACCTGTTTATTTCCGGAAGTATTCACAAGCCTTTGTCTGATAATATTATTTGCAGTACACTTAGCGGTTCCAATAAATTGGACATTATCAGTAATACAGAAACTTCCAGCTTCTTTAGCCGCCCTTTCAAATTCATGCTGATCAGATACGACATTTTTATAAAACTTGTCAAATACGCCCGCCCTGCGCATTTTCCATAGTGTCTCCAATCATCTTCACGTCTTTATTTGCGAAAGCATTGTCGCCGTTACTCTTCACAGTCAATCTGCCCGCCGTTTTTTTTGCCTTTTTGCGCTTATACGGCGTTTCCTTCCTTTCCCGCGCCACTTTTTCGCAGTATTTTACAGCTATACGGCGCGCAAAGACGGATATAAGCCTGCTTTTGCTGTTCCTTTGCAGTTATGCGGTGCATACAGACTGAAAATATCTGTACAGCAGAATGCAGCGCGCCATATAGCTGCGTTATGGATCATAAATGTGGCGCGAGTCAGATAAGGCGCGCCGTATGAAACGCTTTTTCTGCAAAATGTGGCGCGCAGACCATCATCTCTAAATCATAACAGTAAAGCTGATGGGGAATTGCTGTTCATTATTTAAGCCGACTATGATCTAAGTCTGACTGACTTATTACAGGCTGCCTGCGGAGGGAATCGTAGAAAGAAAGTGATCTGCAGGTAAATCCTTGTAAAACATGGCTGGTTTTATTTTACATGACCCTTTATTTAGATCCGATAAAACGCCGCAAATTTAAAAAAGCAAACCAATCCCTTCGCACGCAGTCGATAAAATACAAGAATCCGCCGCAGAGAGGACTTTCTCTTTGATTCACTCCGCTAAAAGATGGATCATTCTGTACAGCAGCAGGCTTTACATAGCGACTGTAGAGTAGAAAACTGCCGTTGGCTGTAAATAGTGACTTGCGCCTCTCTATACTTCAAATCCTCCGGTTTTCTCGTTTCTTTTGCTGTTAAATCGGATACACTATTTTGATACACTCCCCCAGAAACGTTAAAACCCCGCCAAATACCAAGAGGCCTCGTCTCGCGACGAGGCCTTTTGGCTGCGATATTAATTAAGAAAGAACGTTCAAAAGAAATTATTCGTGTAACCCTATCTCCTTTTGACAAGCTTAGTATAGCAATCTTTTGTGAAGAATCTGTAAAGGGATTTTATAGCTTCCGTGTATCTTGCTTTCATTAAAACGCCATAATTGTGAAAAAACTATCAATATTTGTCGAAGGCTGTCGAAACCTTCCCGTTTTCCCCAGCGTGGCTGCTTTCCGGCCGTATTGCGGCTCTCCCTGCGCAAAGGCCCTTAAAACAGTGAAAGCTGATCTGTCTCCGGCAGACCTTCAAAGACGCCGTGAGCCCGCAGAGCCTCAGCCGCAGTTTTGTTCAGCTTCGACCGGGTGACAGCCTCTTCGATCGTATCGAACGGCTTCTCATCATAAGCATCGGCAAAGGCCTTCGCAGCGGTATCTCCCACGCCTTCCAGCGCTACGAAAGGCAGCAGCACCCTGCCGTCATCTGTCCAGAACTTCAGAGCCTTGGACTTGCCCAGCCTTGCCGGCGCAAACTCATAGCCGCGGGAATACATCTCGTAAGCCACCTCAAGAACCAGCACGTCACCCTGCTCCTTTGCTGTGGCGTTATTGCCCATGGCGTTGATCTCATCGATCCTGTCAAGGCACGCCTGCGGCCCCCGCAGGATCGTATCCGCGTCAAAGTTTGAGACCACACTGGTAAAGTGGGTCGCATAGAACTCTACAGGATAATATACCTTGTACCAGGCCATACGGAAGGACATCATGACATAGGCCACAGCATGGGCCCGCGGGAACATGTACTGGATCTTGATACAGGAATCGATGTACCAGTCCGGCACGCCGTGCTCCTTCATGACAGCCAGCTGTTCTTCCTTCAGCGGACGGTTCTTACGGACGTCCTCCATGATCTGGAACGAGGTCTTGTTCTCGATCCCCTTCAGAATCAGATAGTTCATGATGTCGTCACGGGTAGAGATGACCTCTCTCATGGTCGCCGTTCCGCTTCTGATATAGTCCTGCGCATTGTTGAGCCATACGTCAGTACCATGGGAAAATCCGGAAATACGCACCAGATCCGCGAACTTGTCCGGCTTGGTATCATCCAGCATCTGCCGCACGAACCCCGTGCCGAATTCCGGAATCGCGTACGATCCGTGTGTATATTTATAGTCCGGATTCTTGATATCAAGAGCCTCGATACCGTTGAAAATAGACAGAACCTTTCGGTCAGTCAGGTCAGCCTTCATCGGATCGATGCCTGTCATATCCTGCAGCTGACGGATCATGGACGGGATATTGTGTCCCAGAATATCCAGCTTCAGCAGATTCTCATCGATCTTATGATAATCAAAATGGGTCGTGATAATGTCGCTCTTCACATCGTTTGCCGGATGCTGCACCGGACAGAACTCATAGATCTCATGGTCGTCCGGCACGATGATAATGCCGCCGGGATGCTGTCCTGTCGTCCGTTTGACGCCGGTACATCCCTGCGTCAGGCGGTCCGCTTCAAATTTATTGACCGGCCGGTGAAACTCATCCGCGAACTTCATCACATAGCCGTAAGCGGTCTTGTCAGCTACAGTGCCTACAGTACCCGCTTTGAACACATTTTTCTCTCCGAAGATCTCTCCTACGTACTTGTGGGCCGTAGCCTGATATTCTCCGGCAAAGTTCAGGTCGATATCCGGCTCCTTATCTCCGTTAAATCCAAGGAAAGTCGCAAACGGAATCGTATACCCGTCCCGGTGCATCGGCGTGCCGCACTCCGGGCAGTCCATCTCCGGCATATCGATACCGCAGTCGTAGAGCTGCTTGTCACCCCAGATCAGTTTTTTGCAGTTCGGACAGATATAGTGGGGATCCAGCGGATTTACCTCCGTGATTCCCGCCATGGTGGCTGCAAAGGATGAACCTACAGAACCCCGGGAACCGACCAGATAGCCGTCCTCCATGGATTTGTGCACCAGCATCTGCGCCGAGACGTACATGACGGCATAGCCGTTTCCGATGATGGAATTCAGCTCCGTCTCAAGACGCTGTCCTATTTCCGGCGGCAATGGATCGCCATAGATACTATAGGCTTTTTCCATGCAGGTTTCCCGCAGAGTCTCTTCCGCCCCTTCGATCTTCGGCGGGAACTTGCCCTTCGGCACCGGCAGAATGCCGTCGTCGATCATGTCCGCGATCTTATTGGTATTCTCAATGACCACCCGGTATGCCGTCTCTTCTCCCAGATAAGCGAATTCCTCCATCATTTCATCGGTGGTCCGCATGTACAGGCCCTGGCCGTTTTCCGCGTCCTTAAAGCCCATGCCAGCCATCAAAATGTTTCTGTAGATGGCTGATTCCGGCTCGTCATAATGCGCGTCTGTCGTGGCTACTACCGGCTTGCCGAGCTTGTCCGCCAGCGCCACGATGCGCCGGTTGTGCTCCCGAAGTTCCTCCTGACCGCTGACCATTCCCTGATCGATCATGAACTGATTGTTGATCAGAGGCTGGATCTCCAGATAATCATAGAAGGATGCGATCTCTTCGATCTCCTCTTCGCTCTTGCCTCCAGCAATGGCCCGGTACACTTCCCCTGCTTCGCAGGCCGAGCCGATGATCAGGCCCTCTCTGTGAGAAGCGATGACAGATTTCGGCAGCCTCGGCCGCTTGTAGAAGTATTCCAGGTGGGAATAGGACACCAGCTTGTAGATGTTCTTCAGTCCTTCCTGTGTCCGCGCCAGCAGAATGATGTGGTTGGTCGGCTTCTTCTTGAAGTCTATACTGCAGTCCTCATTCCAGCAGTCCCGGTCATCAAAGACATAGCCCTCCATGCCGTAGATGATCTTGATATTGATGGGATTTTCCTTGTCTCCTGCCAGCTTTTTGGCAGTCTTTGCCGCGTCAGGAAAGCTCTGTACCACGCCGTGATCCGTAACAGCCACAGCGGGCTGTCCCCAATAAGCCGCCGTCTTCACAAGATTTGACACCTCGTTGAGTCCGTCCATGGCGCTCATCTTCGTATGGGCGTGAAGTTCCACACGCTTACCGCCCTGATAGGTGTCCTGACGCCTTTTGATCTTCCCTTTGTTGATGTCGCGCAGCATGACCACCAGACAGTTGTCATAGCGGTCCCACTCTGTCTCACCGCGGACCTTGATATAGTCACCGTTTTTCAGCAGGCTGTCGATCTCCTCCCATTTGTTGTTGGAACAAAAGGCTTTCAGGCACACGGAAGTCTTCTTGTCTGTGATCAGCAGCGTGACCAGCTTCTTTTCATTTTTGATAGGCCGCGAATCTTTTTTGAACAGGATGCCCTCACAGATAACCACGCCGGAATCTGCCTGCAGGCTGGACAGCGCCACGGATTCTCCCATGATGTCCTTGCCCATGATACGGTTTCCCTCAGCGGGAGTTTCCTTTTCCCTTCTCCGAAATCCGCCTTTCTGACCGCTGTTACCGCCAAAGCCGCTTCCGCCGAAACCGCCGCCTCCATCAGAGGCAGATCTGGCAGGCGCCTGCTTCTTCACAGCTGCGGCTTTTTTCATCTCCTCGGCGAGTGACGCTTTGATGTCCGCCTCCTCAGAAGACCGCCAGTCCTCCGCGGCAGCCGTATAGCCTTCCTCGTCATTTCGGAAAACGACTCTGGTATGTATGTCAAAGTGCTCTGCCAGCAGAGCCGAAAACTGATGAGCCACCTTCTCGTTGAGCTGCTCCGTCGCCAGCTTTCCCAGAGCCAGGATCTCCAGCGTCTCCCCGTCAAAGCGATACTTTTCAGTCTGTATGCTCTTCGTAATAGCGGCATATTTTCCGTTGATGATGTGGATCATATGGGGAATGAACAAAGCCACGATCTGCTGCCGGGGCAGAACCACATCTTCATAAACACACTGAAAATCCACATCCTTCAGCTCCGGAAAGTGATGCAGCAGGATCCCTCTGATCTTTTCCAGATCCAGATGAGGCACCACAAAATTAAGCCGGAGTCTGATATGCAGCACTCCGGACTCTTTTCCTATGACCGCCTCTTCAGCTTCCAGCCTCAGCTGCTCCCGCGGATAATCAACGGTTTCCCAGCTGATGTTTTTATCGAATAATTCTCTCATTCTCTTCAATCACCTTCACTAAACAGTCCACGAGTTCTTCCTCCGGTACAGTCATCAAAAGCTGGCCCTTCGCGAAGATCACGCCTTTGCCCTGACCGCCGGCGATGCCGTAATCAGCCTCTCTGGCCTCTCCCGGTCCGTTGACAGCGCAGCCCATAACGGCTACCGTCAGACCGGGCCGTATATCAGCCGCACAAAGCCGCCGCTCCGCTTCCTCCGCCAGACGCTGCAGGTCCACCTTTGTTCTTCCGCAGGTAGGGCATGACACCAGATTGATCTTCGGCTGACGCAGTCCCATGGCTTCCAGGATCTCAATGCCGTAGCGGACCTCTTCTGCCGGGTCTGCCGTCAGAGAGACCCGCAGAGTATCGCCGATGCCCTCCATCAGCAGCGCTCCGATACCGATGGCGGACTTCACTTTGCCCCGCTTCACGGTTCCTGCCTCAGTGATGCCGATATGGATCGGGTGACTGGTCTTTTCCGCTACGATTCTGTGTGCCCGATAATTCATGCGCACGTCAGAGGCCTTCAGAGATACCGCCAGATCGTCAAAGCCCATGTCTTCAATGAGAGCGAGGCTTCTAAGGGCGCTTTCTGCCAGTCCCTCCGCTGTAACACCGCCGCATTTTTCCAGAATGTCCTTTTCCAGAGAACCGGAGTTGACGCCGACACGGATGGGAATGCCGCGGTCCTTTGCCGCTTTCACCACCTGACGGACCTTTTCGCGGCTGCCGATGTTGCCCGGATTGATGCGGATCTTATCCGCTCCGTTTTCAATGGCAGCCAAAGCCAGCCGGTAGTCAAAGTGAATATCAGCCACCAGAGGCATCTGCGTCCGGCGCCGCACGCGTCCCAGGGTTTCCGCCGCCTCCATATCAGGGATAGCGATACGCACGATATCACAGCCCGCGTCCTGCAGAGTCCCGATCTGCCGCAAAAGGGCCTCCTCGTCTCTGGAGTCCACATTGGTCATGGACTGGACAGAGACGGGCGCGCCTCCTCCGATCGCTACACTTCCACAATGTATCTGTTTTCTCATGTAAATAACCTCGTAATATCATTCCAGGTAACAAAGACCATAAGCACCAGAAGCAGCACCATGCCGATGCTGTGGATCCGTCCTTCCAGCTCATCTGATATCATCCTGCCGGTCAGCTTTCTGATGATGACGAACAGGATCCTGCCGCCGTCAAGCGCCGGCAGTGGCAGCAGATTGATAATAGCCAGGTTCAGACTCATCAGCGCCAGAAGATTGACGAAATAACTGATGCCGTATTTAGAAGTCTCTCCCGCCATGGTCACGATACCCACAGGGCCGGATATCTCGTCGGTGGACACCTGGCCTGTAACCAGCATTTTCAGAGAGTCAAACATCAGCACCGTCATATTTCCGGTCAGCTTCAGGCCGCTTTTCACCGCCGTCAGCGGATCATGGGTCACCTGAGGCAGAATGCCGATGACATATCGTCCCTCTTCATTTTTTTCCGGCACGGCGTCAAAGGTCAAAGTCTCTCCGTCCCGCTCTATCTCAATGGTCCGGCTGCCGCTTCCCTCGCCCATGGCCTGCGTCACGTCGTTCCAGCTTTCGATCTTCTTTCCGTCGATGGAAAGAAGCCGGTCGCCTTTCTGAAGCCCGGCCGTGAAAGCCGGACTGTCCGGCTGAATCTCATCCAGCGTCGTGGTCACGCTGCCGACAGCTCCTATGAAGATGGACAGAGCCAGAATCGCGATCAGCACGTTCATGGCTGAGCCTGCGAACAGCACTGTCAGTTTCGCCCATACAGGCTTGCTGTTAAAGGAACCCGCATTTCCGGTATCCTCATTTTCGCCTTCCATGGCGCAGTAACCGCCGATGGGGACCAGGCGGACAGAATACATCGTTTCTCCCCTCTGACGCTGAAACAGGGCGGGTCCCATCCCGAAAGCAAATTCATTGACCGTCACGCCGACGGACTTTGCCGCCACAAAATGACCCAGCTCATGTGGAAAGATCATCAGGGCAAACAATATAACTGCGTAAACTACTGTCATTACAAAACCTCACTGCGTATTCGCCTGTCGATGTTCAGAACATCTTCAAGCGTTAAATTATATGTAGGGTTATGCGCGTCTAGTATTCTTTCCAGATTCTTCTCAATATCTATAAAACGTATCTTTCCCGCAAGGAACCGCTCCACCAGCACCTCGTTGGCGCTGTTAAGGACGACAGGATAGCTGCCGCCGGCTTCTGAAGCCTCATAAGCCAGCCGAATACAGCCGAAGACCTCTGTATCGGGTTCTTCAAAGGTCAGGCTCGCGCCCTCGCGGAAAAAGTCCAGACCTCTGTTTTCAGACGGAAGCCGCTCAGGATATCCCAGCGCAAGGCTGATCGGTATCCGCATATCCGGCAGACCCAGCTGCGCTATGACAGAAGTATCGGCAAACTCGACAGCAGAATGAACGATGCTCTGAGGATGGACCAGAATCTGTATATCTTTCAGAGCCACATCAAAGAGCCATCTGGCCTCGATGACCTCCAGGCCTTTATTCATCATAGTAGCGGAATCAATGGTGATCTTCTTTCCCATAGACCATTTGGGGTGATGAAGAGCCTGCTCCAGCGTCACCTGAGAAAGCTGTTTTCGTGTATATCCGCGAAACGGCCCGCCTGACGCAGTCAGCAGGATCCGTTTGATCTCTCTGTTCCGGTTTCCTTCCAGACACTGAAAAATGGCGCTGTGCTCACTGTCAACAGGCAGCAGCCTGACGCCGTGCTTTCTGACGGCCTCCATGACCAGCGCTCCGCCGGCCACCAGAGTTTCCTTATTGGCAAGAGCAATATCCTTTTCTGCTTCTATGGCCCGATAGGTGGGGACCAGCCCCCGCATCCCCATCAGGGAGTTTAAAACCATGTCACATCCACAGGTAGCCGCAGCCACAAGGCCTTCCTCTCCGTACAGGACCTCCAGACCCGGATGCTCCTTTGACAGGGCATGCGCGTCTTCCTGCCGCTCTACAGCGACCAGCTCCGGCTGAAACCTTTTGATCTGCTCTGACAAAAGTCCTGTGTTTCTTCCGCAGGTCAGAGCCACGATGTCAAAACAGCCCTCGTGGGCTGCCGCAACGTCGAGGGCCTGCGTACCGATGGATCCGGTACTTCCTAAAATTGCCAGTTTTCTCATATCACAGCTCCGCTCTGCAGGACCAGCACGATATAGTAATAGACCACCGGAGCAGTGAACAGAACGCTGTCAAAACGATCCAGAACACCGCCGTGACCAGGTATCAGATTTCCATAGTCCTTGATCCCCATCTTCCGCTTCATGGCAGAAGCGGACAGGTCGCCGCACTGTGACAGTACCGCGCCGATCAGACCGATGATCATGCAGTGGACAAACAGCTGCGGTTCCACGAAATAACCGAAAAGGCCGCAGCAGATCACGCTGCCCAGAGTGCCGCCGACTGCGCCTTCGATGGTCTTCTTCGGACTCAGATTCGGGCACAGCTTGTGTCTGCCCAGAAAATATCCTGTAAAATAGGCGAAAATATCTGTACAGAAGGCAGAGAGAAGCACCAGCCAGATGAGAACCGAATATTCCTCTGTCTGGTCCACCATGACCACGTGGTAAGAAAAAAAGATCACATAGACGATGGTGAGCATAGTAGCCATGGCATCTTCTATTTTTCTCTCATTGATCTTGAAAATATACAGAAAGCTGGCAATGATGCTGAAAGCAAGCCAGGCCATGATATATTCATGATGCTGCGGCCACAGGCCGTTGATCAGATACAGTACGATCAGAGAACCATAGGCCACCTTCTCTGAAGGATGGATATCCATGGTGCGAAAACCGTTCGCAAGTTCTCTGATTCCCATAAACCCAACAAAGATACACATGGCGGCCAGCCAGTAGCTGCCCAGATACACCAGCGCCAGCAACGGCACCATGCAAAGTCCGGAATTGATTCTTGTCTTCATAGTTTACTTCCTTCCCCCGAAGCGGCGGTCCCGCTTCTGGTAATTTTCAATAAGCCGCTCGTATTCTTCCGGCGTGAAATCCGGCCAGAGACAGTCGGTAAACTCAAATTCGCTGTATGCGCTCTGCCACAGCATAAAGTTAGACAGCCTCTCTTCTCCGCTGGTCCTGATGATCAGATCCGGATCCGGTATATTGCCGTTTTCAGCTCCTGTATACAGATATCGTGAAAACAGCGTTTCGTCCACCGGCGTATCGCCTGAGATGATTCCGGCGTCCTGATCTGCTCTGATCCTGTTGACAGCCCGGATGATCTCGGCGCGGCTGCCGTAGTTTAAAGCTATGTTAAACTGAAGCCCGGTATTGTTTTTCGTCGTCTCCAGTGATTTTTCAAGTCTTTCTACCGCGATGGCGGGCAATGGGGAATAGTCTCCTAAAATGCGCACCTTCACGTTATTTTCATGCAGTTCCGCAAGCTCGCTGTCCACATATTTGACCAGCAGCCTGAAAATACCCCCTACTTCCTCCTTGGAACGTTTCCAGTTCTCTGTCGAGAAGGCATAGACGGTCAGATATTTGATGCCCAGCACGTCAGACCGCTTGACGATCTCCTTCATGGCCATCATGCCGGCATTGTGCCCTGCCATCTTAGGCAGGCCTCTCTTTGACGCCCATCTGCCGTTGCCGTCCATGATGACCGCAACGTGGGCCGGTATTCGATTCTTATCGATCATAGTTTTCCTCTTGTATGAAAGCGCAGGTTGGGGCTGCCTGCTGCACGTATGACGCACAGGGCAGCCCCTCCTGCTAAATGGTATTGCAGCTGCCTCCGCAGGGCGCTGCTTTTTTTCGATTATACTTCCAGAATTTCTTTATCCTTTGCGGCAATGATCTCGTCGATATCCTTGACAGCCTTTTCAACCGTTTTCTGGACAGAGTCCAGTTCCTTCTTCAGGTCGTCCTCTGTCAGCTCGCCCTCTTTTTCCTGCTTCTTCAGCTGGTCATTGGCTTCTCTTCTCAGATTTCTGACGGCTACCTTAGCGTCCTCACCCATCTTCTTGGTCGTCTTGGTCAGTTCCTTTCTTCTCTCTTCTGTCAGCTGCGGGATCACCAGTCTGATGCATTTTCCGTCGTTGGACGGCGTAATGCCGATACCGGCAACGTTGATGGCCTTCTCGATGTTTCCGATGGACTTCGGATCGAACGGGGTGATCATCAGTGTCCTTGGATCAGGTACAGAAATATTGGAAAGGTTCTTCAAAGGCGTCGGGGTTCCGTAGTAATCTACCGTCACCTTGTCCAGCAGGGCCGGATTCGCTCTTCCTGCTCTGACAGTATTCAGATCCTCTTTCAGGACGGAAATGCTCTTGGCAATTCTCTCTTCTAAGCTCTTGCGTGATTGACTCATGTTATTCCTCCTATTTGATTATCGTACCGATTTTTTCGCCATAAACCGCTCGAAGAACATTTCCCTCTTCGGAAATGCCAAAGACGTGAATGGCTATGTTATTATCTTTACAAAGGGTCGCAGCAGTCAGATCCATGACTTTCAAATTCTTTTCCAGAACTTCCATATGGGTCAGTTCGTCAAACCTGACCGCATCAGGATTGGTCTGCGGGTCGTCTGAATAGACTGCGTCAACGTTCTTGGCAAGCAGAATCACATCTGCATCTATTTCCACTGCTCTCAGGGCTGCGGCTGTATCTGTTGAGAAGAATGGATTGCCGGTACCAGCGCCGAATATGACCACATCACCGTGGGAAAGCTCGCTGATGGCCTTGCGTCTGGCATAAGGCTCCGCGATCTCCCGCATCTCGATGGCCGTCTGCACCCGCGCCTTGACGCCTTCCGCAAGCAGCGCGTCCTGCAGGGCAAGAGAATTCATCACAGTTGCCAGCATGCCCATGTAATCCGCCGTCGCGCGGTCCATATCCTTGCTGGTCCTTCCCCGCCAGAAGTTGCCGCCTCCGACAACGATGGCCACCTCTATGCCCAGGTCATGGATCTCCTTGACCTGTCTGGCGACCTTCTTAGTCATATCCTCGTTGATGCCGAATCTGTCGCTTCCGGCAAGCGCTTCTCCGCTGATCTTCAAAAGAACTCGTCTGTATTTTGGTTCCATTCTCTGCTCCTTATGAACTTATTTTAAACTATTATACCATGACTCTTCCTTTGAATATGGAACGGAGAGTCATGATTCAATGTTTCCAGCCTTGCGGCAACGCCGTTACGGTTTATGGAAACATTATAACATAGTTTTTCTCCGTTTGAAACAGTTTTTCTCCGTCTCTTTCTCTTACGTATAGTATACGTGAAAAACGGGAAAATCACAATAGGATTTTCCCGTTCATCTTCTCTGCTGCATTCTGTTTATTTGTATAAAGCCGCTGCTACCTGCCGGCGGCGCCGCTTTTTCTGCCGTCATACGATCTGCGGGCATACTGTTCAAATTCCTGATGCACCTGCTTGACATAGGTCCGGCTGATCGGGATCTTTCTGTCATCCCACAGGATAAAAAAATCCTTACCCATAGTCTTCACCCTGTACATGTTTACGATAAAGCTGTGATGACACCGGACAAAGGTCTGTTTCAGCTGTCCTTCAACGTCTTCGAACTTACCGTAAAAGCTGCATGCCTCACCGCTGACTGTACGCACCACGATCTTGCGCTTTTCTTTTTCCAGAGAATAGATCTCATCCATCGGTATGACAAAATCGCCGCTCTTATTACGGATGTAAAGGCATTCTTCCTTCAGGATCCTCAGCCTGCGGATCCCGCATTTCACTGCCTTGTCCAGCGACTCCATTCTCACCGGCTTCACAAGGAAGTACACATGCTCCACCTCGTAAATCTCTTCCGGATATGTACGGTCTTCAGACGTGAAGATGATCTGACAGGGAGGGCGCAGCTTCTGGATCTGACCAGCTGTTTCAATGCCGTTTTCCTCACCGAGGCGAATATCCATGATCACCAGAGCCGGTTCGACCCTCTGGTCAGTGATCTCATCCAGAAGCGCCTGCCCGCTGGTGTACAGATGAATCTGGTGAAGCTGCGGTATGTGCAGTTCTTCCACTTTATCTCCAAGTTCTTTCGCAGCCGACGAATCATGATCACATATAATAATGTCCCACATTCTCTTGTCCTCCCAAACTTCTTCGTATTTCCCCGGAAATACGAAGTCCTACATAAAATCCAATATAAATCCTTTCATTTGTCTATATCTTAGCTTATCTTTTTACTTCTTTCAACTCCAAGATATAAAACAACTTAATATATTTTAGCATGCATTGACTCCTAACTTCCATTATTGTAACAAAAAACGGCAAAAACCGACATGAACAGCAGACAGCTCTGCTGCATATCGGTTTTATCAAAAAAATTCCGGTTATTTCTGCATCCCGTTAATATACTCGATCGCAGCCAGCGCCGCTACAGCGCCGTCCGCAGCAGCCGTAGCCAGCTGACGGACCTTCTTTGTCCTGCAGTCTCCCGCCGTAAAAATACCTGCGCGCTCGGTCCTGCACGATTCTCCGGCCTCGATATAGCCCGTCCTGTCTAACGGCACCACGTTTTCAAAAGCCTTGTTATCCGGCATCTGTCCGATCGCCACAAATACGCCGGATACGTCAAGCTGCTGTTCCTCTTCCGTTTTGACATTGCGGACGCGGAGACCTTCTACCATATGTTCTCCTGTCAGTTCCACAGGAACCGTATCTAAAAGGAACTCTATATTGTCTTTTAACTGCAGCCTTTTTACATTAGCCAGATCTCCCCGAAAGGTATCTCTCCGATGAATCAGATATACTTTATTCGCAATGCCGGAAAGAACCTCCGCATCCTCCAGCGCCGTATTTCCGCCGCCGACGACCGCCACGTCTCTGCCCCGGAAAAACGCTCCGTCACAGGCAGCGCAGTAGGATACGCCTGCCCCGGTAAGCTGTGCCTCCCGATCCAGCCCCAGCGGACGGTTCTTTGCGCCTGTAGCAAATATCACAGCTTTCGCCTCATATTGACGATTCTGCGTTCTGACCACCTTCACACTGCCGCAGTCTTCCACGGTCTCAGCTTTCTCAAAGATCACTTCCGCGCCCAGATCCACCGCCTGTTCGTACATCTGAGAAGCCAGCTGAAAGCCGGATACAGACTTAATGCCCGGATAATTTTCTACTTCCGGCGTGTTGATGATCTGACCGCCGTATCCCTTTCCGTCCAGAATCAGCGTGTTTTTTCCGCCTCTCTGTCCATATACAGCCGCTGATAAGCCGGCCGGCCCGGCTCCGATAATTATGATATCATACATCTATCTTTCTCCCCTCTGAAACACTGCCATCATTTCTCTGGTCAGACTGAAGCCGTCATCTTCTTCCAGCATCTCGCCGCGATGAAACCACTCCGCCGTAGACAGCTCATCCTCATCCATGGTGATCTGATCGCTGCCGTCCAGCTCACAGAAGAAGCCCAGCAGCAGATTGCTGTCTGTTCCCCATGGCTGGCTCTTATAATAAGTAATGTTCTTTACCTTCAGTCCGACTTCTTCCATGACCTCCCTTGCCACGGTCTGCTCCGCGGTCTCTCCGATCTCTGTAAATCCTGCGATCAAAGCGTATTTTTTGTACGCTCGTCCGTTGTACCGGGTCAGCAGGATCCTGTCTCCATCAGTCAGAGCCACGATGACTGCCGGCGCGATCTTGGGATAAATGGTATTGCCGCAGGACGGGCAGTACAGGGCCCGTTCCTGATCACTGTGGCATACCGGCCGGCCGCAGCGTCCGCAGTACCGATTGTCTCTGTACCACTGATAAAGATGATACGCCGTAGCAGCGGCAAAGGCCAGTTCTTTGAGCTCCAGCTTCCGGAAATTCCGCACGCTCTCAAATGTGAAACCCTCCGGCATGACTTCATCGCCCTGACGGACACCCTTTGATGGAAATTCCAGGAAGTACCGGTCGCCGCCGATAGCAAACAGATACTGTCCCTGCGGGCACCCCAGCTCTCCGGCAGTCGGCAGCAGGATCCGGCCGTCTGGCTGCGTCCGCACCAGAATTTTATCCTTATCGAAGCGAAAAAAACGGTCGCCGGGCGCAGGCCTCCGCAGTTCGTATGCATTGTTCAATCTCTTTTCTCCTAAATCCTGTATCATATTTCACCTCGTAGTATTTGCATTTAAGAGTATTTTACCACATTTTTTCGGATTCAAGCAGAAAAAAACGTTACGAATCGTTACACATGAAGCCAGGCAGTCCATATTACCCTCCGATCGCAGTGTTTCTGACATAGCATACAGAGAATTCCGGGTCTGACGACCGCTTGCCCAGCAAAAGCAGATAGGTCTGCTGACCTTCCTTCGCCTGCGGCCCCAGGTTTCTCAGGGCCTCGGTGTAGGTCATATTGGTAACCACCTCGTAGATGCGGTAATCGTAAAGTTCCTGGTAGGCGATCTCTTTTTCGATAGAGTAAAGCTCATACTCGTCACAGTCCTCCGGCAGTATCCATTTGATGGACTGGATGCGGGTCTCTGATATATATGCATCCGGAAACTCCGGCCTGAAATCCTCTTTCAACCTGCCGTGGAAATAGTCCACGATCAGTTCCTCAGTCGGACTGTGGGGCGGATCTTCAATGACCAGTTTCCTGCCCTGATACTGATATACCTGCTTTCCCTCGTACTGGTAATCTGCAGATGACTCCTCATAATAATTCAGGAGGATGCTCTGCAGATCGTAGAACAGAGAGTCAGCAAAGGCGCAGGTGTAGTACTTGCCGCTGCGATGGTCGATATATCCGCCGGGAGAGAAGGACACCATCCTCTTGTCTCCGTTTCCCGGTTCATTGAGATACACCCATTCCTGTGACTCCGGCAAAGAGGACACCTCCTGCACATATCCGGTCTCCTTTGCCAGAAGCCCTTTGATGCGTTCCCT
Organism: Eubacterium sp.; assembly: GCA_021769965.1. Lineage (GTDB taxonomy): Bacteria > Bacillota > Clostridia > Peptostreptococcales > Anaerovoracaceae > Senimuribacter. Next base: position 103,219 of record JAETRU010000007.1, read on the forward strand.
GACAAGATCATCATAACGTCCGCCGTTAAGATCCAGCACAAAGCCGTCTGTATCTGTATCACTGTTCTCAGTCTGCACGCCCGCCGCGCCAAAGTCGAAAACGTCTTCGCTGAAATTCACGGGCCGATGGCTGTACTTCCAGATGCCAAAAGCGATCAGAGCGATGACCAGAACCAGAATGACGATCATCTTCTCCAAACGCTGCCGCCGCTGGCTTTCACTGACGTAAGTCTGGATCCCTTTGATGGCTGTCTCCCCTGCTTCCTCCCGGGTCAAAGGTTCCGCCTCCCGGCGTTCTCCGTCCAGCAGCTCTACCACAGACAGATCCAGCGCCTCACCGACAGGCTTCAGCATGGCCACATCGGGGAAGCTCTTTCCCGTTTCCCTTAGTTAAAGATATTGTTGGGTATCTCAAGATGTGTCATTCGATTTTGCCGATAAAGCGGTAGAAGATTTCCACTTCCTGTTCCCGGCTTCCGTCCTCACTTTTGATTCTGTGGGATTGACATACTGTTTCATCAGACCTATCCACTTTTCAGCGTCAACCGCTGTCTGGGCGGCGGTCTCCATCGCTTCGTGAAGCCGTTCAATTTTTACGTCCAATTCTCGCTGTTCGCCCTGATACTTTTCGGACAGCATATTGAAATTGTATTCTGTAATGCGTCCGGCAGACCAGTCCTCATACATTTTTGCAAACAGGGTGTCTACTTCTGCTTTGCGCTTTTCCGCCTTTTTCAGTTCGGCTGTCTGCCGCTTCCTTGCAGTATTGCGTTCCTTGTCGCTGGCGTTAAGTAGCCGTTTCAGAAGTTTGTCCCCATCCTGCTGTGCCAGCACAGACCAGTATTGCAGACGGGAAAGGACATAGGCGTAAAGCACATCATAGCGGATATAGTGCATGGAACACTGGTGCAATCCTTGCCCGTACTTGCTACAATGGTAGTGGGCATAGGGATTTTTGTTCTGGCTGTTCATACCATAGGCCAGCGACCAGCCGCAGTCCGCACATTTTACCAGCCCGGAAAATATCTGTGTTGTGCCGTTCTTCTGCCGTCTGCGCCTGTTGCAAATCTGCTCCTGTACTTGACGGAACACATCTTCGGAAATAATCGCTTCGTGGGTGTTCTCCACACGATACCATTCCTCTTTTGGCTTGCGTACTTTCTTCTTGTTTTTGAATGAAATGTTGGTCTGCTTATTGTGGACGCTGTGTCCGATATAGGTTTCCTCTTTCAGAATACTTTTCACCTGCGCTATCGTCCACGCATAGGCTTTTTCCTCCGGCGCTCCGGCATAGATATTTGCGAAAGTGCCGTATCTCTGGAAATTCAGCCAGCCGGGAGTAGGTACTTTTTCTTCGACCAAAATCCGTGTAATGCTGGCGGCTCCCCGGCCATGAACGGCAAGGTCAAAAATCTTTTCGATAATCCACCTTGTTTCCGGGTCAATCAGAAGATGGCCTTTCTTATCTGGGTCTTTGACATAGCCAAGCGGAGCATAGGCTCCATAGTGTGCGCCATTTGCGAACCGTGTCCGCATGGCCGCCTTTACCTTTTTGCTGGTCTGGCGGGCGTGCATTTCATTCAGAATGTTGAGGAATGGGGCAAGCTCATTCTCTCCGTTGATGGTGTCCACATTGTCATTGACAGCGATATAGCGGACGCCTTTGCTGGGAAAGTAGATTTCCGTGTACTGGCCGGTCAGAATGTAGTTTCTGCCTAAGCGGGATAAATCCTTCGTAACAACGCAGTTGATTTTCCCGTCCTCAATGTCATCAATCATTCTCTGAAAATCCGGCCTGTCAAAGTTCGTTCCAGACCATCCATCGTCGATATATTCATCTATGACATTCAGGCCATGCTCGGCGGCATATTGCCGGAGCATCATGCGTTGTGTCTGAATACTCCCGCTTTCTCCTTGCAGTTCATCGTCCCGGCTCAATCTCATATAAAGCGCCGTGTTGTAAATCGTAGTATTGTAAGGTTGTTTCACCGTAAAAATCCTCCTTCTAAAGAAACAACCCACGCTTACAATACTTTTGCTCTATGGCAATTATATCATAAGCGTGGGCGTGTTATCAATGATGGGCTATCAGGTTGAAGCGGCTTTTTCTGCGGTATGCCGCACCACATCTACAATCAGATCACCGAGGGGCTTCCCGCCTGCGGCGAAGTGTTCGGAGATTTTTATACGGTTGTTCCCACATACAAAATACTGCGTGCCGTTCTCTGCTTGTATAACCTGCCCTGTTCGGGGTGTAAAAATATCGCTTTCACTTTTTGCCATCCAGTGTCCTCCATATTCAGTTTTCAAGGTACAATGCCGCACAGAGGCGGCGAAAATTTCTGCTTATATCTATCACCTTTCCTTTACCGTGTGCCGCTGCTGACGTTTCAGTTCCGCCAGTATATCCGGCGGGATACGGTCAACCAGCCGCTGTAAATTGTCCAGTTCGCTTTTCAGCTTTGCCCGTTCCATCGTATCTTTCATCTTTCCTTTTTCGCTGGCCTTTGCCCTTGCTTCCAACTTCTCATTCTCCGCCAGCAGGTCATTGATTGTGACCTTGTACTTTTTCAACTGCCCGGAGAAATTCTCCATCTGCGGGAACCACTTTTTCAGCATGGAGAGGGCTTCCTCTTTTTTCTTTCCGGCGTT
>JAETRU010000072.1 GCA_021769965.1 Eubacterium sp.
GTTCCAAATCTTCTTTGCCGTAGCATTGCCTGTGCGGACGCCGACCTGATACTTCTGAAACTCCGGATTGGGCGCGTTCATTGCATCAAGCCGGTCTGCAATCGCAGGAAGGGACAATCCTTCAATTTTCCATTGGAAAATCTTCCGGACAATCGGTGCGGTTTCTTCATCAAAGACCATATTGTTGCGTTCCTCATCCCAGCGATAACCATACGGGAGATTGCGCTTCTTGAACTCTCCACTTTCCATCTGTGCCTTGAGCGCGGTAGAAACCTTGCGGGAGATGTCCTTCGAGTAGAGTGTGTTGATCATGTTTTGCAGAGGGATAATGAGGCTTTCGCCGGAGCCGTCCGTATCAAAGTTGTCGTAGTTCTCTTTGATGGCGATAAACCTAAGCCCGATCTGCGGAAAGACCCGTTCCAGATAGGTTCCTGCCTCGATGTAGTCACGCCCGAACCGGCTGAGATCACGAACCACAAGGCACTTGATCCTGCCGGTGCGGATGTCGTTCATCAGACGGTTGAACTCCGGTCTGTCAAAAACCGTACCCGTTCGTCCGTTGTCCACATAGGTATCTATCAGATTCAGGTAGGGACGCTCTGCAATGTACGACTTGCAAATCTCAATCTGATTTGCGATGACATCCACCTTTTCGGACTTGCCGCTGTTTTCAACGGAAAGACGGGCATAGATGGCTGTTGAGAAGACCTCGGAAGAGACAGATTCAATAACCGGCTCTTCGACTGCAATTTGCTTTCTGCTTTTTCTTGCCATTTGCTCATCCCTCCTTTATACGGCAATATCCAGTTTATCGGCATAGCCGAGAACGTATTCAAGCGTCTGCTGGTATTCGTCCCTGTATTTGAAGACGATTTCGATTGCATGGTTTTCGTGAATCAGAATGCGGTCAACAAGGGACATCAGCACACGGCGGTTCAGCTCTTCGACGTTTTCATACTGCTTGAAAAGCGTTACCCAGTTCCGTTCAGTCGTGCCGGTTGTCACCGTCTGCTTCATTTCTTTTTTGACACGCAGAAGCGCGTCCTGCTTGTCCTCAATGATTTTGGTGTAGCTGTTGCGGAACTCGAAGTATTCCGATTTATCAATGACGCCGCCGATGAAGTTCTCGTAAAGCCCCAACTTGAGCTTTTGGTACCGTTCAATCTCTTCCTCGATTTTGGCGATCTGAGCTTCGTAATTGAAAGCCTTACGGCTCTGAGACGGAAGCCGTTCTATCATCGCAAGCGCGTGTTCCAGATTGATGACAAGCTCGATCTGGTCATGAATGGCACGGAAGACCTTCTCTTCAACCTCTTTTGCGGCGATGCTGTGCGGGCTGCACGTCCGGGTGTGCTTATTGGTGGAGCAGACGTAGTAGATATACTTTTTCGTCTTCGACGGGACGGTCTTGCGGATCATTGGCTGCTGACAGTCTCCGCAGAACAGGAAGCCGGAAAACAGATGCGCTTCGTCCTGATCGGGCGAACAGCGCATATCCCGCTGCATCATGACCTTGACTGCCATGAAGTCCTCGTAGGACACAAGAGCTTCATGCGCATTTTCTACCTTGACCCACTCGGATTCATCCTTGCTTTTCACAACGCGGACTTTGTAGTTGGGAGTGCCGCGCTTGCCTTGCGCCAGAACGCCGATATAAACCTCGTTGGTGAGAATACGCTGGACGGCTTTGTATGTCCATTTTGCGGTATCGCTGGTCTTGAAGACGGTATCGAACTTCACACCGGCGAAATGCTTGTATTCCATTGGGGACAGGACGCCCATCTGGTTCAGACGCTTTGCAATGCGTCCAATGGAGAAGCCGTCCTTGTACATGGAAAAGATCATCTGTACATATTCGCTGACCGCTTCATCCACGATGAGCTGGTTTTTGTTCTCCGGCGATTTCATGTAGCCGTAAGGCGCGAACGAGCCGACGAACTCACCGCTCTTCTGCTTGACTTCCAGACTGCTTCGGATTTTCATGGAGATGTCCTTGCAGTAAGAATCGTTAATCAGGTTTTTGAACGGGATAACAAAGGAGTCGGACTGCGGATCACCGGTCAGACTGTCATACGCATCATTGATTGCGATGAAGCGTATGCCGAGCTGAGGAAAAATCTTCTCAATGTAGCGTCCGCCGTCGATGTAGTTTCTTGAGAAGCGGCTGAGATCCTTGACCACGATGCAGTCAAGCGCACCCTTGCGGATTGCCTCTTCCAGCTTTTTGAACTGAGGACGATTGAAGGAAACGCCGCTGTAACCGTCATCCACAAACGGCTCACAGACAAGCTCCAAATCCTCATGCCTTGCGATATAGTCCTCGCAGATGGCTCTCTGGCTGGCGATGGAGTTGCTTTCTACTTTGTCTCCATCTTCACGGGACAGACGGCAGTAGATCGCCGTGCGGTAAACCTTATCTGGCATAAAAATAACCTCCGTTTTTCTGTTTGGTGTGGTACATCAAATCAGAAAGACGAAGGCTTGCTTCAACTCTTATGAAGAGGAACACGAAAACGCCACATGACCATCAGGGCAAGCGGCTTAATCCGTATTCTTCTTTTTTTGACCGATTTCATTATACCACAGGCTCAATCGCTTGTCCATAGAACCGGGTGAAAAGATTCAGACTGTTCATAAATCAAAGACCTCTCAGATAGTGTTCCAGACAATCTTCCATTGTCGTGTCCGTC
>JAETRU010000039.1 GCA_021769965.1 Eubacterium sp.
GTTCTTCACGGCTGCAATTTTCTCTTCTGCAGATATTTTTCCAGACATACAAATGCTCCCTTCCAGATAACAAGTTTTTATTTTTTACTTGTCTACCTAGAAGGAAGCATATCATAGGTAACGCCGTATGAGCGCGAAAAAGCAAAAAAAGCGGCGGTACAGATGACTGTGAATAGTAACGACTGATCTTTTATTATAAACTGTTCCTGTAAATCTGTTGAAATTGTTTGTCAGCCAGCTCTGAAAAGATCTTCGGAGTAGACATTTGGCTTGCAAGCCCGATCGTCTCCCAGGTTGCAGCCCAAATCAGATATGTTTTAAGCGGTAACATATCTCTCACTTTCAAATGACAGCCGTCCCGAATAAGCAATCCATCTTCAGCCATTCTTTTTGCGTCAAAATATAATCTTGCCCCGGTAAGATATTCTGCGTTAGTATCCATTACAATTCTTCCTTGTTGTTTTGAATTTACAACAATTTCTCCAGTGGTACCGCTGCCAAACATTATGTAATCACTAAAGTCCATGGGATCACCAAGCCATGTTCCGATAGGCCGTTCTTCGGCAATAACTTTTTCGGATTTGAGCTTATTCCAGCTCTTTAACATTCCATCGCATTTAATCTTGTCCCAATTATTCATTGGTGTGCTATGGATCAAAACAGAGGGTTCATCATCACGAAGAAAAGGCTCATTATATCTATGGCCCTTATAATGGCTTTCTGCAGCTTTGAGATCTTCGTCAGACATTACTAAAATGGCATTTTTCCCATTAGCCTTAGAAAAGTCTATGAAATCACCAACTGCCATTTTCCAGTTTTTATATTGACTGCGGCTGAGCTTTATCGTGTAAGCACCGCCATCACTGCTCCCGCACATTTGCTCATAATCATAAGAATCCGTAAGCATTAGGATTATCCACGAATTGTCATATCCCTGTCTTGTAACAGGATCTCTGCTGTTCTCAGACAGTACATCAAACCGGCAAATCATTTTCTCTCCCTACGCTCTTGCCAGCAGCGACACCGCCCCGATGGCTGCCAGCAGGATCAGCGCCACAGACATCAGACCCGACAAAGCTATGCCGATCAAAGCGATCGGCAGAAGCACGATAGTAAAAAATATCCTGGCGATCCCCCAGGCCGCTTTGATGGAAAACAGCAAAAGCTTTCCAAAAACAGATATCATCAGTATTACAAAAATCAGTGTTAACATAATCTCTACCCCTTTCTATAATCTCCTGTTCTAACAAAGTCGGCGCCTCCCACATCCAGTATACCACACTTTGCAAAAATTCAAAAGAGGAACCGTACCGGTTCCTCTCTGCAGACTATCTAACGTCCTTGCTCTTGATCTTGGCTGCCTTACCAGTTCTGCCGCGCATGTAGTGCAGTCTGGCTCTTCTGACCTGACCTTTCTTGATCACTTCGATCTTCTCGACCCATGGTGAATGGATCGGGAATGTCTTCTCAACGCCAACACCGGAAGCAATTCTTCTAACAGTGAAAGTCTCGGCAATTCCGCCGTTCTGTCTCTTCAGGACGAAACCTTCAAAGACCTGAATTCTTTCTCTGTTTCCTTCTTTAATTTTAACGTGGACTCTTACAGTGTCACCTACGTTAAAAGCAGGGATTTCTTTCTTCAGATAATCCTGTGCAACTGAATCTAAAATGTTCATTGTATCGTATCCTCCTTCCCTCCAAGACGTTCTTGCCGCTCATTTTTACTGCGTGCAGAGGACCGCCCGTAATTACAACATGAAGATTATACCATAGAGGATCAGGCTTTGCAAGCACTTTTTTATGCCCGCGGATGCGTTTTGTCGTAAACGTCTTTGATCCTGTTTTTCGTCACGGTCAGGTATATCTGTGTAGCCATGATATCCTCGTGACCCATCAGTTCCTGCAGAGATTTCAGGTCCGCTCCGTTCTGTACCATATGTACCGCAAAGGAAGTCCGCAGAATATGAGGCGTAAGCTTGTCTTCCAGTCCTGCTGCCGCGCCGTAGGCCTTCAGCACTTTCCAGAAACCCTGTCTGGTAAAAGCCTCGCCCACATAGTTAACAAACAGCGGTCCGTCGGGGTCATTATCATCTTTGCCTTTCATCAGCACGTTCCGGCTGTTTAAGATGTAATGATCCAGCGCTTTTCTGGCCATGGTTCCCATGGGAACGATCCTGGCTCTGCCGTGACTGCCGCTGCAGGTGATGAAGCCCATTCGGAGATTGGCGTCCCTGAGCCTGAGTTCTATGATCTCGCTGACCCGGATGCCCGTGGCGTACAGCACCTCCAGGATAGCCCGGTCCCGGATCCCTTTGATGGAATCATCCGGTGTTTCCAGAAGTCTCTCCACCTCTTCTATGGTCAGATACTCCAGCTCCTTGCGCTCAATGCGGGGCGACTTGATGTCTTCTGTGGGATTCACTGTCGCCGCGCCCTGCCGAATCATATATTTGTAATAGGTCCTGATGGACGACAGCTTTCGATTAGCTGTAGAACGGGATCGTCCTTCGTTTTTCAGCTCCATCAGGTAGGCCGCCACATCGGCTCCCGTCGCTTTCAGATCATCCTCCACCTCTCTGACTTTAAGAAACCTGCCAAAGGCTTCAATATCCCGGCGGTAGGCTTCACAGGTATTATCCGAAGCTTTCTTTTCCTGCTTCAGATACTCCATAAACCCGCTTATCTCCATATATTTTCTCTCCGTTTCATCTGTTTCTGGCTTTCCCTTCAGTCATTTTTTGCTTCAGACCCGCATACTCTGCAAAGAGGAGGTTGTCTATGAACAAAAAATCCGTGATACTCATTGCCCTGATCATTATTATCAGTTTTTCTGCCGGCGTTTTCACCGAGATCCTGGTTCCGCCCGGCCGCTTTCAGCTGTCCACTCAGCTGCCCGATGCAGGCACTGCCGTTATAGACTATCTGAAAAGCGACGCTCTTATGGTGCTGGCAGCTTTGATCTTCTCCTGCACCGTCGTCCTGATGCCCGCGGTAGCGCTGCTGACTCTTGGGAAAACCTTTTCGCTGGGCTTTTCCGCTGCGTATATCCTGTCCAGCGGCACTGATAAGGCCTTCGGCATACTGTTAGCGGCCCTGCTGCCCAGAGGTCTGTTCAAGATCCCTGCTTATATGGCCCTGATCTTTTTTTCCTTTCAGGCGGCCCGTCTGATCAGAGAAAACTATCAGCAGCCCGCAAAGCTCCGTCACTGTCTCCCTGCCTGTCTTCGCGGCTATCTGCTTTGTTTCCTTGCGCTGGCCGTCTCAAGCCTTCTGGAAGCTATTCTGCTGCAAGGCGTTCTTTGACCATCAAAATAGCCACCTGGGACTTTCCGTCTTCGATCTCTCCGGCCATCACCATGTCGTAAAGCTGCTTCACCGGGTAGCTTTCAACGTCGATGGCTTCATTTTCATCAAAGTCTGTCTCCCCCGGCGTAAGGCCCGTAGCCATATAGATATACAGGACTTCTTCCGCGTAGCCCACAGAAGGATACATACGGGTCAGCAGCTCTATATGTTCTGCCGTGTAACCGGTCTCTTCCTTCAGTTCCCGTACAGCCGCATCAAAAGGTTCCTCACCCGGGTCGATCTTGCCTGCCGGTACCTCCAGCATGACGCGTTCTGCAGGCTTTCGGTACTGGCGGACCATGATCAGCTGTCCATCGTCAGTGACCGCCGCAATGACACTGCCTCCGCTGTGTTCTACGATCTCTCTGTAGGAAAGTCCGTTTTCTACTGTTACCTGATCTCTGCGGACATTGATGATCCGGCCTTCATATATTCTTTCCGAACTTACGGTTTTCTCTTCAAAAGTCATCGTCCTGTTCCTTTCTGACATAGTCTAGATATTATTATACCACGAACCGACCCCGTATGCCACTGCCGTAAAAATAAAAATCGGGAAACCCGCCGGCCCCTTCGGACATTGGATTCCCCTCTGCATCGTCATCTGTGATCAGAACGTCTTCATCTCGGTTCCACGATCAGCTTGATGGCGGTTCGTTCTTCACCTTCGATCTCAATATCTGTAAACGCCGGAACACACACCAGATCAATACCACTCGGCGCTACGAAACCTCTGGCAATTGCCGTCGCCTTGACAGCCTGATTCAGCGCTCCCGCGCCGATAGCCTGGATCTCAGCACCTCCTTTTTCTCTTAAAACACCTGCTAAAGCACCTGCTACCGAATTCGGATTCGACTTAGCTGAAACTTTTAATATTTCCATACTGTTTTCCTCCCTTAGAAACGTTTTGTTTTCTCTATTATACTTGTTTCTATTCACAAAAAGTTGTACAATCGTAAAACAAAAAACATTCTTTTTTATTTTTTTTCGATTTTCACTTGCTTTTTTCGACTAAATTAGGTATAATTCAATTGTGGTTATCCCCCTGATAACCTCATTAATCTCTAATCCCAATACCCCTTTTGAACAAAGTAGACTGCACCCCTGCGGTCTATTTTGTTTTTACAGGCATATTAAGAGGCATCACAATGAAAACTATTAAAGATACATTGAAAATACAGCCCTTTGCATCCCGGCTCATGGACCAGTATTTCGGCGGAAGATCCTTTGCTGTCTTCGATATCGAGACCACAGGGCTGTCCCCCGTTTACTGCAAGGTGATCCTGTCAGGGTTCCTGCTCATAAACGGTGATGAGGCTCAGGTCATCCAGATCTTCGCGGATCAGCCAGACGATGAAAAAAAACTGCTGGAAGAGACGCTGCGCGTTTTAAGCGGCGTGGACTATGTCATCACCTATAACGGCCGCCACTTTGACATTCCCTTTGTTGAGAAACGGGCGAAGAAACACGGTCTGCCGTTCCGCGCTCCCTATGATCTCGACCTGTACCAAATCGTCAGCGGCCACTCTCCGCTGAAAGAGGTCCTCCCAAGTCTGAAGCAGAAAAGCCTGGAAGTCTTCATGGGCCTGTCGGACGGCCGGGACGACGGGATATCCGGCGGCGAAAGCGTAGCCCTCTACGAGCGTTACATGGCCTCTCATTCCTTTGATCTGGAACGCAAGATCCTGCTTCACAACCATGATGACGTGATCCAGCTGTACCGCCTGCTTCCCATCATAACCAGAACCGATTTTCACCGGGCCATGTTCCGGCAGGGGTTTCCCGCAGGCAGGTTCTGCATTACCAAAATCCAGCTTTCCGGACGGGATCTTCATGCGGAGGGTATTCAGGTAAAAGATCCGGCGGACTTTATCTCCTTTCCCACCGACGCCGCGCCCTATACCCTGATCATGAATCAGGCCAGCAGAACTTTTGAGCTGCAGATTCCCGGACAGGCCGAAGCAGGCGCCCTGTATCTGGACGCGCTGTCTGTCCTGGGTGAAGACGCCGCTGAAAAAATAGCAAAATACCCGTCGGTAGTCAACGGGTATCTGATCACACAGGATCACAAAACGATCAATTATATGGAGATCAACGCCTTCCTGAAGGTATTCCTTGAAAAACTTTCCTGCTGAGCCGCGTATCTTAATAGACCAGCCTGCTCTCTGCCTCTTCAAAGGCAGCGGCAGGCATATTTTTTACAACCATATGCGCGCTGGCCAAAGGCGCTATATATCCCGCCGTTATGGTAACGATGCCCTTCTTTTCTTTCCATATGCTGGCCTTTGCCGCCACATTTTCCATATGGCTGGTCTTGACGAACACAGTTTCTGTTTTAAAGCCTCCTCTGATCATGGAAAAATTCCGTTCTCCCGCGTACATGGCGGCATGACGGTATTCAAGCGTCCTTCCCCACACGCTGTAGGCCAGGATCAGCAGTCCGATGATCCAGACACTGCGGCAATAAGCCGCTGTCAGCGAAAGCCATACGGAAGCGCCCATCATGATCAGGGCAAGAACAAATCCGAATCCATAGAAAAAGTACCGCAGGGAACCTTTTGATGCCCTGTAATAGTCTCGCGACTCTTCCATTTCCGGCAGGACCTCAGCGATGACAGGCCGCACACTCTCTTCTCTGATCAGAGGAAACAGCACCGGTTCTTCACTGGTCTCCTCTCCTCCGCCCCCACCGTAACCGATGGCAAAGAGCTGCAGTGTACCCATATGAAACAGCCTCATGAAAAAAGACTGCTGATAAGAAAACCCGCTGATCCGGTTCTTCTGAATGGTATACCTCTTCTTCGTCAGAAGGCCGTACTCGATTTTGACAGCCTTGCCATTGTCAGAAACGCGAAATCCGTAGTATCGGACCAGATTCCCGATCATGCCGCAGGCGATGGCAAGCAGAAATATCACGGCAAGAAATGCCATGAACGTTTTGAGCACACCCCACTGGATCAGCAGCCTTTCAGCTTCCCCGCCCAGCAGCGTGTCTGACAGGTTAAAAAGTGCAATGATCGTAGACACCACGCCAAACAGCTCCGCCAGAAACACCCCTTTTGACTGCAGCGCGCCCATGAGCAGAAGATCGCTGTTTTTCATGTACACCGTCTTTCCTGTATGCTCTGCCTCAGCAGTTTCATCAGCCAGATTGAAACCGTCCATGCCTTCTCTTCCCCGCAGCAAAAGTTCTCTGACAGCAAACGCGTCCTCGTGTCCGAAGATCATCCGCACCGACTTCTCATCCGCCGACATATTGCTGGCATTATCCACGTTGAGACGGTACGCGCCGAAGATCTGGTGCAGGATATTCTGCGAAAAATCCACCGTAGTAATCGTCGACAGCGGGATCTCCAATTTCTGTTTCCTGAGCCAGCCGCTCTCCACCAGCAGCCGTTCCTCATCTATAGAATACCGCGTGCACAGATACTGCACCGTTCTGCCCACAGGTCCCATTAAAACGATGACCATAACATATGCATTCTCATAAATAATGCTCATATCCCGCTGAAGCAGGCCGATAACCAGTGCCGCGAGAAGAAGGCCGAAGTCTTTGAAAAAATTTTCAAAGATAAACAGCACATGGCCCCTCTTAGGTCCGAAAGTCATCACAGGACTCCTTTCTCACGGACTCGCTCATAAAGACGCGACTTCAGATTTTCGCTGATAGACTCTGCCGTCTCCTGATTCAGCCCCACGATCTCAAAGCTGCCGCTGGCCAGTGACAATTTCAGTTCATACAGTCCAAGCCTGCGGTTGATCGGTCCCTGGGACACGGTGATATTCTGGATCCGAATGATGGGTATGATAGTTTTCCTGACAAAGAAAATACCGTGGCGGATGACCACTTTGTCCTCTTCAACAATATATCCCCACTGTCTGTACTCGATCTGCGGCAGAACGCACATGGCTATGCCCTGTGCGGCTGCGGCAAGAATCGCTCCGCCGCCGATAACATAACGCCACCATGACTGCCAGCCGCTGAGACAGATCACTGCGATCACTGCAATGGCAAGCGCCAGCAGAACGCAGAAAGTAATGGACTTGCCTATTCTCCAGCTCTTTACTGCCCGCGGATCAGGCTTCTGATATTCCATGCTGCTTCTCCCATTCCTCGTATCTGACTTTTTTCTCAGGCCGGTCAAAGGGACAGCCGTACTGATAACAGTCGATGACGTCTGCATCCTTGACGATCTCTTCTATCATGGTCCCTGTCTCTGTTTTCAGACTGTGATTTTTCACCGCCCCGGCGATGATCTCGATCTCTCCCTCCGTAAATAATTCAGTCTTTTTCAGAAAAACCTTGACAGGTTCATAGCCGGCTTCCGCATGGCCCTTCTGCCTTCCGGTCAGGATCCGTCCATAGTCGTGGACGGCTGCTGCGCAGGCGGCCAGCTCCGGATCCGCACCCCGTTCCAGAGCCAGCAGCCAGGCGCATCTGGCGGAAGAGGCCATATGCAGCCGCTCCCAATCCAGTGTTTCGTCCCTTTTGATAGGATTTCCTTCCTGTTCATTAATGACCTGTAATAAATTTACTTGTAATTGTAATAGTCTGTTCATAAAAAATAGTTTACATTGTTTTTCCCAGTATTGCAAGTTATAATATAGATACCTCACATTTACTTCCAATTTCCGATAACCGATATTGCATCAAGTTTTATCAAAATGGAGGTATCTTATGAAACACAAGCACAAATATCTGACCCTGCTGCTGGCTGTCACCCTGATAGCCCTGCAGCTTCTGACACCGTCATGGGCCGCCGCGGCCAGTCAGAGATCCAATAGCGGTCTGACCTGCACGGTAACAGTCCGCCAGTCCGGTCAGGGCAGCCTTTACTGGGACTGTAACCAGAGCGGAAACTTCTTTTATCAGGGCGGTGAGATCTATAACAGATCCTGTCTGGCCGCCGGTACATCCTGCCGGTTTACAGCGCTTTCACCAAGGCGCCTGATCGCGGAACCTGCGGAAGGCTGGTATTTTGACGGCTTCTACAGCCCTTCCGGTCAAAAGCTGTATCTGGAAACGCAGCGCATCGATGTGGTGCGCGTGGCAGTCCGCGGCGTATATTTTTACGACAGTGTGGTCTCATACAGCGATCCCGGCTTTAAAAACGTGACCAAAGCCAAATATATGGAAACAGTCAGAGCCTACCTGAAAACACTCTATGGCACTACGCGCTTCAAAGTCATGGAAACTCTGGATACTTACAAAGTTCCGCTAAAGACGCAGACCCTTCAGGCCTGTTTCAAGGAGAAGAAAATGCCGGTCCTGACTGTTCCGCAAAGCCTTCAGAAATCTGTCAGCAGCAGCTCTTTCTATGCGGTCAAGGATATTCCAGCCGGCTGTCAGCCTGCCTTCCGGTCATCCAGTTCCAAAGTGCTGACAGTAGACCGGGCCACCGGTCTGTGTACTGTCAAAGGAGAAGGCATCGCTGTCGTTACCCTCACTGTCCCTGCGTCAAAAGAGACCCTGCGGGGCGAATGGAAAATCTCTGTGTCCGTCTATCCCGAAGGGGTTCCGCTTACATCTGCTGTCCGCAGCAGAGACAAAAAGTCTGTCGCGATAAAATGGAAGCCGGACACTCTTTGTTCAGGGTACGAGATCCAGACCGCCGCAGACAAAACCTACGCTAAGATCACGGCAAAGAAAACCGTTTCTTCCGGAAAAACAGCTTCTACGAAGCTTACGACAAAGAAGGACTCTGTCTGCAGATACCTTCGCATCCGCCCTTACAAAAAATCCCGCGGCGAAAAACTCTACGGTCCGTGGACGGAAATACCGGTGAAATAGATCATAAGAATTGAATCGGCCGGTCAAAATTTTTTGTAACGAAACGGATTTTAATGCCACTAATTAATAGAAACGAAAAATTACCGGCTGTAATACTCAGGAAAGGAGGGCCTGTCATATGGATCCAATGGAAGATATATATCTTAAACACGCAAAGACCGTATACGGTTTTCTCCTTTCCAGAATCCGGGATGCCGACCTTGCGGAAGAACTGACTCAGGAGACCTTCTATCAGGCAGTCAGATCCATCCATCGATTTGATGGGCACAGCAGCATTTCCACCTGGCTGTGCGGCATCGCGAAGAATATCTGGCGGGAAGAGATAAAAAGAAGGCAGAAAGCTTCTGATTCATCAGCAGAACTGTCGGAAGCGGACGATCTGCCGGTTCCGTCTGCAGAAAGCGAAGCCTTCCGCAGCTGGGACCAGCAGCGCATTATGCAGGCCATTCACAGTCTGCCAGAACCTATGCGGGAGGTCATGTATCTGCGGCTGTCCGGCAGTCTGTCCTTCAGCCAGATCGGTCAGATCCTGGGCAGAACAGAAAACTGGGCCCGCATCACATTTTATCGCGGAAAAGAAAAAGTAGTTAAGGAGGTGCAAAATGACAGAGCGTAAAAAAGAACTGAAAATCCCATGTACACTGGTTCAGGACTTACTTCCACTATATATCGAACAGCTGACTTGCGCAGAATCCGATCAGCTCCTGCGGGAACATCTGGCTGACTGTGAAGTCTGTCAAACTCAGGAGGCGCTGCTGCGCAGCACGGTAACTGCCGCCCTGACAGAACAGCAGCAGGAAGAAAAAGCAGAGATCAACTATCTGAAAAAACTCCGTCAAAGCGGCCGCAAAAAACTTCTGTTCGGTCTTTTGACCGCGGCGATCCTTCTGGCAGTCCTCTGCGACACAGGACTCAAACTGTACGTGTTCGGGTTTAACGTGGATTATGAATTAGACAGTTTTTTCGTGCAGCCGATGCACGACAGCACTACCGCCTATACAGTCCATGTGCAGGGCCATGTTACCGATAAGCTCTACTGCCGCTATAAACTAGCTTCCGATGACGAAGGCAACGACAACCTGAAGATCTATGCCCGTCTGCCGCTGCCATGGGAAAGCAAGGAAGACGTTGTGAAAGGCTCAACATTCGACTTTCACATCAATTCTTCAGAAGTCAAAGGAAATCTGACCACCTTAGACTACTATATGGGTCCTCATCTGACTGTCCTTACCGCCTATGACAGACAGCTGTTTGAAGCGAAAAATCCATATGTAGGCGATATGCCCGCCAATGCGCGGCTTGCAGGACTGCTCCTGGATGGTGAATTTCTCAGCGGTCTTGAAAACGAGCTGCAGACCGATGAAGAACCATATATATGGACGCTGAACTTCACGCAGCCGTTGGAAAACTCCGAGCGTTTTGATTATTTTGAACGGATCATGCAAAAAAACGCCTGCATGCTGCTGGCGCTCGTTGACAATCTGGATGAAGTCCGATGGACTTACATCGAAAAGACGAAAGACGGCAATGTGAAGCATGAAAAATCCATGAACACGGAGCAGGCCACCTTCCTCAACGGCACCTATATCAAAGACTGCGCAGACAGTCCATACGAGATACATCAGCTGCTGTTACGCATTACCGAAGCCCTGTACGATACAGAGCATACAAAACCATAAATCTGAAAACAGTATGCTTCATTCTGAGGGTACGGATCTCTCTGGACCGGCAGCTTGACCGGTCCAGAGAATTGCCGTATACTCAGACGATACCTGTGCCCGGTATATTCTCCCGGCAGCCAAAGACATTTTCCATCAGGAATTGATATGTGATTGGCGCTTTTAAATACAGCCTGTCTGGATCCTTGATCAGGACCGCTATACATTCTGCGATCCATTCCGCAGCATTATTCTCATAATACGATCCAAGCTGTAATGTTATATTTTCTTTCATGAGATAAGCAAACTGATTCATACTTTCTCCCAGCCATAAATATCTGCTTAAGGCATGTCCTATTTCATGAAGCAGTGCATATTCCAGGTTATATAACACATTCGTCTCTTTCGTGTAAATGATCGCTTTCACGGAGCTGCTTGTGGTGCAGCCTCCATTCCCGCCGCTTTCAAAAGGCTCTTCCAGTTTTTTAACAATATGTATTTCTGTATTTCGCGCAGCCAGACCATTCCGCATATACTCCGGAAGAAGGGCATATTGCAGATAAACCCTGTCTCTGATATGCTTCTGCGCGGCAGAAAAATATCCGCTGCCGATATGCATTGGAACATAGGTCGGTCTCTCCACGCTTTTAATTGCCGCAGCTTTCTTGGAGATAAATCTTACCTTCCCGTCTACAAAGGCCCCATACCAGTTCCTTGTTTCTCCGATCGTATAAACGATCGTCTCTTTAAATCCTTCTTTGGCTGCCGAAAGACTTGGCGCAGCATACAGATCCAGCTTTTTTGTTATCTTCAGTTCTTTAAAGCTGCGTTTTATTGTATACGCTGTCTTTGGAGGTTTGGATGTCAGCTTATCCGTCGGAATATAAAAGGTTCTGCCAAAATATGAGGTTTGGTAGAAATAGTCTTTTCTTCCATCCGGAAGGGTGGCGCTGACCTTAGAGCCGACTTTTACCTGCTGGCCCTTTCCAATCGGACAGACAGCGTATTTCGCCGTTCTGTATCCGCTGCTGTAGATCCACGTCTGCTGCTTTGCGTACATCGTTTTTTCACTGTCGGCAAAGGCCGCACTTGCGCAGCACAGGTTCAAAACCAAAAGAAAGCATAGCAGCAAAATGGTTTTCTTTTTCAATGGTCTCTCCTATCAAAAGAGGGCAAGAAGCCGCCCTCCGGGGTCATAAGAATTATCCTATTCTTCCCGATTCTGCCGTCTGCGGTATGCGATCAGCAGTGTAATCAGAGCAAGCGCTGCAGCCATCAGGCCGATATGCAGCATCATGTTATTGCTGTCTCCGGTCTGAGGCGTACCAGGTGTGCCCGGCTTACCGGGATTTCCCGGCGTTCCCGGAATTTCTGGTTTGTCGATCTTAACTGTCTGATCCTTATCATTGATGTCCTTATGTTTTGCGATCCGTATTTCATTTAGATACAGTTCCTCAAAGACGACCGTGGTCTTTCCGTACAGATCGGACTGCTTAAAGCCGAAAGTCATCTCCACTGTTCCACTGGATTTTTCCGGTATGAATTCTTTTTCGGCTGTAATCTGCCTGCCGTCTGCCAGGATCGGTTCTCCTGTCTCCTTATCCATCAAAATACCTTTCACAGTATAGATCTTTCCCGGAATCAAATTCCTGTAGGTCACGATATCCGTAATGACGCCGGTTGCCGTGTTGGCTGCACTGGTTTTGATCTCAGGGAAGTAAATGGTTTGTCCCTCATCGTTGATATCCTTATGCTCTGCAACGTCAACACGTTCCACTACACTTCCTTCATTCTTGACAACGAACTTATACAGTTCTTCGTACACGACGTTGGTCTTGCCTGCCAGTGCGCTTCCATCAAAGGTAAACTCCATGTCTACCGTGCCGCTTGAAGTCTTCGGTGTGAATTTCTTCTCTGCAGTAACTTCCTTGCCGTCTGCCGTAATCGCCTTTCCGGTTTCCTTATCCATCAGTACGCCATGCAGGGTGTATTCCTGGTCAGGTGTCAGACCGGTATAGGATACGGTGTCTATGATCGTGACTTTTCCATCGGCTCTTGCGATATGATCGAGTGTGTCACTGTCCTTTGCCGTAGTCCTGATGGTCGGATACGTCGGGGTCGGTCCCGGCTCATCCGGAGTTCTCGGTGTATCCGGCAGCCTGTCGTTCTTGACTTTGTTTACCGTGATGTTCAGCACACCTACATTGGTGTTGTTACGAGCATAGGTTTTTGCTGTTGTGTTCTTCAGGTCGATCAGCTTCATGGACGCCAGATTATCTGCTGTTACCTGCTTGCCGTCAACCGTTAAAGTGCTTTCTGCTTCCAGGTCTTTATCCGCTTCTCCGGATGCGCTCATATCAAGCTGTCCGGACTTGTCCAGTGTTACCGTGTAAGCGACCCCGTCCTCAAAGTTGATCACAGCCTTGCTGGACTGGATCTTTTCTCCCGGATTTTCAGGATCATCGATCATCACCGGTGTCTTCACGATGCGCTCCAGCCTGATGCCGTCTGCGTAATCTGCCGGATCTACCGCTTTGTCATCCACGGTAACGCTGCTTACAGTTCCTTTGGATAAGGTCAGCTGTGCTGCCGCGTACGCGTAGTCAACGGATGCGGTCACTTCGGATGTTCCTTCCGGACTTGTCAGTGCCAGAATCTTGTTTGCCGGCTGGATGGCTGTAAAGCCGCCCTCTCCGGTTTCCGTATTCTTTGGTGCTTCATACTTATATGTTACTTCGCTGAGCCAGTTGGTCTTTGTGACCTTCGGCTGATATTTGATCACTGTTTTGGAACCGTCTGTTTCCCTTGTAAAGTTCTCATTTCCGTCTGCTCCGGTAGAAAGCTCTGTCGGTGCTTTGCCATCCAGGGTAGCAGTATAGGTCTGTCCTTCTGCCTTGTAGGTCATCACTGCGCCGTTTTCAAATTTGATCGCGGTGCTCTGACCATCCTTCAGCTTCACCTGTACGTTGGTCCTGCCATCCAGTACGGTAACTGCGACATTGCTGTTTTCTTCTGCAATAGAGGTATCCATTGAATACTCTTTGCCGTCAATGCTGACCTTGGCAGCGGTATATCTATCCAGTACATCAAAATCAACGGTCAGGCCGTTTTCGCCGTCCTGGGTCACAAAACCGCTGACGCCGATATCTTTGTAATGGAATGCCATCTGATCCGCAGTCAGGATATCCACTGCATCAAAGTAATACTTGGTACCATTCAGCTTGTAGCTTTCCGGTGCAGAGATCTCTTTGATGTAGTATTTTCCAAGCGGCAGCTTGATGCTAGATGCTGCGTGTCCATTTTCTACAACCATCTTTCCAACCAGGGTATCCGCCGGGATATTCTTTTTATCTACTTTCTTTTCCGTATCCGTTACAGCTTTGATTTCTTCTGCTGTATAGATGCCAAAGACCGCGCCGGAGCCTGCTTCGTACTTCTTGGATTCGTAAGAAGTCTCAAAGAGTTTTTCCAGGTCGATCTTTACAGATACAGCTTCATTTTCATAGGATGCTGTATCCCAGATCAGTGGCGTATACTGGTCTTTGTATTCTAAGGTCATCTTCTGCCACTGCCCCTTATTGACATGACCATTTGTTGAAGAGATCTCTCTTACCCAGTATTCGCCAAGCGGCAGCTCACTGGAAGTGGCAATGCCCTTCAGGTTTGTCGTGATCACTTCGATCGGCTTTCCGGTCGGGTACACAAGGGTATCGTCACAGCTGGTAAAGGTCAGTTTTGCGCTTTTGCCTTCATCTGTAATGACCGGTACTGCCGTTGTTGTATCCGGGTAGGTAATTTTGAATCCTTTGTCCGGATCTGCATTACCGGATACGATATCAATGGTGAAGTAGGCCTCTTTGTAATCTTTTCCAGCTTCATGCCGCTCTGCCTTGATGTAGTTTCTGTCATCAAAGATTTTCTCAAAAGTGTCACCCTTCAGCGGGATGAAGTTCTCGATCCAGTTGATCTCCTCACCATTATATGTCACCATCGGCAGAACCTTATCAAATTTGAACAGCTGACTCTGCGTCACGGTAACACGAGTATGCGTCAGCTTGCCGGACAGATACATTTCTGTCTTGATTCCATCATGCTGCAGGAAGTATACCGGCGCTTCATCCATCGGAGTACCCGTAAAGATGGTGCTGCCATCTTTCGTTTCGTGAGTATAGACGGAAGACTCTGCGATTTTTGGTGTATTTGCATTCTGGATCACGGTCGTGGTGATATCTTTTTCATGGTCTGCATTCGCAGTCATGCTGATGCAATCGTCCCACTTAAAGGTAAATCCATCATCACAAACGTAATGCTGCGCCGTGGTGAAATTGTACTCCTGTGTATAGGACAGATAGAATTTACCGTCTGCATCACAAGGAATCCAGCGTGTCTTACCGTTATCAGTAATGAGAATCTGGTATTCATCGCCTTTCTGTACCATGTAGTAACGAGGCAGCTCCTTACCGTCTTCATCCTTGCGAACTTCATAGGTCTTTTTCCCATCTTCGTCAACTACATCAGTCCAGCCAGCTGGTCTGATGATCTCTTTCGGCACGGTAAAGACCGGCTCATCGTTTTCATCGATCTTCTGGATCAGGTCTGTCGGATCATCCGGGTTATCCGGATTCTGAATCATCACCGGCTCAGGGTCTACCGGTTCTGTCAGTACTGCTGTGATATCATCCGTGTTATATGCGCTATGCACACCGGAAACATCCAGGTCACTGACATCCTTTTCTTCTTCCAGACGATTCATTCTTACCATGTTGCCATTGGCATAATTCATGGTTACAAATCCGATCTCTGCATCTTCCCCTTCTCCGTTCTTAAGAATCGGTTCTGTAAGGTCGATTTTAGCAACATAATCATCAGCGACGGATTTTTTTGTAACATGTACATCCGTGTAATTAAAGCCGCCCTTCGCATAATTCAGCTTATATTCTACCGTGTACTTGTAGGTCATCTTAGCTTCGTCATCCCGCACCGTAAAGCTGTCGGTATAGGCCGCGCCGTTAATGGCCTGCACGATATAGTCGATTATGGTCATGTTGGCAGCGGACTTATCCTTTGCGGATGTCTTCAGGATCTGTACCTCCGGGTTCAGGATCTTCTGCCAGACTTCCTTTGCTCCATCTATGTCGCTGTGGTCACGGCTGACTTTTTCCAGCTGAACTTCTTTATCATCCTCTGCGGTGTATGGAACCGCCGGGATCACGCCATCAGACTGAACGATGTCTTTTGCCGCGTAAATCTCATATTTGGTGTCTTTCAGCGTGATCTTGTCCCAGATCGCCTTCCAGATATCGCCAACACTCCAGCCCGCAAGGCCTTCGCCGCTCTTTGTGATCTCCAGCTTGCCTTTAGCCGGATTGTTTGGCATGTTCAGAACTGCGTAATATGTTACATAATCTTTTCCGTCCTCATGGGCATCCTGTTCCAGCACACGGAACTGATATGTGTTATATGTTACCTTATTGCTTCCGGTGAATTCCTCCACCTTATTTCCGTCCTTATCCCGTACCTGTACGGTTTCCAGGAAGGACTCAGGTGCTTTGACTGTCTTGCCTGTATGGTCTACGATATCGTAGCTTCCCATGTCAGCGACTGTGCCCTTGCCTTTTTCATCGTACTGACCGACATAATAGCCTTCCGGTACGACAAGCTCCTCGATCTCGTAATTGCCGTATTCGATCTGATACGGAAGCACGATCTCACCGTTTTTGTTGGCGTAGAACACATAGGCTCTATCATCGGTATAGCTGCTGCCATTCGGTAAGTAGCGGCCTGCGTTCGTTGCGCTGGACGGGTCTGCCAGATCAGGGTTGCCGGTATATTTGATTCTGAATGCTGTCTTATCAGCGTCCCATCTTACGGTCTTACCGGTCTCGGAATTGGTCTTTGTGACCTTGATCATGTTTTTCTTGGCCTGATTGTTGATATCCTTGGAAATCTTCTGCCCATCCTTGGTGACAGAAATGATAAAGGATTCCAGCACATAACCTTCCTTGTCAGCTGCAACTTCCTCTACGATATATGTGCCATATGGCAGGTCATAGAGATAGATCTGACCGTCTTCTGATACTGTAAGCGGATTATTCTCATCTGCCGGCGTACCGGAGTTATCTCTGGTCGCCTTGTACTTATGCGCGAATCTTCCATAACCGGTTGACTCGACGCCTTCATCTTTTACACGTACATACGGACAGTCCTCCCAGCCGCCGGACTGTAGTCTGATGGTCCACTTGGAGTTTGTTGAGTATTTCTTCACGCCATTATCGTTATTGGCCTTATCCGTAAACGGATCCTGATCATCCAGTGTCTTTACAATCTGCAGCTCTCCGCGGTAATTGTCGTTTACAAACAGCTGCTCCTCAAATTCATGGACGTAATCAAGATCAATGGCTCCGTCCTCAACAGTGCCTTTGAGGTTTGTTACTTCATCTGTATTTTCGTCCGTGATCTCTACATCATATTCGATGTTAGACCAGCTTTGCGGATCATCCATGCAGGATTGTGAATTTGCAGTTTCTGCATGATACTTGACTTTATATGTTCTTTCTCCGCTGCCTGTGCCGGATTCCGGTTCTGTGAATCTGCCTGCAGCAAGGATTTCTTTAACGGTATAGGATACTTCCGCATCCCAGGTGCATTTCGTCGGTGTAACTGTACAGTGCAGTTTTTCCGGATCGCCGGTATAGTGCGGCAGGGAGCCGGATTCTACAGCCTCAATATCATCTTCGCTTGTCCACGGGATATCGCTTAAGATATCGGTAGCACCATAATCATCGAGCATGATACTGTCTACCAGTTCTCCATCACGATACAGTTCGAAGGTACTGCCTAAAGACGCATCGCCCATACCGGTGCAGGTATTGTCTGTTTCATCCCAGCCGGTGTTTTTATCGTCTTTATGTACTGGGATCTGAAATTCCGGGAAGAACTCGATATTAGGACGCTCCGGCTCACCGCCATCGTCTCCACCGCCATCCGGCGTAAACGGAACCTCTTTCATTTTGAAATAGAATGATACAGGGTCGTCAGCACCACCGGTACTTACAACCTGATATCCTGCGGCCTGCCAGACCAGCAGCTCCTCTTTGGTGGTTTCCGGGATATTCTTTTTACCTTCTTTGGTGGTTTTTGTCGGCAAGGTATTTCCGGTATATTCAAGGATATATTTGCCCGTGCCCTTTTTGATGAATTTGTATGCTTTATCTTTGCTGTCGCCCTTCATGACCTTCAGTTCTTTTTGAATCTTATTTGT
The DNA here is from genome assembly GCA_021769965.1 of Eubacterium sp. Classification (GTDB taxonomy): domain Bacteria; phylum Bacillota; class Clostridia; order Peptostreptococcales; family Anaerovoracaceae; genus Senimuribacter. The sequence continues at coordinate 18,053 of JAETRU010000039.1, forward strand.
ATCGGTCAGAATGAAGGCACTTTCAGGTGCGTTAGCGATCAGATTATCGTACTCTTCCTGTGTGGTGACTTGCTTAATCTGCTTTGCAAAGTCGTTGTTTACGGAGCGCCAAACGGTTTTTCCATCGCTGGTGCTATATTTAATCATGCTAATTGTTTTAGGCCTATCTTTTTTCTTACCTGTGAACGATGGCCTAAGCTTGTGTTCCTTCATTGCTTTAAGCATTGCAAAGTACACCTTCGTAGCAGGCCGACCTTTTATGGCGTCATAGTTAAAGTCATAAGGTTCTCCGCCTGCGCTGACGCAGCCAAGATGCTTAGGTCCTACATTCTTCGGAATGCTGTCTAAACTTTTTCTATGACCAATTTCAAAGTCCCAGATGATCAGCTGTGTTGCTAAATACCAGTCGTCCAGATTTGCTTCATCACGGGATACGCCAAGCAGTTTTTCCATGTCGGAAAGAGTCGAATCGCTTTGTTTTCCGTATAACAGTGCTACTTTGATTGCTTCTTGGGCGGGATTAGACAAACTCGAAATGTGATTTGCTTTGTTCCATGTGGTAGCCTTGTACTTTGTATTACCGTTTGAAGGATTCATGACCATTCGCTGCAGGCAGTAGGCCCGGACGGTTTTTCCTCCGCCCACAGGCGTAATACAATACGAATGCCGCGGTGTTGGTGAATAAGAACCCAGGTAGGCTTTCCCATCTTTTCCAATAATGCTTCCGCCATTTTTAAAGTATGCTGTATCACCAGTACGCCACTCGCCGGCAAAGGCCGTTGACGGCATATATGTCAGGACAACGACCAGTGCTAAGAAAATGACGATCAGCTTCTGCAGTAGCGGATGTGCTTTCTTTTGAAACATTTTTCTCCTCCTTTTGATTGATTTATGAATTTATTTATATATATAAAAACGGGCACAATGCTGTACCCGTTGGATTTTCTTATGTCTGCGCATGAAAAAAGAGAAGACTGTAAAATCTTCTCTTGCGCTTTTTTGATGTAGTTGGTATAATAGGACTAACAGAACGGCTAGTTTAGCTGGCTATGTTATTTGGATTGACCGCCTAACATTTCCCAGACTTGGCGGTCTTTTTCAATGTTGTCGTGATCCGCAATACGCCCTTTTGAAGGGTGATCGTGATACGTAACATATCCGGCTCCTTTCTCCCTTTTGAAAGTTTGATTAAAGCCAGCCGCCCTAGCCTTCTATTCTGTTGTCCTGAAGGTATTTTAACATGAAAACATCAAAATGTCTATTTCTGTTCATAAAAAGAGAAGACTGTAAAATCTTCTCTTGAAATCGCTCAACGCAGCAATTATTCCAGACACCAGACTTTATATCCATTCCCATCTTTCTTGTAGTAGAAAGTGAAAACTTCTGTTCCGCTCCAGCAGTCAAAGTCCGGATCCCAGTATTTTGGTCCTAAAGCGACACCGACACCAAGGCTTCCTTTAAACTCTGTTTTTAGTTTTTTAAGAACCGTGTTTTTTTTCTGATAAGGATTTACAGTGATTGGCCAACGTGGAGTCCAGCAGGTCCCTTTTTCTGTTCGAGGCTCAAACTCTACATTAGGTGGAATAACGGTTTCTCCATTTTCAGGATTTGTATATATTACATGATCGGAACCATCTTCCAAAGTATATCCACCGATAACATGCTGCAGATGATATGTGCTACCGTCTTTTTTCGGAACGATATATTCATCATCCTCATTAGGCTCCGGATAAGTAGGTACTGCTTCATACAGTGGCCATTCCAGACTTTCGATATACTTCCATACCTCGTCATAGACTTCCTCAATCGTCCATTCTGGTTTCAGCGTAGCGATACTTGAGAATAAGCCGTAAACCTTTTTCCCATTAACCGTTTTATATGCCCGGACCTTGTATTCCCAGTTATGGTCAAGGTCAGAAAAATCGTAATAAAAAGCGCCAGATTTACCTTTTATATAAACTTTCCGGCACATATCATCCGTTACGGCAGTCGTCTTACTGGAAACACTCTTAAAAAGTTTCCAAGTTGATTTATCCGTCCGCTTCCGGTAAACCTGATAGCCGGAAGCCCCGCTGACCTTGTTCCAAGTCACTTTAACGTGTTCGTCTTTTGGCAGATATACTCTGGTAATCACTGCTTTGTTCGGTCTTGCATAGGTGCTTCTTACCGCACTATATTTGGTATAGTAAGTGGTCTTCCCGATCTTCTTATATCCCCGTACCTTGTAGTAATAGGTCTTGCCGGTGGTTCTGCCGGTGTTGATGTAGCTGGTCGTATTGGCGCTGGTCGTCGTTCTTACCAGGCTGTACTTGCCGCTCTTCTTGGTGGCCATGTAAACTTTGTAGCCGTCCACGCCTTCGATCTTATCCCAAGTCACTTTGATCTTAGTGTAGCTGCAGCTTGCCGCTTTCACATTCTTTGGCGTGATCGCTTTGACTTGTGATTTGGTCAGCTCCGCCGGCGCAGGTGCAACTGGCGTTTCTACATCGGTATCGGCAGCTGCATCATCTGCAAATGCAGGTACTGCCATAGACATCACCATAGTTAACGTGATGAGTAAAGTCATTATTTTCTTCATCTTCCTCATTTCCTCTTCCTCCTTAAATCACCCAAATATCTATTGTTTTAATTTACCACATAGACTTGACATATTGTTTTGCCCCGTGGTATATTGTTATTAACAAGGAAAGCCGCTTTTGGTCGGGCGGCTTCAGTCCTAAATGTGTTTAAGAAAAGAAACCGTCAAACGCTTAGTTTGGCGGTTTCCGTTTTATTTGTCCCTTCTCACGAAGGTGGCAAGTGCGATCAGTACAAGTGTATAGCTGAAAATTTCTGCCCAAGTTATGTACATCTGCAACCACCCCCTTTCCTTACGGTCTGGTGGTGGACTTTCGCCGCCAGCGGCGTGTTCCCTGGTATGTAAAGCCTCCTCAAATGGCGAAAGCTCTGCAACCCATTTCGTTATCTTTGTTCATTACAGAACAACTTGTTATTGCGCCAAGACGTACTTTGTATCAGGCCTATTGCCAAAGGAGAAGCCTAACGTTGTTTTCAAAGTATTGCCGATACAATTCTTTTGGAGTGTATCGTCTTTCATTTTCGGTCCTTCTAATTCTGTTTTATCAATTTACAAATTCAACTTCTCCAAAATAATCTATTACGATTTAAGGTTTATTCTAAAATGAATGGCGCACCTAAAAAGGTACGCCAGACAAGTAGTTTGAAGCGTTTAAGCTTCTTGAAAGGATATTATGTAAATAAAACTACTTATTTACAGTAATATATTATCATATATTCAATTCCCTGTCAAGTGCCATTTTAATTTTTTCTTTCCAGGTCTGGAAGTATGATCTTATCACCTTTGATATAAAGATCAGCCATACCTTGCTCACCTGCTAAAATTCCAAATAACGTTTGTGATATCAACGTTATCGCCTGATTTCTCAAACGATAATATGTCCGTTTCGGAATATCCATATATTCATAAATATCCACTATCTCCCATTCAGCAAAATCCTTATCCATATAAGTTTTTCTTATAATTTCTCCACAGGTCTGCCTCCTTTTAATATCGTCATTTTCCAAGGCCTCAACAATCCGTTCGATCATTTGGATCAATACAGCAGAAAGGTGCAGTTTCTTAGACGTCACATACTCAATACAACGATTCGCAGCAAGACAGTTCTGATCTGCAATATTCAAAAGGAAATACAAATCTGCCTGTGTTCCTTCTAGAATTGAACCAGGATCAGTTTCTCCACTTTGCTTTCCATTTGCAACATACCTATATTGTGCTGCATCATCTTTTCCCGACATTTCATAGACTTCTACTGCCGCATCAAAAAGCTGTTCACCAAAACGGAACTGATTATTCTTCTGAATAAACTTATAGTCCAGATATTTTTGCAAACAATTCATAACGCAAAAGAATCCATCTCCTCCTGGAAGGTGAAAATCATCAGAAGCAGTCTGGTACTGGTGAAGTGCTATAATCTTTTCTTGATAATCGTCGTTCTCTAAAATATGCTCCTCCACATATTCATGAATATGCATAAAACCTGCATTTATTAGGTTGTTTTTTAAGTCGTCTTTCATAGTGCATCCTCTCCTAATTCTCCTAACAGGATTCAACAAGCCCTTGTTAATTTTGTAGGCATATTATAGAGATTTCGAGATATATTTGTCAACCCCCTTGTCGATTTTTAGGGCTTTTTTGTAGCTTTTTAGGGCTTTTTTGTATTTTACATTTTCTGTAATACGAAAACGGAATCTCTCTAAAGAAATAGAAAGTTGTTAATCTTATGAGACTACACGTATATTTCAAACGAACTTCGTGAATAAATATTAACATCAATGCATATAGTTGATAAACTTATGTCTTTATGTCTTTTTCATCAAAACTATCTGCTGACAAGAAAATCGTGTCAGCATACATAAAAGCTGATCAAATAAGATGTCAAAATAGATGTCAAATTAACAAAGAACAAAACAAAAGCAGAAATACTTCAAAAAATGAAACAGGTCTAAGCATTGAAATTCAATACTTAGACCTGTTCTGGTGCGCGATAAGGGACTTGAACCCCTACGGTCTCCCGCTAGAACCTAAATCTAGTGCGTCTGCCAATTCCGCCAATCGCGCATATAATACAAATTCTTTATCATAAAAAAAAATTGGAGCGGAAGACGAGATTCGAACTCGCGACCCTCGCCTTGGCAAGGCGATGCTCTACCCCTGAGCCACTTCCGCATAAATGTGATGCCGCCGATCAAACAGCGGCATATAGCTTGGTGACTCCACCGAGAATCGAACTCGGGTTACCGCCGTGAAAGGGCGGTGTCTTGACCGCTTGACCATGGAGCCACAAGCGAGCTGCCTAAGCAACTCGTTTTCATTAAAAC
>JAETRU010000040.1 GCA_021769965.1 Eubacterium sp.
TGCCGGGGACTGATATGTCTAAAGCTCTTTCACGGGCTCTCCAGCTAAAATTTAATACGCTTGTGGTAATTTTTTCAATTTACCTCTTGACAAAAGTCATTACATATCGGGCTTTTTGCCGCAGATATTCAAAGAAAGCCCAATCGATAGAAGTAAAAATCGGGCTTTTTGATATAAATCACTATATAAAGCCCAACATGCAGCAATAAAAGTTGGGCTATTTCACTCCAAGTAATTCTAAAAACCCAACTTTAATAAATCCCTGCTGTTGTCAAATGATGATCTCTCTGATCTGCTTCTATCCTACAATTTCCCTTCTTCTGATCAGGATTCCCTTCATCATCTCCGTCCAAGATACCGGTGAACACTTCTTTTGTACTCCAAATATGACTCCCCGAACATCTCCATCAGAAAGTCTTCTTCTACATTAACGATCTGCAGATGAAGCATAATAGCCGCAAATATGGATATAGCAAATAATACTTTATTAAAAAACATCAGCAGAATCCCGAGATATACAAGATCAAAGGCTAAAAAAGCCGGATTTCGACTAAACCGATAGATTCCGTCGGTGATCAATTCCGTTTTGTCAGTCTTTGATACTCCGGCTCGCCAGCTATCTCGCATAGTCAGCACAGAGACGATAAAAACGATGATTCCGACCGCACCAATAAAGATTCCGGCAATTCTTACGGAAGCCGGGAAACAGGAAGTCTGCATTGCAATGCTTACTACTTCCGCCGCTGCTGCGAGATATGTAGCGATCTTCAGCGTAACTTCAATAAATCTTACAAAGCCGACTTTGTCCTTTCCCAGCTGATCTGTTCTGATCCCTTTTTTCCGCTGGCTTATCAGCTTAGCAGAATAGCATCCATAAAACATGATCAAAATAACTACCGCCGCGATTTGAAATACCATCATTCCTCCTTGCCGCCAGCCGATAAGCGAGCGTATTTTGCTTTCTTTTCTTTTATATTACCACAGGCTCAAAGGCTAAAACAGTTGACTTTTGACAAAAAAGAGTATAATCTGAGTAAAGGCACATCTGTTTTCTGTTGCGATCTGAAAGGAGACATTTAAATTGAAGAACCTGCTATTATATTTAGTACTTGCGGCTGTCGGATATTTCATCGGCAGTAAGCTGCGCAGCTGTCAGAACCTGACCAAATGGTCCGGACACGTACAGACAACTGTCATCGTGATCCTGATCTTTGCCATGGGTCTGACAATGGGTTCCAATGAAGAGGTCATTGGAAATCTCAGTTCTATCGGGTTGATTTCTGCTGCACTGACGATCATCGTCATGACCGCCTCTGCATTCTCTGCCTTTATCGTCAGAAAATGCAGAGGCATGGATCGCTTTGCCAGAATGAAACATGAAGTTCCTGCAGCGGATACAGCTTCTGACTCTACAGAAACAGAAAGCGCAGAACAGAGCACATCTCAAAAGGTGATCGCGGTCCTGATCCTTGTTTCCGTTCTTACCGGTCTTTTTGCGGGCTATATCTTAGAAACCGGCGCTGATCCTGCTTCATCCGCAAGGATCCTCAAATATGCCGGGATCATCGTCAACCTGGGGCTTTGTATCCTGCTCTTCCTTATCGGCATCAACATCGGTGTTGACAGCACAGTCGCAGAAAGCTTTAAAAAAGTAGGACTGAAGATCTTGCTGTTCCCTTTTGCAGCGATGATTGCCGCACTCCTTGCCGCAGTCATCTTCGCTTTGGTTGCAAATCAGGGCCTGCGTGAAACTCTGGCTGAAATCGCAGGCTTTGGATGGTATACCATTGCCTCTGCCATCATCATGGACAAGGGCCTTGTCAGCTGTGCTGCCATCGCTTTCATGCACTGCCTGCTTCGGGAATATTTTTCACTGCTGTCTATACCGATTCTGGCCAGAAAAATCGGCTATATGGAGACAGTTTCCATGGCGGGGGCAACCGCTATGGGCGTCTGCCTGCCGATCATCGCAAAATCAACTCGCAGCGACGTAGCGGTCTATTCATTTTTGTCTGGTCTGATCCATAATATTTCAGTTCCGATCCTTATTCCGCTGATGCTGGGGCTATAACGTGATAAGCCATGATATTCAGCTCACAAATTTTTCGGAGGTTCCCATGATACGAGAAATAGTCAAAGAAGATCTTGACGGTCTTCTTCAGTTATATACCCATCTCCACGACAACCCTATGTCGAAACATTCTGACGCGCTGTCGTCACTGTGGGATAAGATTCTGGAAGATCAAAACCATCACATCATCGTTGCAGTGATCGACGAAAAGATCGTTTCTTCCTGTGTCTGCGTCATCATTCCCAATCTGACCAATCAACAGCGTCCCTATGCGCTCATAGAAAATGTTGTTACAGAAGAAGCATACAGAAAAAGAGGTCTGGCAACAGAGTGTTTAAACTTTGCAAAAGATATCGCACTGCGCGAAAACTGCTATAAGATCATGCTTCTCACCGGTTCAAAGCTGGACAGCACTCTGCAGTTTTACGAGCAGGCAGGTTACGACCGCAAGGAAAAAACAGCTTTCATTCAGCGTCTGTAAAACTGCCGTCTTCATTCTTTAAAAGAGTTCCTTCTCTGCTGACAGGATAAACGAGATCAGTTCTTCCACATTCTGAAAGGCATCATAGTCTCCTGTGATGCCTTCACGATGGTAACAGACGCCTCTTTTCTCGTGTACTTCCAAACAGTCTAACAATCGTCGCATGCCATAACGCTTTACGAACAAAGTGAATCCGTAAGGCTTAATCTTCTGCAGCAACCCCTTTCGGCAATCCTCCTCACAATAATAGCAATGTGAGATTCCCTTTTCTATAGAACAACTGCGATTGCCACAGCAGTCTTTATCAGGGCAGTCATCTGAGCTGCATCCGCTGCAGTGGTCGTTCTCCGAACACAGACAGCATGCTAACCCGCATCTTCCAATTCCCAAATCACGATTCACGATTCTTCCTCCTCGTTCTCTTAACTGCTACCCTAAGGCTTTTCGTATAGCGCACAAAGAACGTGCGTTCTTTAGATTATTGTACATTTTCCAGCCGCAAATGTCAACCCTGAAGAGGTTTAATAATTTACAAATTTTTCTAAGCTTTTTTAAACGTCATTTCTATAAACTCCATCGCCTCGTCCTGATTTTTAAAGACACGAAACCTGTAGCCCTGTTCAGAAAGCTGCTCCATGATTTTTTTTTACAATTGAACTCGAATACCCATTTGATATTATCCATCAAAAAAGACCACGTAGGCTTCGTATTATAATGCTCCTTTCCCCTGCGCTGCCTGATCCAGCGGGAGATCACCCTCTTCAATCTGGCGACAGAACCGATAATGTCCAGTTTCATTTTCTCCCGTCCTCCATCAACGCCTTCAGCGCCAGGCTGAACTCTGGCAGATCTCTTTCTATCCGCAGAGGCCGGCCGTTTTCCCGTAGGAAGCAGTGAGTCGTCGCGCCGGTGCAGACAGTCTTTCCGTCCGCCGTCATGGTATATCCCAGCTTCACCCGAACACCCTTCAGTTCCAGAACCTCAACTGTGATCGAGATCACATCGGCGTAGGTTGTCGAATGCCTATAGTCACATTCAACAGATAGGACCGGCGAAGCAATACCCTCTTCTTCCATTCTGTCATAGCCCCAGCCGATCTGCTCCAGAAAATAGGTTCTGGCCTCTTCCATAAACCTGATGTAGTTGGAATGATGCGTGATCTGCATCCTGTCAGTTTCATAATACTGCACCTTGTGCTCGTATGGTTTGATTTCCCGCATATATTACCTCTTTCTTGTCACTGTTTCGTATTATCTCTTCTTTTGCTGCTGTTTACGAAACAATTCGCGCATATTAAACCGCTTCGTTTCGCATTTACAACAATCCCGCTACGTTTTACGAAACCAGCAGCAGCCCTTGCGCGTCAAAAGTTTCGTATTCTCCCGAGTACATCATGGTTTTACGAAACCAGCGGCGACTCTTGCGCATCAAAAGTTTCGTATTCTCCCGGGTACATCATGGTTTTACGAAACCAGCGGCAGCCCTTGCGCGTCAAAAGTTTCGTATTTTCCCAGGTGCATCAGGGTTTTACGAAACCAGCAGCGCGATCAGGATCAGCGCTGGAATAACGTAACAAAACGGCCGAAGGTTCCCGCCTCCGGCCATAGTTCTATTCGATATGCTTTTCGTTTTTTCTGTCTCTGCCCATGAGGAGTTCTACAGCCTCTTTCGCAGTGATCTTCTCATTGATGCAGTTATAGATGCATTCCGTGATCGGCATCTCTACGCCGACTCTCTGCGCCAGCTGATAAGCAGCTTCCGCCGTAAACATGCCCTCGACGACCATGCCTACTTTTTTAACAGCTTCGCTCGGTTTGATGCCTTCGCCGATCATGATGCCGCAGCGCCGGTTTCTGGAATGCATGCTGGTGCAGGTCACGATCAGATCTCCGATGCCGGTAAGACCTGAGAATGTAGCGATGTCCGCCCCCAGCTTGACGCCCAGACGGCACATCTCTGTAATGCCCCGGGTCATAAGCGCCGCTTTGGCGTTGTCACCGAAACCGATGCCGTCGGAAATTCCCGCGCCTAAGGCGATGATATTCTTCAAAGCGCCGCCCAGCTCCACACCGCAGACATCGTCATTGGTATAGACTCTGAACCGGTCAGTCATGAATACGTCCTGTATGTATTCAGCAAGAGCCATATCCTTAGATGCCACAGCGACCGTAGTCGGAAGCGCTCTGCCAACTTCCTCCGCGTGGGAAGGTCCGGACAGCACTACGTACTTCACATCCGGCTTCAGGATATACGCGATCTCACTCATCCGCATCAGCGTACCCTGCTCAATGCCCTTGGCCACATTGACCACTACCATGGAGTCCTCCAGATACGGAATGGCCTGCTCAAAGGCGCTTCTGAAATGCTGCGCGGGCGCGGAGAACAAAGCTACGTCCGCCCCGGCCAATGCTTCTTCCGCAGAGTCTACGATATGCAGATTCTCTCCGAACCTGATGCCGGGCAGATACCTGACATTCTCACGATGCTCACGCATCTCAGCGAGATGCTCCTGATTGATATCGCAGATTTTGACCTGATGCCCTTTATTGCTCAGGGTCAGCGCCAGAGCCGTGCCCCAGCTTCCTGCGCCGATAACGCCAATTTTTTTCATAGTACGCGTCTACCTTTCTCTATTTCTTTTTAAAACTCAGTTTATTCTCTTCGCCTCTTAAGATGCGGCCGATATTGCTTCTGTGGGCGTACAGCATGATCACCGCCATAATGCATCCGATCCCGAAGAAGTCGGGCTCCATGAACCATGCAAGAGCCGGGAAAACCACGGCCACGATGACCGATCCCATGGAGACCATACGCGTGACCAGCACAGCCGCAGCCACGATAGCCAGTGCCATCAGCGCCAGCTGCCAGTTGACCCCCAAAATGGCTCCAAACGCTACAGCCACACCCTTACCACCTTTGAATCGGAACAGGACCGGCCAGATGTGTCCGACAAAAGCTGCCAGAGCGCAGTACATGGCCGCAACAGGCCCTGCCAGCAGGCAGCCCAGCTTTACAGCCAGAAAACCTTTGCTGATATCAATGACCAGAGTGACGGCGGCTGCCTTCTTGCCCAGCACACGCAGCGCGTTAGTGGTTCCGGCATTGCCGCTGCCTTCTTTTTTGATGTCAATGCCCCGGGCTCTGCCGATCAGCGTCGACGGGGAAATATTCCCCAGGAAATATGCGATGACGATGGCGAGGATCCATTTGGCCGCCTCACCGGCCGTCAGGGACGATATGACAAATATCTCAGTCATCCCTACTCCTCCTTCTCGCCTTTTTCACGGAAGACGAATTTGATGGAAGTCCCTTCAAATCCATAGCTGTCCCGGATCTTGTTTTCCAGATATCTGGCGTAGGAAAAGTGCATCAGCTCCCGCTTGTTGATCTGGAAAGAGAACAGCGGCGGTTTGACACCTACCTGCGTCACGTAGTAGATCTTCAGTCTTCTGCCTTTGTCCGACGGCGGCTGCTTCATCATGGTAGCGTCAGTAATCAGACTGTTCAGCTGACCTGTAGGTACCCGCATAGCCCGCTTCTCCGCGACCACCTTGCTGAGCCGGATCACATCCAGCACTCTCTGGCGGTCTTTGACCGAAATGAACACGCACGGCGCATAAGACATGAACTGCAGCTCCGATTCGATGACTCTGGTATAATCCCGCATGGTATTGGTCTCTTTTTTGATCAGATCCCATTTGTTCACGACGACGACGATGCCTTTGCCTGCTTCGTGAGCCACGCCGGCGATCTTTTTGTCCTGCTCGGTGATACCTTCTTCGGCGTCGATCATCAAAAGGCACACGTCGCACCGCTCGATGGCAGCCACGGCACGGATCACCGAATACCGCTCGATGTCCTCATTGACCTTGCTTCTGCGCCGGATACCTGCTGTATCGATCAGGGTATACGTGTCGCCTTCCCACTCAAAAGGCGTGTCGATGGAGTCTCTGGTCGTACCTGCGATAGGAGATACGATGACCCGGTTCTCCCCGATCAGACAGTTGATCAGTGAGGATTTTCCCACATTTGGTTTTCCGATGACAGCGACTTTGATATCGTCCTCTTCCTCACCGGCTCCTTCCTGCGGAAAGCTTTCCACGATCTCATCCAGCACATCGCCGAAGTTGAGCATATTAGCTGCCGAAATGGCTACCGGCTCGCCGATACCCAGCTCGTAAAAATCATAAAAGTCTACCGGCAGATTCCTCGGATTGTCGATCTTATTGACCAGCAGGATCACCTTTTTGCCGGTGCGGCGCAGCATGACTGCCACCTCCCGGTCCGCATGGGTCAGCCCTTCCTTTCCGTCGACCATAAAAAGTATTACGTTTGCCATATCCATGGCGATCTGCGCCTGCTCCCGCATCTGGGACAATATGATGTCCTGGCTTGCCGGCTCGATGCCGCCTGTATCGATAATAGCGAAATGAACGCCGTTCCACTCCGCTTCTGCATAAATTCTGTCTCTTGTAACGCCTGGCGTATCCTCTACGATAGCGACCCTCCTGCCTACGATGCGGTTAAAGAAGGTCGACTTTCCCACGTTCGGGCGTCCTACCACGGCTACGATCGGTTTACTCACTGAAAATCCCTCCTGCAAATTCTAACGGATCAAATTCCACCAGATCATCCATACCTTCTCCGACGCCGATATATTTGATCGGCAGATCGAACTCGTCGGAAATAGTAATGGCGATGCCGCCCTTTGCTGTACCGTCCAGCTTTGTCAGCACCACGCCTGTGATCTCAGCCGCCTCATTAAATTCCTTTGCCTGAGATATGGCGTTCTTGCCTGTAGTGGCGTCCAGCACCAGCAAAGTCTCTCTGGCCGCCTCCGGAAACTCCCGTCCGATTACCTTGTTCATCTTTTCCAGCTCCGCCATCAGGTTTTTCTTCGTCTGAAGACGGCCCGCGGTATCGCAGATCAAAACATCCATGCCTTTGGCTTTTGCTGACTGGATCGCGTCAAAGATGACCGCCGACGGGTCCGCGCCCTCCTGATGCTTCACCGTATTAACGCCGATCCGCTCTCCCCAGATCGCAAGCTGCTCCCCTGCCGCGGCACGGAAAGTATCAGCTGCGGCCAGCAGAACTGTTTTTCCCTCTGACCGGAGTTTGCGGCCGATTTTGGCGATAGATGTAGTCTTTCCGCCGCCGTTGATGCCGATCATCAGGATGACCAGCGGCATATCCGAACAAAGCTTATTCCGTCCGCCCTTATCCATGAGACCCGCAATGACCTTTGCCAGAGCCTCTTTGATATCCTCCGGGTTTGAAATATAATTTTCTTTGATCTTCCTTCTCAGCTCCTCCATGATCTTCATAGTAGTATCCATGCCGATATCAGAGGTGATCAGGATCTCTTCCAGCTCGTCCATCAGATCCTCGTCGATCTCAGGACGACCCATAATGGCGTCGCCGATCCGCTCGGACAGCTTGCCGAAAAAGCCTTTTTTCTCTTTAAATAAAGCCATTCTCTTTCCTTTCCTGTTGTTCTATAGTCTGTTACAGCTCGAACTCGTCTCCAAGACGCAGACTGAGTACCTTGGAAATGCCGTGTTCCGGCATGGTCACGCCGTAAAGCACGTCGGCATGCTCCATGGTCGCCTTCTGGTGGGTGACCAGCGCGAACTGTATATTATCAAACCTGCGTAAGTACCTGGCAAACCGTTCGATGTTGGCGTCGTCCAGAGCCGCCTCCACCTCGTCTAAAATGCAGAATGGCGTCGGCTTGACCTTCAGAACGGCAAACATCAAAGCGATGGCCGTCATGGTTTTTTCGCCGCCGCTCATCAGATTGATGTTCTGCAGCTTCTTGCCCGGCGGCTGGGCAATGATGTCAATGCCGGATTCCAGCGGATTATCCTCATCTTCCATGGAAAGCTTCGCGGTTCCTCCTCCGAAAAGTTCACGGAAGATGGCTTCAAAGGCCACAGCGACCTGGTCGAAGTTTTCCTTAAACCGCCGTTTGATCGTCTGGTCCATGTCGCTGATAATGCTGCGCAGCTCCTCCATGGCCGTGGTAATATCCCTGCGTTGCTCTGTCAGGAAGCTGTAGCGCTGGCTTACCGACTCGTATTCTTTGATGGCGCCTACGTTTACGTCTCCCAGTTCCCGGATCCGATTCCGTATTTCCCGGCTCTCCTTTACAGATGTGGACATGACAAAATCTTCTCTGCGAAGGTCAAGCGCCTGCGCGTAGGATATCTCAAAGTCCTCCCAAAGCCGCTCTTTCAGGGTATCCAGCTGGGTATCGTTACGCGCCGCCTTGATCTCCAGCTGATATTTCTGATCCTGGCAGCTGTTGAGAACGCTCAGGTTCTCCTGCTGCCGGGCTTCTAAATCATTGATCTTCTCCAAAAGGCCGGCTCTTTCTTCGGCGACCTGCTGAATATAGCTTTCAGCGTTCTGTTTTTCTTCCATCAGCACGGATGTGTTCTGGCGGGCGTCGTCACTGCCGAAGACCAGACGGTCCTTTTCCTCCGTCATAGCACAGATCTGCTTCCGCTTCTCCTGAATCTGGAAACTATAGTCGTCGACGGCCTCCAGAACACGGGTAAGCAGCGTCTCCATGTTGTTCTTTTTGCTCTCCCAGTCGCGGACACTGATCCGCATAGCGGTGATCTTCTCACTGGCTTCTTCCAGTTCTTTTTTCTTTTCCTCACCGCGGAGCATGGCCTCTTCGACCTGCTGCTCTGCCTGCAGGATAGATCTCTCTGCCTCTTCTGCCTGCGCAGTCAGATCTGTGATCATCTGCCTCGCGTCCGCGATCTCCTTATCGTTAGCGCTGAGCTCCCGGTCAAAACGCCGGCTGTCCGCGGCGCTGCCTTCCACAGCATCCCTCAGCGCGCTGACCATGCTGCCTAAAGACGCTTCAGCCAGTTCGGCTTCACGTTTTTCTTCTTCCTTCGCAGCGATGATCTGCTGTATATCATCCAGCCTCGCGGCAGCCTTCCTGTTTTCTTCGGATCTCTGCAGGATACCGGCCCGCAAAGCTTCGATCTCCTTCTCCAGCGCCGCTATCTCACTGCGCCGCTCCAGAAGATTTGCTGTCTTGTTCCGGTATTTTCCGCCTGTAATGGCTCCGCTGGCATTGATGATCTCGCCGTCCAGCGTTACGAACCGGATGCCGCTGCCTGCTCTTTTTGACAGGCGGATAGCGGTATCCATGGTATCTACCACAGCTACCCTGCCCAGCAGATATTCAAAGATATTCTGATATTCGGGCTCAAACTTTACACAGTCAGACGCAAGGCCTCTGTAGCCGGGATCCGCTGTCAGCGCGGCGTCCAGTCTGCCTCTGCCGCCTTTGACAGAAGCCACAGGCAGGAAGGTCAGACGGCCGGCCCTGTTCTGTTTCAGCGCCTGAATGGCCTGTTTCGCGGCTGCGTCCGTATCGCAGACGATATTCTGCATCTGCGCGCCCAGAGCCGTCTCAATGGCCGCTTCATAGCCGGAAGGCACCTCCATCAGCTCCGCCACTACGCCGCGGATACCGGAAAACCCGGCGCGCATAATATATTTTACCGCATAGTTATATCCTTCATAGTTATGTTCCATCTCTTCGATGGTCTTTTTTCTCGCGGCTTTCTGTCCGCCGTCAAGCTTCATCTCCTCGATCTTAAGAGACAGGGCTTTCTGCTCTGCCGCAAGGTCGGTTTTTTCGCGCAGGAGAGACTGTATCTCCTCCTGCAGAAGATTTCTGCGGGAGTTCACATCAGCCTGCTGCTTCTCTGCTTCTCTAAGCTGCAGGCTCTGATCAGCGCTGCTTTTCTCCGCTTCCTCTGCTTCCGTAAGGATCTGCCGCTTTCTTTTCTCCAGCGCCTGAATGATACTTTCATAGCTCTTCGCCTCGCTTCGTCTGGAAGCGGCCTGATTATGAAGCTGATAGACCTGTTCTTTTCCATTATCGACAGCGTCCGTCAGTTCAGAAGCCTCCGCGGCCAGACGGCTGTGACACAGGATCTGTTCCTGCAGCTGCCCGCTGGCCTCTTCATGCTTTGCTAAGATCTCCGATCTGGACTTTTCCAGCTCGCTTTTGTTCTTTTCTTCTTTTTCCAGTTTATCGGAAAGCGTACTGATCTCAGTGGAAAGCCTGTTCTGATCCTGGTCGATACGGCTGAGCCGCTCTTCATTGATCCGGCTCTGACTGGTCAGTCTGTTGATCTCCTCGACAGTTTTCATCAGCCTGTCTCTTGCCTGATTAGAAAGCTGTTCCAGATTTTCACTGCGCTGTCTGCCTTCTTCTACCTGCCGCGACGCGGCCTCCTTTGACGCGGTCAGTTCCTGTATCTGCTTCGTCAGCTCTGCGATATCAGACCGGTAGGTGGCGTTTTTCGACTGAATGCTGTCGATATTCTTCAGGGTGATATTGATCTCCAGATCCCGATACCGCTCCTTCAGCTGCAGATATTCCTTCGCCTTGGCGCTGTCCTCCCGCAGACCGTCGATCCGGCCTTCGATCTCGGCAATGATATCGTTGACTCTTTCCAGATTTCCGGAGGTAGATTCCAGCTTCCGCTCCGCCTCGGCCTTTTTGCTCTTATACATGACAACACCGGCAGCTTCTTCAAAGATCTCTCTCCGGCTCTCCGGCTTGTTGCTGACGATATCCGCGATCTTTCCCTGTCCGATGAGGGAATAACCGTCTACGCCGATGCCGGTATCCATGATCAGCTCCCGTATATCCTTCAGACGGCAGTGATTATTGTTGATCAGATACTCGCTTTCTCCCGAGCGGTACATGCGCCGGGTTATGGCGACCTCGTTATAGTCGATATCCAGAATGCCTGCGGCATTGTCTATGACCAAAGTAACTTCAGCCATACCACGGGATTTCCGGCTGGCTGTACCCGCAAAGATGACTTCCTCCATCCTGCCGCCCCGCAGGGCCTTGGGGCTCTGTTCTCCCAGCACCCATCTGATGGCGTCGCTGATATTACTCTTTCCGCTTCCGTTGGGACCGACAATGGCGGTGATCCCCTGATGGAACTCGATCACTACAGGTTCCGCAAAGGATTTAAAGCCGTGCATTTCCAGCCTTTTAAAGTACATTCTGTTTCATTCCTCCCTCCAGCGTCGCTTTTGCCGCTTTCTGCTCTGCCTCTTTTTTGCTCTTTCCGCTTCCGCTGCCAAGGGTCTTGCCATTGCAGACAAGATGCACATAAAAGGTCTTATCGTGATCAGGACCTGTCTCTTTATCCAGATGATAGGAGATGACCGTTTTCTTGCCCCGTTTCTGCAGGGCTTCCTGCACCTGCGTCTTATAATCGGTAAACAGCTTTCCTGCCACCGCGTCATCTATGGTATCCGCAAACTCGCGCGAAACGAACCGGGCAGCCTCCGCGTAACCGCTGTCGATATAGATCGCGCCGATCACCGCTTCTACCGCGTCTGCCAGAATCGATTCTCTGTGTCTGCCTCCGGAAAGCTCCTCGCCTTTTCCCATGTTGAGATAATCTCCGATACCCAGCCTGCGGGCAGCCTGAGCCAGTGACTTTTCGCAGACGATCAGGGCGCGGGTCTTTGTCAGCCTGCCTTCGTCTACCTGAGACAGCCGGTTATAAAGCTCCACGCTGATGATAGCGTCGAGGAAGGCGTCTCCCAGAAATTCCAGACGCTCATTGTTGTTCTTCGTCTCTACGTCATGCTCTCTGCAGTAGGAGCTATGGGTCAGGGCCTTGTTCAAAAGTTCTTTATCCCGAAAAGTATACTGGATCACTTTTTCAAAGTCTCTGTTATTCACTGATCAAAATCTCCTCGATCTCTAAAACTGAATTCTGTATAGTCTCTACCACTTTCTCTTCTACGTACGGAATGGCTTTGATAATGGTCTGCTTTACCGCCAGCGCGTCTGACGACCCATGCATCTTCAGCATAGCTCCTTTGACGCCCAGAAGAGGCGCGCCGCCGTACTCGGCGTAATTGAATTCTTTTTTGATGCCCATGAGCTGATCCTTCAGCAGGACAGCGCCCAGCTTGGACTTGGCGGTCTCTGTAAATCTCCGCTTCATCTCACGCAGCACCATGAGTCCCATGCCTTCTGTCAGTTTGATGATGGCATTGCCTGTGAAACCGTCAGTCACGATAACATCGCAGACTCCGTCAGGCAGTTCTCTGGCCTCTACGCTACCGATAAAATTGAGATGGCTCTTGTTCAGCAGCTCGTAAGCTGCCTTTGTCAGAGTCGTTCCTTTTCCCTCTTCGGTGCCGTTATTGACAAGACCTACGGACGGGTTTTCTCTGCCGATGACCCGCTCCATATAGATACTGCCCATGGTCGCGAACTCCAGAAGATTATTTGGCTTGCATTCCGCATTAGCCCCTGTATCCACTAAAATTGACGGCTGTCTGCCGATCACCGGATAGACTGTAGCCAGTGTCGGCCGGTCGATACCCTGGATCCTGCCCAGAATAAACAGACCTCCGGCCAGCAGCGCGCCTGTGCTTCCTGCGGACAGGAACACGTCTGCCTCGCCGCGCTTGATCATATTCAGACCCTTCACAATGGACGAATCTTTCTTTGTCCGCACCGCCTTTACCGGTGCTTCGTCATTGGTGATCACTTCAGAAGCGTCTACCACCCGGATCTGATCCCCCGCATAACCTTTTTCCTCTATGCAGCGGGTGATCTCCGCTTCTTTTCCGATGATCAGGATCTCATCATCGATTTCCTTCGCTGCCGCAACAGCCCCCGCTACAATCTCGCCGGGCGCATGATCGCCGCCCATGCCGTCAATCAAAATCTTCATCTTAGTATCCTCCCAAAAGCGGTATAAACATACATTGTTATTCTAACACATTCTCCAGTTTTATGCAAGAAACCCCTCTATCTCATCACGACAAATGCATGAAAATGAAGTAATGTGACAAATGTCCGTGATTTCTTTATTTTTGTCAACATTTCACTCAATTTCTACTCGAAAGCGTCTGTAAATCCATCGGTTCAGTGACAAAAGTGACAAAAAATAAAAAAAGTGTCACTCCTGTCAACATTTCAGAACATAAACGTTGACAAAGGTGACAAAATATTGGATTTTTGTCACTTTTAACAATGCTTAGGAATTTAAATCCGTAGTGCCAGACTAGAAAGAGGGTACAAATGGAGAAAATCTACTTTGCCGACAGGAAAATTCGTAAAGGTAGTATAACACGGTATCACAAAAATTACAATGAAAAAATGTAGATCATATACACTTTTTACGACGAAAAATTGCGTGATACTATTTTTGCAGCGAACGGGACGCTTCTTTCCGCCCTAATATCCTATTTTCTTCTGTTCCGTAAAAACCCGGTAAAGACAGTATATGATCCAGATCACCCATGTGATGTCCCATCTCTCTGATAAGACGCTGACAGCCAAATACACGGCAGCCACAATAACAGCAATGATCCAGTTCATGATCTTTTTCTTCCGGTGTATCTCACCTGCCGAAACCTTTACGACATCCGACAGCAGCGGCTCATATTCATCAGCCTTTTCCAGTCTTTCGCCCTTGAATAATTCTGCTGCTGTGATCTCCAGAGATGCCGCTAACGGCTCTATCAGAGATACGTCCGGAAAGCCTGCGCCCCGTTCCCACTTTGAAACAGCCGCGCTGGATACGCCAAGTTCATTGGCCAGATCCCGCTGGGTGCGATGCTGCTCTTTTCTTATGGAAGCTATTAAATTTCCCGTTTTTTGAGCATTCAAATCTCTCGCCTTCTTTCTGATGTCATATTTCCTATCATACCACAAAAAAAGCGATACGCAATAAACGCTTCGTTGAAATCGGGATAAACGCTATAAAAAAGGAACTGTCTTTGCAAACAGCTCCTTTTACCGGCATATTCAGCTTCTTCAGCTTTACCTCCGTTATTTTGCTTCTTTGACCATCTCTTTGATCACAGCGTCGATTTTATGCGCCACTTCTCTGAAATCCTCTTCCTTATAGCCTCTGGTAGTCATCGGCGCTGTACCGATCCTGACGCCGCTGGTCTCCTTCGGAGAGCGTTTCTCACCCGGCACGCAGTTTTTGTTCAGGGTGATGCCGACTTCATCCAGCCGGTCCTGCAGATCTTTGCCGCTGAACGGGAATTCCAGCAGATCCAGCAGGAACACATGGTTATCTGTACCGCCGGTAACGATCTTGTAGCCCAGCTTCAGGAATTCATCCGCGAAAGCTTTGCAGTTCGCGACGACCTGTGCTGCGTATTCTTTGTACTCCGGTCTGAGCGCTTCCTCGGCGCAGACGGCTTTTCCCGCGATGACATGCTCCAGCGGACCGCCCTGCGCATACGGGAATACCGCGCTGTCTACTTTCTTTGCCAGCTCCGGACGGGCAAAGATCAGGCCGCCTCTCGGGCCTCTCAAAGTCTTGTGAGTCGTAGTCGTGACAATATCGGCGTAGCCGAATGGAGATGGATGAGCGCCGCCGGCCACCAGACCCGCGATGTGCGCCATATCTACCATGAAGTACGCGCCTGCTTCCTTTGCGATCTCAGCAAAAGCAGCAAAGTCGATGATTCTGGAATAAGCGGACGCACCGGTCAGAATCAGCTGCGGCTTATATTCCTGCGCCTTTCTTCTCACGTCCTCCATATCGATGAAACCGTTTTCATCTACATCATAGAACACCATGTTGTACAGCTTGCCGCTGAAATTGACGCCGGAGCCGTGGGTCAGATGTCCGCCGTTATCCAGACTCAGGGACAAAATAGTATCTCCCGGCTGCAGGATTGCCTTATACGCGGCAAAGTTGGCCTGAGAACCGCTGTGTGGCTGTACGTTTACGTGATAATCGGTGTCGAAGACCTTTCTCCACATATCACAGCAATACTCTTCCAGTTCATCCACGTATTTGGTGCCGCCGTAGTATCTGCTGGTGTTGCCGGAAGTTCTCACATACGGATATCCTTCCGCGTATTTCCAGGACAGGCAGCTTCCGCAAGCGGCCAGAACCGCTTCGGAGCAATAGTTTTCTGAAGCGATCAGCTCGATATTGTTTTTCTGTCTGTTATATTCCTTCTCGATCAAGCCGCCTACCACTGGGGAGGCTTTCTTGATAAACTCGTAATTTTCAACATTATATGTGCTGTTATCCTGCGCATCTCTGTTAAACATTTATCCACTTCCTTTTCATTTATTGGCAGCCGCATGCCGCCGTAAGCTCATATGGATTTATTATAGCATATCTTCCTCAAAGGTTTCAAGCTGTAATACAGAAACTTCATACGCTGTTTTGATCAATACCTGGCCGTCCTCCTGCCGCTTCTTGTACTGCCGGCTCTGCAGCCTGCCGCTGACAGCAATTCTGTCACCCACGTCCAGGGTCGCCGAGTAGACAGCGTTGCGTCCCCAGGCAATACACGGTATGTAGTCGGATTTGTTGTACATCCGGTTGACCGCCAGCATCAGATCGCAGATCTTGCGCCCCAGCGGCGATGTTCTGGACAGCGGCTTTTTACAGAGAAAGCCTTCCAGTCTGATGTCATTGACAGGATCAAAGGCTGTCTGCAGCACTTCGATATCGCGGGCAAAGACTACGATGTTTAAGCGGTTATGGCCGCACACGTCTTCGTTATAGGTCCTCACCTGCCCCCGGATCTCGATGCAGCTGCCCGGATCCAGCTGCAGGCAGTGAAGGATCCTCTCCGACGCCATGACGATGATCTGGTCCTCATATCCGCTGTTCCTTCTGATGCCCACCGTAAAGGTATAAAAAGCTTCCCCGTATGTCTTATGATTCAAGACAAGACCATCTATGACTTCACCGCAAATGTGCGCTATATTCGTACTGTTATTGCTGCTCTCAGTATTTATCATTTTCTCCCTCCCGAAATTCGCATTACTACATTCTATTCCGGGCAGGGGAAAGTATGCCTATATCTCATTGGGATTGAAAAGGTTCGGGCATTTGATCGTATAGACGAGGGAGTCCGACTGCTGCTCAGACAGATCCTCCGGAGACACGCCGTAGTAATGGGCGGAAGCCTCTTTGATCCCGTAACAGTCCTCGCCGAAGTAGATACAGTTCAGGTACAGCTCCAGTATCTCATCCTTGGTGTAATCCCGTTCCAGCTGCAGCGCCACAAAGACCTCCGCGACCTTCCGTTCAAAGACCTTGTCAAAGTCAAAGTACATGTTCTTTGCCAGCTGCTGGGTAATGGTGCTGCCCCCTTCGACGAAATCTCCGGCAAGGATATCGTTTTTCACCGCCCGCAGGACGGCCAGCGGATCCACGCCGAAATGAAATCTGAACCGCTTGTCCTCAGACGCAATGACGCCGTTTCTGAAATCATCTGAGATATCATCCAGCTTCACATAGTCCTGGCTGCTCCTGATCTCTTCTACCTTCACGCTGACAAGCGCTGTCTCCACGGCCGTTTCGTACATCTGCCAGCCGCGGTACACCGTAGGCGCGCAGATGACCAATGCTGCCATGATGCTGCCAATCAATAAAAACGTTGCCGCGCGAAATACTCTATCCATGAAAAAGCACCTCCCTTTTGATAATAGTATCTTACCATCAAAGGGGAGGCGCTGCCATTTCCGCCGGTGACAGGCGGCTTACAGTTTTGTAAGGGTGAGGCTTTTATTTCAGACACCTCAGTTTTCCGTATCTTTCAGCAGAAATGCCATCTTCTTGCATATCTTTTACTTTTACTGCCGCAAAAATTTTGTGAAGCCGGGTTCTATTTTCATTCCAGGAAACACCTTTGCTTTTGTCTGCAGGTGCCTTATCACTTCCTATGATTACATCCTTTGAGCAGGTCAGATCAAAGGCAGCGCCTGCATAGACTTCATCTCCGATTTGCGAAGCGGATTTAAGCGAAGATTTCCAGGGCTTATCCCTCAATTCTACAGTCAAAGGGCCATCACCATTATATTCTTTTACCTCAGCATCTCTTAATATTATTTGATCTTTATCTATGGTATAGTGATTGGTTACGGAAAACTTGCCCTGCATAGTACTACCCACCATGATTATATAGCTTACTGTATAATTTCGGCCGTTTTTTACAGAATCATCTTTACAATCGGTTTCCCACAGAATGATTACTGTCCCTTCACCCAGATCATAGATTTTCAGGATGTCGGTATTACCCTGTTCGTCTTTTTCATCACATATATAACTGACTTCCCTGTCTTCCAAATCGCTTAGAGTCAGGACAGCTTTTTCACATTGGTTTTCGATATACTGCAAAAGCACTTTCGGATCAGTCTTTTCCATAATTTCTTCAGCTTCAGAATGGTAGGTATCCGACGAAAGATCTAATTGCTGAAACGCTTCTTCTGCAGCATCTTCCTTTTTGATGGAATAGAGCAGTTTATTTTCATTCTCTACCCTTGCCAGTAAAGTATCTGTAACGTCTTCTCCGCGATCGTTCGCGTCTTCCAGATTTTCTCTGATTTTTGCAATATCATATCCACCTCGATGCTCCTCATCAAAAGGATTCAGCTGTTCATAAATATCTGTCACGCAGTTCTTCTCTCTGTCATAGGTGACCTGAACCTCCACAGATCCGCCAGATCGCTCCTCAGAAGTTTTCGCCTCTTCGCCCTCGCCATATACGTAATAGCAGCTGGATTCCACCTGAAAGGCAAACTGAAGAGCGTCCTCAGATTCCTGTTTTTCCAGCAGCTTCACTTTGATCTGGAGGCCGTCTGTTTTGATCTTGTTCCTTGCATAGACCGCAGACTGCAGATATTCCGTCTTCTCTGCGAGAAACCCCTGTACTTCCTCGGAAAGCTCCACTTCTGTATCAGACTCCTGCCCTGTCATAAAGCCTGTGTAGATCTTTTCCATGTCCGTCTTCAAAGCGGATTCCACTTCTGCCGGATCAGGCTCTTTATCCGAACAGCCGGCAAAGGCGGCTGTCAGAGCCGCGATCAGCAAAATGCTGAGACCCATTCTAATTTTTCTCTTCATCACCGTTCCCCTTTCATCAGAGATCTTCTTTTGATATCTCCACAGTCTGGCCTTCTGTACGGCCGGAAAAGACGCCTGAGGTTTCTAAATAGTAGCCGTCTGCTTTTTTGACCAGATACAGCGGCTCCTGATTCAGCGCCTGCTCTTTCGGTGCGTGACCGCTTTGCAGCAGCGGCCCGGCATATTCGATACCCTTTATATATCCTATATAGCTTCCGGTGATATTTCCTCCGAAGCGCCAAACAGCGTCGGCTTTTTTTCCGTCAGGTACTTCTATCTTTTCAAGAGCGCTCTCGGGGCCGTCTGCGTTCAGCATGAAGGTCTCTTTCTCCCCGTCATAGCTGTTTAGCTCAAGCATCAGCTTATATACCAGTTTCTGCGCGATCTGGGTTATATCCATTTTCTGATCATCCGCCGTCTCTTTTGAAATAAACGGAACGCAGCTGCTGTCATCAATGGAATTAGTCCAGCCGTCTCGTTTCTTCTCTCCGTCACTTTCGATTTTCTGCGGTTTGATCTCGTCAAGAACCCACTTGCCCTGTTCGTCTTGCTTTACAGTCAGATCAGCTTTCACCGTTACATCCAGGATCGGCTGCTGCCGGTCATAACCATAGGTAAATGCATAGCCTCCGCGGACCACATAGGTATCATCCTCCATCCTGATGAACTCAAAATCCTCCGTCGGGTCTATCCTGTAGTCTATCACTGCCAGATTATCCTGGTTATCCGAACTCCCCTCAAACTTGTCCTCAATGAAGCTGTGCGCGGCCTCCACCGCCTGCTGCTGAAGAGCCGGCTCTCCGTCTTTGACAAATACAGCGCCGTCTTCCAGTTTGACATAGAGGAAATTACCGGAATCTTTTTCCTCCCAGATGAGACAGTCTTCTTTTATTTCAAAACGGTTCTGCCTCTTTGTACCGGCCGCTTCCGCGTCATCTGTAAGCGTGACAACAGAATCCTCTGTCAGCCATGTGCCCGTGCCGATATAACTGCTTAATGCGCCTTCGTAGTACTCGAAGGTTCCGTCTTCATGAATTGTAATGGTGAAATTGCCGCCGAAACCTTCCCCTTCGTATGTAAACGTGTGTCCGATGATGCTTTGTTCGTCCACTGCATTTGAACAGCCGCAGCAGAGCAGAAGCGCTGCCGCAAGAACCAGCACGATCCAGTGTTTCCTTTTCATGAAAAATACCCCTCTTTTAAATCAATCGTCTTCCCGATATTTGTTCAGCCCTGTAACGCTTCCGGGCAGATCTCTGCCGATTCCTACAATAGGAATGGTAATTTTCTGCCCTTTGAAATACTTTACGGCCGTTCTGATCAATGCAAATAAAGAAATGATCCCAAACAATACTGCAAGCGCGGTGCCCATATGGTCCGCAAGAAAATCAATTGCTTTCATCATAATCTCTCCAATCCAATTACTAAAGTGAACTAACCCTTTGCCATTTCTTGTATGTATGCATATATTTTGGTTTCATATATGCTATATGAAAATTATACCATGGGGATGTCTGTTGTGGCAATAAGGAATTGTACCTTGCTTGATTAAAGATTTTCTTTCAATTGCTTTACTGTGAAAATTCTTAGACATAATGCTATAATTGTGATAATAGTGCCGTAGAAGAGTCCTGCCGCAGCCCCCAATAAGAAAATGATAAGAACAAGATCCAGTGTTATTTCAACGCTGGACAGAATATCCCTTAGTACAGCTGGACAATTGGCCAAAAAAGATACGGCATATATCAGCAAAACTTTTTCTCTGGCTTTCATACATCTATCCTTTCTTTGCGCAATGCAATTATTCAGATGAACTAACGATTTGTAATTTCTTGTATGTATGCATATATTTTGGTTTCATATATGATATATAAAAATTATACCATGATGCGGCTGTTGTGGCAATAAGAAATTGTACTTTGCTTCGACAAATAGAAGAAATCTGATAGGTATGGTAGTCTGTGTACCAAATTATAGGAGTTATTCTAAATTGATTTAAAGTGTTTGCTCGCACGTATTTTTTTAAAAACTCCTTTTACCTACCCTCATAAAATCATCCTTTCCCGCATTTGGTCTTACATCCCCTTCTGCGACCGCATTTTTCTGAACTTTCAATCTCTAATCTCATATTCATATTAGCACATCGTTTAATATATTTCAATAAAATATATAAAAACAGTTTTTATATTTTCAAACTTATACATATTCCATTGACTTTTCTGGAGTTTATGGTATCCTTAAAATATAGAAGCTTCTATGAAGAAAGGAAATCGCCATGAAAGAGAAATCAACCGGTAAGCGGGATCCTCTGGAAAACTTTGAAGCACAGTTCAAAAAATCCACTCTGCCATTGATGGTTCTGAGAATTCTTTCCGAACGAGAAATGTACGCATATGAGATCATGCAGGAAACACTGCACAGGAGCCATGGACGATACAAAATGCCTCTCCTTTATACGACACTGAGTAAATTACAGGAACAGGGTCTGGTCATCGAAAGCGGAAAAACCATCTCAGATGATAACCGGGTCCGCGTATATTACAGAATAACCGACGAAGGCCGTCATCATCTGGAAAAGCTCAAAGAGCTTTATGCAGAACTGACCGAAATCGTAAAAGATATCGTATATGATGAGGAATGATACTACGGAGGAAATTATGGACAGAAAAAATGTGATCATTGAACAATATCTTGATAAAATCAAAGCGCAGATCTATAAACTCAGCCCTGTGGATGAATTTATAGGCGCTCTCAGGCAGGATCTGTATGACTACGAAGAAGCCAACCCTGACTTTACAGAGGAGGATCTGGAATCAGAATTTGGAACGCCTGAAGAGATCGCCAGTGATTTTCTTAAGGAGAATCCTACCCTGCAGCCAAAAGCTGTAGTCAAAGGCAAGAGAATCAGAAATATCATCATCTTGGTTCTGATAGCCGTGCTGATAGCAGGCGGATTTGTTTTCGCGGATTTTTTAAGCCAAAGACAGGTTATGGCAACAGATGTAGTATACATTGAAGAATAATATCTCAGGAGGTTTTAATGGAACCATCACAGCCATATAATCTCATATCGTAGCATTGCATCATTTCATTTCCAAAAAGCGTGAAATTAACGCGAAACAGTCGTTAATGTCACGCTTTTTCTATGCTTTTCAATAATCTGTATGGGGATATTTTGACAGCTTTCCCTGCCCTTTGTCGGAAATTGACGAGGAAAACCGGGTTTTGTCGCGCTGGCTGATATGGTAGAATATCAATTACAGGAATTGCTGGCATAAAATACAGAAAATGAAAGGCGTGCGCTGATTCAGGAAGCGAAGAAAATTTGAAAAAGGAAAACATAAACGAAACACCCCAGAAAACCTACAAGCTTAGCCACCCTTTGATGTTCGCCATAGTCATGCAGGACGAGGAGCTGTGCAAAGAGCTGCTGAATCGGATACTGCCGGAGCGGAAGGTGAAGGAAGTCCGCTTTCCCGATGGCCACAACCCTAAGACGATCCACCACGAGATTGAAAAAGCCCTGATCGCCGGGCTTGACGCCAAATCCGTCCGTCTCGACGTGCTGTTTGAAGATGACTCTTCCAGATATGACATTGAGATGCAGCTTGAGAATACTCACGAGCTTCCAAAGCGGAGCCGTTATTATCACGCAGTCATGGCCGTAAACGATTTGAAAAAAGGCAGCCGCTACAGTTCTCTGAAGCCCTGCTATGTGATCTTCATCTGCCCCTTTGATCTGATGGGCCGCGGCGAGCCTGTATACAGGTTCCAGATGCTGGATCAAAAAAATCACTTGCCTTTAGGAGACGAACAGTATACACTATTAGTAAATACAAAAAGCAGATCGGCAGATACGCCGAAGGAACTGCAGGCGCTGTACGTGTATCTGGAACGTGGAGAGGTCACCGA
>JAETRU010000008.1 GCA_021769965.1 Eubacterium sp.
GTTATAGCACTCGCAGCTGGCAGATTTAGCTTTACACGTTTGACGTGTTCGCGAGGAGTAGAGGGCTTTGCCCGACAAATGAAAACCACGCGTTTGACGCGTGGATGGTTTTTTTTACAATTCACAGTTAACATGGCGTACGCTACTTTTTTCGCTTTTTTGCATTCATACGGCGCCCTCGCTTTGACACGCGCCATATTTTCACATGATTCTACAGCTACACGGCGCGCAAAGACGAAGATATGCTGTTTTTTACTGTTTTTTGTCATCATGCGAAGCGTTCAAGCTGAAAGTACCTGTAAAATACCTGTATAGCAAGGAGTGAAACGCCATATTGATGTGTCATTTACCAAAAAAGTGGCGCGTATTCGGTAACAGGCGCCGTATGAAACGTTTTTTCTGCGAAATATGGCGCGCAGGCTGCCTGCTGTGAATAGTACCCCCTTTTCTGCTGAACGAAAATTTTTCCCGCCGGGCCGTGGACGAAAGCAGATCTGGGGTATATAATAGATGCTGGATGTTTTTTAGGAGGCGATTTCAATTGGCAAAAAAACAAGGTTATATCTGTATTTTCATTACAACAGTCCTGTTCAGCTCCATGGAGGCAGTGCTGAAGCTGATCGCGGGAGATTTCAATCCCATTCAGATCACCTTCACGCGGTTTCTGGTCGCGGGTATCATTCTGCTGCCTATGGCGGCCAGAACCCTGCGCCGGCGGGATCTGAAACTGGAAAAAGCAGATTACATAAAGATGGCTGGTCTGGGTTTTCTGGGCATACTGTTCAGCATGACCTTTTATCAGCTGTCGATTCTGTACATCGATGCGTCAGTAGTTGCGGTGCTGTTCAGCTGCAATCCGATCTTTGTCACCATCTTTGCGATCCTGCTCATCGGTGAAGAGGCGAAGCTGAACAAGTTCATCGCTCTGGCTGTGGATCTGGCAGGTATTGTATTCATCATTCAGCCGTGGCATCTGGATCTGAATATCCTGGGCGTGGCCTTTATATTGGTTTCGGCCGCGTCCTTTGCGCTCTACGGCGTTCTGGGCAAAAAACAGTGCGCAAAATGCGGCGGCATCGTAGTCACCTGCGGCGGCTTTATCTTCGGCAGCATCGAAATGATGATCCTGGCGGGACTGAGCCATATCCCCGCGGTGGCGGCAGGGCTTTCCGGCGGCGTTCTGGAGAATTTCGCGGCGATCCCGTTCTTCAGCGGTTACGCTATGGATAATCTGCTGGTGGTCCTGTACGTATATATCTGCTGCACCGGCATCGGCTATACCTGCTACTTTCTGGCGATGGAGCGGGTCAGCGCGCAGACGGTGTCCATGGTGTTTTTCTTCAAGCCGGTGCTGGCGCCGATCATTGCGGCGCTGCTGCTGGGCGAAGCGATTCACGGCAACATGATCCTGGGCATCTGCCTGATCCTGGCAGGCTCTCTGATCTCCATGGCAGACGAGAACCCGCTGCAGCATTTTAGAAAGGAGAGAATACACGATGCTTGATTTTATAAAAGACCCGGAGAAAACAGCTATTCTGGTCATAGACATGCAGAAGGCTTTTGTTTCGCCCGGAGCGGCCCATTGTATCAAAGGAGCAGCTGCCACGGTGCCTGCGTGTGCCGAGGCCGTAGGCTGCGCGAGACAGAAAGGAATGCCCGTATTCTGGATCCGCAGACAGTACCGGGAGGACGGCAGCGATGTGGAGTTTACCAGATATCAGTCATGGCTTGACGGCGGTCGCACCATGGCGCCGGGATCAAAGGGGATAAACAGCGAGGAGCTGGCTGACGGCCTGAGTGCCGAGCCGGGAGATTATCACATTATCAAGCCCCGCTGGAGCGCTTTCTTTCAGACAGAGCTGGATCTGATCCTGCGGAGAAAAGGGATCGATACTGTGGTCCTGATCGGCACTACTACCCCCAACTGCGTCCGTACTACATGTTACGACGCTATCGCGCTGGATTATAAAACCTATATTATCGAAAACTGCTGTTCGTCTATGACCGATGAGATACAGAAAGCCAATATGGATGATATGGAGCGTATCGGCGCGGTGATCGTGTAAATGCGAGATCCTGCGGTAAGCTGAGAAGAACTGGAAAGGAGAACTTTATGCTGAAGCAATGTTTTGATCATCTGCGGGCGAGTGGTCCGCTGATCCACAATATTACCAACTATGTAACGGTCAATGATGTGGCCAATATTCTGCTGGCCTGCGGCGGCAGCCCGATCATGGCTGACGATCCGGAGGACGCTGTGGAGATCACTGCGATCTGCGGCGGTCTCAATCTCAATATCGGAACCCTGAACCAGAGGACGATCCCTGCCATGATGGCAGTCGGAGAGAAAGCCCAGGAGCTGGGTCACGCTTTGCTGCTGGATCCGGTAGGCGCAGGCGCGAGCACACTGCGTACCCGGACGGCAAAAAATCTGATGGACAGAATACACTTTGATGTAATACGGGGAAATATTTCGGAGATCAAGACCCTGGCAACAGGCAGCGGCAGCACCAAAGGCGTGGATGCTGATGTCAGCGACGCGGTAACAGAAGAAAATCTGGACAGCGCGGTCACTTTTGCCAAAGCCTTCGCGAAGGAGACCGGAAGCGTTATTGCCATCACCGGGGCGATCGATCTGGTATCTGACGGGCAGCGGTGCTATGTGATCAGAAACGGCCGGGCAGAGATGGGCAGAATCACCGGAACCGGCTGCCAGCTGTCGGCCATGATGTGCGCTTTTGTGACGGCTAACCGGGAGCACACTCTGGACGCCGCGGCCGCGGCCGTATGCGCCATGGGGCTTGCCGGGGAGATCGGATACAGCCGCATGGCAGAAGGCGACGGAAACGCCACGTATCGTAACCGGATCATTGACGCTGTCTACAACATGGACGGAGATGAACTGGAGAAAGGAGCGAAGTATGAAATTAGATAAGAAGGATCTGCTGCTGTATGCGGTGACAGACCGCCACTGGCTGGGTGAGGGCGAGCGGCTTTACGATCAGGTGGAGAAGGCCCTGAAGGGCGGCGTTACTTTTGTCCAGCTTCGTGAGAAGGATCTGGATGAGGCGTCTTTCATGGAGGAAGCAAAGGAGATCCAGCAGCTGTGCCGGGAATACGGCGTACCTTTCGTCATCAACGATAATGTAAAGCTGGCGGTTGAGATCGACGCTGACGGTGTCCACGTGGGTCAGAGCGATATGGAGGCCGGCGATGTGCGCGCCATGATCGGACCTGACAAGATCCTCGGCGTGTCCACGCAGACTGTGGAACAGGCCCTTGCGGCGCAGCAGAGAGGCGCGGATTATCTGGGCGTGGGGGCGGTATTTGCTACCAGTTCCAAAGATGACGCCGCAGAGGTGGATCACCAGACAGTGGAAGAGATCTGCCGTGCTGTGGACATTCCGGCCATTGCCATCGGCGGCATTACCGCTGCGAATACGCCGGTTCTGGCAGGCAGAGGTCTTTCCGGTATCGCTGTGATCAGCGCCATTTTCGGCGCTGCGGATATCGAGGGGGCCGCGGCCGCGTTGAAACAAGTGACAAAGGAAATGGTAGAAAAAGAATGAAGATAAAAGGTGCGATTTTTGATGTGGACGGCACACTGCTGGATACCATGCATGTGTGGACCGATTCTGGAGCCAGGTATCTGGCATCTCTGGGCGTCGAAGCAGAGCCGGGTTTAGGTGATAAGCTGTTTCCCATGACTGTAGAAATGGGCGCGGTCTATCTGAAGGAAAATTATGATCTGCCTTACGCGATCGACGAGATCCGGCAGGGCATCAACAGCGTGGTAGAGAATTACTACTTTGAGGAAGCGGATTTTAAACCAGGCGCCAGAGAACTGATCGAGGAGATGAAAGCGGCGGGTGTGCCGATGGCTATCGCCACTTCTACGGAGAAATACTGCATTCAGGCGGCTTTTGACCGGTTGGGATATACGGACTGTTTCGACGCTATACTGACCTGCGGCGAAGTGGGCGCCAGCAAGTCGGAGCCGGTGATCTTTTATGAGGCTGTGAAGGCCATGGGTACGGAGCCGGCGGAAACGTGGCTTTTCGAGGACGGTCTGTATTCTATCAAAACAGCCCGGGCCGCGGGGTTTAAAACTGTCGGCGTGTATGACGCGGTCAGTGAGAAGGATCAGGAGGAGATCCGGCAGCTGGCCGACATCTATGTGCGCGATCTGCGTGATTTCTCCCTTGGCAGGCATACGGCGCTGACCATTGCGGGAAGTGACTGCAGCGGCGGAGCCGGGATCCAGGCCGACATCAAAACCATGCTGGCGGGAGGCGTCTATGCCATGAGCGCCATTACCGCTTTGACAGCGCAGAATACCAAAGGGGTCAGCGGGATCATGGAAGTGAGCCCGGAATTTCTGGCCCGGCAGCTTGACGCTGTCTTTACGGATATTCGTCCCGACGCGGTGAAGATCGGCATGGTAGCGTCAAAAGCTCTGATCGAGACCATCGGAGAGCGGCTGCGGCATTATGACGCCCGGAATATCGTAGTGGATCCGGTCATGGTGGCCACCAGCGGATCTAAGCTGATCGACGACGACGCTATCGAAACCCTTTGCAGAGTGCTGCTGCCTCTGGCCTCGGTGATCACCCCCAACATTCCGGAAGCGGAAGTGCTTACTGGCATGGAGATCCATACGGCATCAGATATGGAGGAAGCAGCGGCCCGCATCTGGAAACAGTATGGATGCCGCGTTCTGGTCAAAGGAGGTCATCAGGTAAACGACGCCGACGACCTGCTCTTTGACGGAGAAGTTTATCAGTGGTTTCATGGCGAGCGGATCGATAATCCGAATACTCACGGAACAGGGTGCACACTGTCCAGCGCCATTGCGGCGAGACTGGCAAAAGGCTACACGCTGACGGAAGCTGTAGCCGGAGCGAAGGAATACATCTCCGGAGCTCTGGCAGCTATGCTGGATCTGGGAGAAGGCAGCGGTCCTCTGGATCACGGGTTTGAGATCAGATAGTTTTTTTACTGCGTTTTGCTCCGAAGCGGATCCCTGCAGCCATGATAGCGGAACCGGCTGCAGCCAGCAGGACGCCGGTCAGCAGCATGCCCCGCAGGCCGGTGACGCTCAGGATCTGGCCGCCCAGGAGATTCCCCAGTACAGCGCCGATGGAAATGGAAGCGGTCATGCAGCTCTGACCTGTGACCTGATCCTCCGGCGCCATTTTTTTATCGGCATAGTAGACTGACGCCAGAACGAAGACCGCGTTGCTGAACATTTGCAGGATCTGCGCCAGATACAGGGCAGTTACGCTGGCGGCTGACAGGTAAGTGACAGCTTTCAGGGTAAAGGCGGCAGCTGATACGATCATCAGACTGTCAGCAGATATTTTTTTGATCAGCTTGTAAAAACCGAACATGACGGGCAGTTCCATGACTGCCTCGATGGAGAAGGCGGTACCCATGGAAGCGCTGTCGCCTCCAACCCCCTCCATGATCTGGATCATATAAGTATGACCGATATTGTGAAAAGCCATGACCAGAATGCAGCCTGCCAGCACTACCATAAAGTCAGGATACTTTCGGATAAAGCCGAGCAGCCCTCCGGCCGCAGAGGCAGTGGACTTTTCCGCATCCGCGGGGGCGGACACGCATCCGGCTTCAGTTTCAGTTTCCGGGCTGCAGGGCATCAGGATGGTGATCAGGACCAGCCCTGCCAGAACGGCTGCGGCAAGATATATGATGACGATCTCCCCTGTGCGGACGATCAGCTGCCCGGCAGCAAAGGAGATGACGGCGTAGGTCAGAGATCCGGTCCCTCTGGCGCTTCCGAAGTTTACGTCAAGGCCGCGGGAGGTATAGTAAAATACCGCTGAGTTTACCAGAGGCATCTGAAAGTACATCAGAATGGTGAAGGCGGGAAAAAAGACGCCGTATATGGCGTCGCTGCCTTTGAAGAACACCAGAACTGCCAGAGCCGCGGCCTGCAGCGCGCCGATGGAGAGCAGAAGTCTTTTCCAGGTGAGACGCGGGTATCTGTCGGCCAGACTGCCAACGATGAGCTGACCGGCGGCAGCCAGTATACTGCTGGCGGCGGCAATGACGCCGATGGCCGATGAAGAAAAGCCGCGGGAAAGAAGCAGCACTGTCATGTAGCCGGTAGCCAGACAGTAGAGCATCCAGTAAAAGCCGTGAAGCCCTTTATATTCTAAATTGACGCGTTTTGTCAGCGTTTTGTCCATGCTCATATCATTATCTCTTTTTCTCTTTATACATCCAGCAGGAATCCTTCCTGAAACGGATCCTTCGGATCCAGAACCCAGGTGGCAAAGCCGGTAACGCAGGCATTTCCCGTGATCTTCGGTACGATGGCGCGGACGCCGCCCACCTCGGTCTCTTCTACGATCTCACACCTGAATTTAGATCCGATGACACTTTCGTGAACAAAGCTTCCGCCTGCTTTCAGCTTGCCTTCCGCATAGAGCAGGGCGGCTTTTGCTGAAGTTCCTGTGCCGCACGGAGAGCGGTCGATGACCTTAGGCAGGGCTACTACTACATTTTGTATATCTGCGTCAGGACTCTGAGGCGGACCGGAGAATTCCACATGGGTCACTCTGTCTACAAATGACAGTTCCGGGTGCTGTACGGTCACCTGCTCGTTGATATCTTTGGCGATAGAACGGGCGATCTCTGTGAATCTGCCGCAGTTTGCCGGCGTGATGGCCAGACCGGCTTTTTCGGCAGGCAGGATAGCGTAGACGTTGCCTCCCCAGGAGATATCCAGCGTCAGAGGGCCGAACTCGGCGGTGTTTACTTCCACGCTTCTGTTCAGGACCAGAGCAGGGGCGTTGATGAAGGAGACTTCCTCAACTACGCCGTCTGTGACTTTCGCTTCCACGGTGACGACGCCCGCCGGAGTATCCAGTCTGATCGTGGTGACCGGTTCCTGAACTTCCGCCAGACCGGATTCGATCAGAGCCACGGTGACGCCCATGGTATCATGGCCGCACATAGGAAGCCAGCCGCTGGCCTCGAAATATAACACGCCGAAGTCTGTGCCCGGCGTGCACGGCTCTGTGATCAGCGTACCGGACATGATCTCGCTGCCCCGGGGCTCGAACATCAAAACTTTGCGGAACCAGTCCGCGTGATCTTTCATGTATTCAAATTTTTCCTGCATGGTATTTCCGGGGATAGGGCGAAAGCCGCTTACTACATTGCGGGTAGGCTGTCCCAGAGTATGGGTCTCAACAGTTCTAAACATTTTTCTTGTCTTCAATGATCTTCACATCCTTTCCGAATTGTTATATAGGCGACAAGTATTTATAAACTCTGTAATCAGAATACAGCAAAAAATATGCCAGAGCGGATCTGCGGCGGAAAACGGGGAATTCCAAAGGAAAAGTCCCGCTAAAACAGCCGCGCGTGTTTCCTTTTCGACACAAAATGAAAATGACTGTGTCAAAAAAGGGACATACCGTCTCCAAATGCATTCTTTGCCCTTATTCTATCATAGACCGGGCAGGATCCGATATGACAGTTTGTCAAGACAACGTTGAAATTTCACCGCTACCCGGCATTGTTCCTTTGATGTATAATGAAGTACAAACTACAGGATACAACAAAATGTGTATCAAAAAGGACCCACATATCTGACCGCGGCGCTGACGGGTCAGGACCCGCGGCCTTTCAGAGATCCGGGAAAAGGGCTGTTTTACCGGATCCGTCGGCTGCCCGCGATGAGGGTGATCCTGTTGGCACGCATCTTGCTTTATATAGTGACAGCAAAGAAACGAGGAGGTATCATCGGATGATCTTCAACATTCAGAAGTGTTCGATCCATGATGGAGACGGCTTGAGAACACTGGTATTTTTCAAGGGCTGCCCGCTGCAGTGCAAGTGGTGCGCCAATCCGGAATCTCAAAGCTACCGGCAGGAGATCATGGAGTCGCCGGTCCGGTGCATCGGATGCGGCGCCTGCAGGACAGTCTGTCCGGAGGGAGCCATAAAAGATGACGGCACCATTGACAGGGAACGCTGCACCAGCTGTTTTAAATGTATAGATGTCTGCTACGCGGAATCCAAGCGGATAGCGGGGAAGGATTACACCACCGCAGAGCTGTATCACGAGATCCAGAAGGACAAGAACTTCTACAGCCGGTATGGAGGCGGCGTGACGTTCTCAGGCGGAGAGCCTCTGACCCACGGATCCTATCTCCGGGATATCGCCAGGATGTGCCAAGACCATGGCATCCATGTGATGGTGGAGAGCTGCGGATATGCAAGGTATGAGGACTTCGAGATGGCTCTGCCGTATATCGACGCCATGTTCATGGACATCAAGCACATGGATCCGGCGCGGCACAGAGAACTGACCGGCGCGGACAATGCTTTGATCCTGGAGAATGTGAAGCGCATCGCGGCTTATGGCATTCCGATCACAGTGCGCACGCCTGTCATTCCGGGATATACTGATGATCCTGAGAACATCAAAGCTGTCGCCGCTTTCATCGCGGAGGTGCCGGGCGTCAGGGAGTATGAACTGCTGGCTTATCACGATTTCGGAAAGGCCAAATACAAAGCGCTGGGGAGAGCCTACGATCTGGAACAGGTCAGGCCGCCGGCCGATGAGACAATGAATGAACTGGTGCGCAGCGCCAATCAGATATTGAATAAAACCGGAAAAGAGTGTTTTTGGACTAAGAATAATAAAAGGGAGGTAGTCAAATGATTTCTGAAAGAATCGTTAAATTAAGTGAGAAGGTAAGAGATACGCCGGTCACCATCTGTCTGGACCGGGCAAGACTGATTACAGAGTTTTATAGTCAGCCGTCCATGGAGCCGTTCATGATCCGCCGGGCAAAGTCCTTCGCATATATACTGGATAATAAGAAGATCTTTATCGAGGACGAATCTGTTCTTGCCGGACATCTTGCTTCCATGTTCCACGGCGCGCCGCTGTATCCGGACATGACCGCATGGCTTCGGGACGATCTGGAAGAACTGGATACGAGAAAGTCGGACAACCTGCGGTTCCTGCCGGGCGAGAAAGATGAACTGAGAGAGATCGTAAAGAAGTGGGAAGGAAGGACCTTCGGCGATCTGACTGCCGCGCTGTCTGAAGAAGACATCGATACCATGGTAGATATCGGTGTATTCACAAAGGGCGTTTCTAACAAATCCACTATGAACCACGCGCCGTTTTACGACGAGATGGTGACCAGAGGCTACAGATATTACATCGACCAGTGCAAAGCCAATATCGCTGCCATTGACCACACGGATATCGACAAGCTGGAAAGCCGCTATACCTGGGAAGCCATGATCATCGTCATGGAAGCTATCATCCGCTTTGCGCACAGATATGCGGATCTGGCAGAGCAGATGGCGGCAGAATGTGCAGATGAAGAGAGAAAGGCACAGCTGCTGGTCATGGCGGAAAACTGCCGCACAGTTCCGGAAAACGCTCCGCGGAATTTCCATCAGGCCGTGCAGTTTGTATGGTTTACCCACCTGGCGATCCAGATGGAATACAACAGCAACGATAACTGTCTGGGAAGATTTGACCAGTACATGTATCCGTTCTACGAGAAGGATCTGGCTGACGGTGTCAGTGAAGCGTTTATCGCGGACCTGATCCATGAGTTCAAGCTGAAGATCGCGGAGCTGTGGGAGGTACGTACGACCAGAGAATCCATCGCTTATCCGGGATGTCCGCTGTGGATCCATATGATGATCGGCGGCGTGCTGCCGGATGGCTCAGACGGATGCAATGATCTGACCAGACTGATCCTCCACTGCATGGAGGACCTGCAGACAAAAGAACCTTGCGTATCCTTCCGTTATCATGACAACGTAGATGAAGAGACCTTCCGGCTGGCACTGGCGGTAGCAAGAAAGGGCGGAAGCCATCCTGCGTTCTTTAACGACAGCACCAATATCGCGCACTGCCTGAGTCTGGGACATACTCTGGAGGAGGCCAGAAACTGGGGCATCTGCGGCTGTATTGAGCCGAGCGTGCCGGGAATGACGGACTTCCAGTCCAACGCGGGATACTTCAATCCGAGCAAGGTCTTTGAGATCACCCTGCACAACGGTGTGGATCCGCTGACAGGTAAACAGATCGGCCCTGCGACCGGGGACGTGAGAGACTTTACATCCGTTCAGCAGATCATGGACGCTTACGCTGTTCAGCAGGACTTCTTCATAGATAAATTCGTTACCCTCTTTGACAGAATCGTATCCTGCCACGCATGGACGGCGCCGACGATCACCGGTTCCTGCTTCACCCGCGGCTGCATCGAAAAGGGAAGAGTCCTCCAGCGCAAGGGAGCGGATCACAGATATTCCGCCATTGCCGTTACAGGAGTAGCAAATATCGCAGACTCCCTGGCAGCCATTGACGAGTGTGTATTTAACAAAGGCTATCTGACCATGAGCGAACTGATGGATCTGATCGACTCCGACTTTGAGGGTAAAGAAAACATGCGTCAGCTGCTGATCAACAAGGCGCCGAAATACGGAAACGATATCGAATCCGTAGACGAGTACGCCCACTGGCTGTCCAAGCTCTGCAACGATCAGATCACCAAGCATGTGGACGGCAGAGACGCGCAGTATACCATGGTTATTTCCACACAGTCCTACAACGTGGTGCTGGGTCAGCTGATCGGCGCGCTGCCTGATGGAAGAAAGGCACATACTGCTCTGGCTGACAACGCGTCTCCGATGATCGGAATGGACACGAACGGCCCGACCGCTGTTATGAAATCTCTGGGACATATTGATCCGATGCTGGCGCAGAGCGGTATCCTGGTCAATCAGAGATTTGATCCGGCAGTAGTAAAGGGAGAAAAAGGGCTGGAGATCATTGAAACCGTGATCCGGACTTATTTTGACGAGGAGCATGGACAGCATATCCAGCTGAACGTGGTCGACGATGAGACCCTGCGGGCAGCCCAGAAGGAGCCGCAGAAATATCGTAACGTACTGGTGCGTGTAGCGGGTTATTCCGCCTACTTTGTAGATCTGGAAAGAGATATTCAGGATAACATCATTGCGAGAACTGTGCAGCAGTCGCTGTAAGAAAAGGAGATGAACGGGGTGGACTTTGCGGTTTTGGTGGACTTTGGAAGCACCTATACAAAGGTAGTCTGCGTGGATCTGCAGGCGCGCAGGATCGTACTTACAGATAAGTTCCCCTCCACGGTGCATGTGGACGCAGGCATAGGTCTGTCTAAGTGCTTTGAGGCAGCCAGATCCGTCATCGGCGGCGCTGCCTTTGACAGGGCGCTGAAGCTGGCCACCAGCAGCGCGGCAGGGGGACTGCGGATGGCCGTGGTGGGTCTGACGGAGTCTTTGAGCATCGAGGCAGGCCGCAACGCCAGCTTCAGCGCTGGAGGCAAATTGATGTACTGTCAGGCCGGACTTTTAACAGAGGAAGACGTGAAGGATCTGGAAAAGGCCGGGGCTGAGATCCTGCTTCTGTGCGGCGGATACGAAGGCGGAAACACCAGATCTCTCCTTCATAACGCCAGCATGATCAGCAGAAGCAGTCTGACCATTCCCGTCATTTACGCGGGAAATTCCGCGGTGGCGAAGGAAGTGCGCTGGATGTTTAAAAGCAGCGGCAAGGAATGCTTCCTGGCAGAGAACATCATTCCGGACGTGGGCATGCTGAATATCGGGCCTACGGCGGAGATCATCCGGAATCTCTTTATGAACAGGATCACCAATATGAAGGGTGTGGGAAAGGTTCAGGCACGTATGGACGGACCTATTATCCCAACGCCGGCGGCGGTCCTGGCAGCGGGCAGTCTGCTGCAGCGCGGCACAGCCGCGGAAGCGGGCCTGGGTCCGTTTATGATGGCGGACGTGGGCGGCGCGACCACAGACATTTACTCATATATCGAAAATGAAAGTTTTTCAGGGGCTAAATTTATAGGATCGCCGGAGCCGTCCGCAAAGAGAACGGTGGAAGGCGACATGGGCATGCGGGAGTCGTCCATATGTCTGGTGAAAGAGGCCGGCGAAAAGAATTTTGCGCAAACGTGCGGTATAACAGAAGCCGCTCTGCGTGACGCGATACAGACAAGGATCAGCGCGACGGCATATATTGCTGATGATGCGCTGCAGAAGCAGATCGACCGTCAGATCGCCTGTGCAGCGGTGCGCATTTCCGCGAGGAGACATGCGGGAACGGTGACCAGAGAATTCAGAGGCGGATGCCGTCTGGTACAGAGAGGCAAGAATCTGACCGGTGTGAAGACCATCGTAGGCACCGGAGGCATTCTGGTCAATGAGGCAGATCCGAAAGCTGTATTGAGCTGCGCGGCGGCGGAACCGTCGGAACAGGGACAGGTGCTGCTTCCGGAAAAAATGGACATTTTGACAGACAGGGATTATGTTCTCTTTGCCGCGGGACTGTTATGCGAGCGGCACGAGGATGCAGCTCTGGCGATCATGAAGCAGAGTCTGGGCATATGATACGGGATGTAACGCAGAAGGAAGGATTATTTTGCATGGATATTCAAATCAACAGAAGATTTAATGAAAAAGAACTGCCTGATATGAAGACGATCAAAGATGAAGCAAAGAAGATCGCCTCAGGCATTACCATCGGGGAAACGCTGTTCATGAAGAAGTACGGCGTCAGGTCCGAAGCGGAGTACAAACGCAGGATGATGAAGGAAGGCAGGATCATGAAGCACTCCGTCATCGGCTGGAACTCCTGGTCTGTAACGGCGGAAGGCATCAGAAAAGTCTACGACAGCCTGACGGAGGCCGGATCCTCTATCGACCGGCTGGGTATCTGCTGTGACTGGATCATGGGCGTGCCGGAGCAGTACCGGGATAAATTCCAGGCAGGAGGCAGTCTGATCTTCCATTCCCAGGAAGAGTGGAACGCCATCGGTCAGGTGGTTCCGGTCAATCCGCATCTGGGAGATCACATGATCGGTTCCTTAAACGGCGTGGAAAACGTGACCTACGGATTGAAGGCCGGCGTGACCACCATTGGAAATCTGGCCCAGTATTTCACCTACGAATATCCGGGCCTTGACATGGAAGCCTACCGCACAGAGGATTATATCAAAGCCATGGCCGTCATGGGAGAATTCAAAGATCAGGGCGTCTGCATGCACTGCAACCTGGACGACGGTTATGGCGCGCAGTTCCACGACGTGGCGAATCTGCTGGGCTGGGCCAAGCTGGAAAGATATATAGCAGAGGAACTGATGGGTGGCAGAGTGGCCCACTGCTATGGAAACCTGTTCAGCGATTCCATGCTTCGCGTGGTATTCAACCGGGCCATCAGCATGATCGACAAATATCATACGCCGGGGACCTTTGTCAACGGCAATACCATAGATTACGGGTTCAGTCTGCCGAGAAACTACGCGGCGCTGTGCTCATACGCTCTGGCAGACGCGGCCTGTCAGCTGACTTATCCGACAGGTTATGCCGTAGCGCCGGTACCGTTTACAGAAGCGATCCGCATTCCGACGCCAGAGGAGATCGTAGAGGGCCAGCTGACCATGGATATGGTCATCGAGAAAGCGCCGTATTATGCGAGATATATGGATTGGGACAAGATCAACGCTGACGCGGAGCTTCTGACAGCCGGAGCGAATATCTTCTTCGAACGGGTCATCAACGCGCTGGACGATCTGGGCGTTGATATTGAACACGCCGGAGAGATCGCGGCGGTGGTCAAGGCCATAGGTCCTGAGCAGCTGGAAACAGCCTTCGGCGCGGGACGCCGCGATCAGGACGCGATGCGCGGCAGAGTGCCTGTCCGTCCGACCAGTATCGTGCAGACTATCAATAAGATCAGAGATGACGCCCTGGCGAAGATCAATGTGGAAAACGCCGGCCCGCTGGAAGGCATCAACGTGGTCGTAGGTTCCACAGACGTTCATGAATTCGGCAAGGAAGTCATAAAGAATGTGGTCAAAAAAGCGGGCGCGACAGTCTTTGACCTGGGTACCACGGTGTCTGTCGCCGAGGTCGCGGACACGCTCATAGAGACAGGAAGCAATATCGTCTGCATGAGCACCTATAACGGCATGGCTTACAGCTTTGCCAGAGACCTTTTGACCAGTCTGAAAGAAAAGGGGATGGAAGGCGTTCATGTGCTGATGGGCGGCAGACTCAACGAGCCGCTGGACGGCAGCGATGTGCCTGTCGACTGCACCGGCAGGATGAAAGACATGGGCATTAATGTAGATAATGATGTAGATTCCATCGTGGGAACGATCGCAGAGTTTGCCAGGATGGATCAGGAAAAATAAAGAATAAAGGAGATAGTTAAAATGGCTAAGAAAGGCGATTGGGTTCGCATTCACTCTGTAGTTCTGAAAGCAGAGGAAAGAACCGCCAAACTGCCGGAGGATACGCAGAAGTGCGACCTGCAGCAGTGGACAAAGGGAACTCTGCTGGATGAGACGGCAGAGATCGGTGACGAAGTGACAGTAGAGACTGCCGTGGGCAGAGTGGTAAAGGGATCCCTGCTGGAGGTCGGTCCGTATTATACCCACAGTTACGGCAAGTTTGTTCCAGAGATCATAGAGATCGACAAGCAGCTGAGAGAGATTATGTTTGGAGGTGACAACTGATGGCTTTAGCAAAAGATTATGATTCCGTCATGGCAAGATCAAATGACATCAACCGGAAGGCGCTGGGTATCGACTACAACGAATTTGAGTCCGGTTCTGTAGCTTTTGATTATGAAGGCCTCATGGCGAAGACAGGATATACAGTGGAAGAAGTTGCGAAGATCCAGTCCAGAACGGCTGTAGGCAATACGCCTCTGATCGAGCTGCGCAATCTGACAGCGCTGGCCAGAAAATGCGCGCCGGCCGGCAAAGGCGCCAGAATCTTCGCGAAGGACGAGGCAGCCAACGCTTCCGGAAGCTTTAAGGCGAGAAGAGCGGCCTGCGCCGTTGCTCACGCGAAAAAGCTGGGCTACAA
This sequence comes from Eubacterium sp., assembly GCA_021769965.1. Classification (GTDB taxonomy): domain Bacteria; phylum Bacillota; class Clostridia; order Peptostreptococcales; family Anaerovoracaceae; genus Senimuribacter. The sequence continues at coordinate 14,941 of JAETRU010000008.1, forward strand.
GGGCGTTATGGCGGCTACCTCAGGAAACTACGGCGCCGCGGTAGCTTCTCAGGCGGCAATGCAGGGTCTTAAGTGCATTGTAGTACAGGAATGCTACGATTCCAAGGGTGTAGGCCAGCCTGAGATCGTAGAAAAGGCAAGAAAGTGTGAAGCTTACGGCGCGGAAGTCGTACAGCTGACGGTAGGACCTGAACTGTTCTATTCTTTCCTGTCCATTCTGGAGGATACGGGATATTTCAACGCTTCTCTGTACTCTCCGTTCGGTATCGCCGGCGTAGAGACATTGGGCTATGAGATCGCGCACCAGTGCAGAGAACTGACCGGAAAGAACCCGGACGCAGTGGTATGCACGACTGCAGGCGGCGGCATGATCACAGGCACGGCAAGAGGCCTGATCAAAGCCGGCGCTGAGGATACGGAGATCATCGCCGCGTCCATCGACCTGACCGGTCTGCATATGGCGTCTGATACACAGTTCAATAAGAAGTCCTGCACCACAGGACATACAGGATTCGGCGTGCCTCACGCTACAGGACCGGATCATTCCGACACCCCGCGCAGCGCGGCCAGAATCTTAAGATACGCGGATAAATATGTGACTGTGACCCAGGGCGAGGTCATGTATATGACAGAAGCTCTGGCAAATCTGGAGGGACTCGAGAGAGGTCCTGCCGGAAATACAGCTCTTGCCGCGGCGTTCTCTCTGGCACAGGAAATGCCGGAAGACGCAGTGATCGTCATCAGTGAGACTGAGTACACCGGCGCAGGCAAGCACATCCAGCCGCAGCTTTCTTTTGCCAGAGATAACGGCATCGAGATCCGCTTTGGAAATCCGGCAGAGGAAGACCACCCGGGTGAAAATATCATCCTGCCGGCAGATCCGGGCATGATCCGGCACAAGGTCGCCGACATCAACCATTTCAGACAGTCCATGATCAAAAGAGCCTGCAGAGAGGCTGGCGTGGCGCCGGAGAATCTGACAGCGGAGGATCTGGTATATCTGGCAGAGGAAACAAAGACTGACGAAGACTTTGTAAAACAGACGCTGGGATTATAGGAGGAGAAATCATGAGCAGGAAAATCGTATTTTGCGGCGGCGGAAATATGGCAGAGGGCATCATCAGAAGCCTGATCAGCAAAGAAGTTGCCGCTGCTGAAGATATTACAGTAAGCGAAATGCTGCCTGAGCGGTGCGCTTATCTGAACCGGACCTATGGCGTTACGGCCATTACGGACGCGGCAGACGCTATCAAAGCGGCAGACATGGTGATCATCGCCGTGCTGCCTCAGCATGTGCCTAGTGTGACCAGCGTGCTGGAAAAACTGATCAGCAAGGATACCGTGGTCATGTCCATCGCGGCAGGCGTTACTATCGCGTCTCTGGAGCAGATGCTGGGCGGCGATAAAAAGATCGTCCGCATCATGCCGAACACGCTGGGACAGTCCGGCAACGGTCACAGCGCAGTATGTCTGAATGAAAACATTGAAGAGGAAGAAAAGAAATCCGCGCTGCAGGTGCTGAGCGCGCTGGGACAGACCATCATTCTGCCGGAAAGCAAATTCGGCGAATTCACCGCATTCAGCTGCTCCGGTCCGCTGTGGCTGTATGAGATGGCTGACGTGCTTATCGACGCTGGTGTTTACGCAGGCTTCAGCCGCAAAGACGCGCGCGCGATGGTCATCAAAAATATGCTGGGCGTGGCGATGATCTTAGATGAGACCGGCGACGAGCCGAAGTCCAGAGTCAGCGAAATGTGTTCTCCGGGCGGCGTAACCATCGAAGGATATAAGTCTCTTGTAGATGAAGGATTTGCTTCGGCGGTCATGACGTCTGTGGATAAGGCTGTAAAGAAAGCGAATTCCATTTAATATACACTGACATACAGGGACACATCAGCAGTTTTTCTGGGGATGTGTCCTTTGTGTACTGTTTTTTACTCAGGTGGTGCTGAGATCTATCTGGGAACGGAAAGGATATTTATGAAACTGCAGAAAACATACGTGATCGCGGCGCTCGCGCTTCTCTGCTGCTTTTTGTGGGGCAGCGCGTTTCCCTGCATCAAAATAGGCTATGAGTGGTTTGCTATCGAGGGAGCAGGCAGCCAGATCCTGTTTGCCGGATGGCGCTTTTTCCTGGCGGGCGTGCTGACATTGCTGCTGTTCAGCGTCAGAGACAGAAAACTGCTTGCGATCAAAAGGTCTTCTGTACCGGCGGTGATGGGGCAGGGCGTGCTGCAGACCGCGGTGCAGTACTTTTTCTTCTATCTGGGACTTGCGCAGACTACGGGCGCAAAGGGGTCTGTTATCGTGGCGTCTAACGCGTTCTTTTCTATTCTTCTGGCCCGCATCCTGTGGAAAAGCGAGAAGCTTTCCGCGCGGAAGATCGAGGGCTGCGTGATAGGTTTCGCGGGAGTTGTGGCAGTAAATCTGACGCCGGGCGCCTTTGGCAGCGGATTCTCCATAATGGGAGAAGGGTTTGTGCTGCTCAGCGCGGTGACCTATGGCGTCAGCAACGTGACGAGTAAGATCATTTCACATAGGGAAAAGCCTGAGGCCATCACCGCCTATCAGCTGATGACAGGCGGTCTGATCCTGATTCTGGCGGGTTATGCCGCGGGAGGAGAGATGGGGGCCTTTACCCTGCGGTCGGGGCTGCTGTTTTTCTATATGGCGATGCTGTCTACGGTGGCCTTTACCATCTGGGCTATGCTTCTGAAATATAATCCGGTCAGCAGAGTAGCGCCTTACGGGTTCAGCAATCCGGTTTTTGGAACCACCTTGTCTGCCATGTTCCTGGGTGAACGTCTTCTGACATGGAATAATCTGACGGCTCTGATCCTGGTCAGCGCGGGGATCATTCTGGTCAATATGGAAGGAAAAAAAGAAAGCTGTGGAAACACAATGAGAGGAGTGCTAAAATGAAATACGGAAGTATCGGTGCGAATATGAAATACAGTTATTCCAAGATGATCCATGAGGCGCTGGGCTATCCCTGGCAGCTGTGGTCTCTTGAAGAGACGGAGGTCAGAGAACTTCTTGAAAAGAGAGACTTTGACGGCGCGTCTGTGACGATCCCGTACAAGCAGCTGGTCATGGATTACTGTGATTATCTGTCTCCCCTGGCGGAGGAGATCGGCGCGGTGAACGTGCTCTATTTTGACAGAGAAAAGAGACTCTGCGGAAGCAATACCGACTACACAGGGTTTTTGTATGCTATGGATCGCGCGGGAATTGAAATAGAGGGAAAAAAAGCGGTGATTCTGGGAAACGGCGCGACCTGCCAGACCATCAAAAAGGCTCTTTCAGACCGGGGAGCTGCCGCTTTGATCGTCGCTTCAAGGAAAGGCGGATCCGGCCGGGAAGAGGAGAAAGCAGGTCCTTCCTGCCGTATCGTCAGTTACCGGGAACTGGTTGAGGAACATAAAGACGCGGAACTGATCATAAACGCATCGCCTGTGGGGATGCAGCCGGATACAGAGAAAAAGCTTGTGGATCTTAGAGATTTTCCTGCGTGCAGCGGTGTTTTTGATGTGATCTATAATCCGCCGCAGAGCGCTTTGATCAGGCAGGCGGTATCTCTCAAGCTTCCTGCGTCAGGAGGTATCCCGATGCTGATCGCCCAGGCCACGGCGGCAGCGGAGCTGCTTATGGACAGGCCGGGATATTACGAAAAAGAAAATGAGAGACTCATAGAAATGCTTCGGAAAAAGGTGGAAGAGGCCTAGGAGCAGGCGCAGGGTCTCATACAGATAAACAGAGAAGGAGGTGCTTGATCTGGACAAGAAAACTATAAAATACGCGTTTCAGTCGTCTCTTCCGGTCATGGCGGGATATATCGTTTTAGGGATCGGATTCGGGATCCTGCTGGCGGATAAAGGGTATTCCTTCTGGTGGGCGATCCTGATGAGTACCGTGATCTATGCCGGCTCGATGCAGTATGTAGGCGTGGAACTTCTGGCAAGCGGCGCGTCGCTGATCTCGGCGGCGCTGATGACGCTCATGGTCAACGCCAGACATCTGTTCTACGGGATCTCCATGCTGAGGAAATATAAGGAGATGGATAAACGGCGTTTTTACGCCATCTTTGCCCTGACCGACGAGACCTACTCTCTGGTCTGCAGAGGAGACTGTCCGCCGGACATAGATGAACAGGGGTATTTTTTTCTGGTTTCCATGATGAATCAGAGCTACTGGATCTTCGGCAGTTTTCTGGGAGCGTTTCTGGGGAACACTCTGTCCTTCAATTCCGCGGGGATAGATTTTTCTATGACGGCTCTGTTTGTGATCATCTTTGTAGAACAGTGGGAAAGCGGAAAAAGTCATGTTCCCGCGGTTCTGGGGCTGGTTATATCCGTCGGCTGTCTGATCGCTTTCGGCGCGGATTACTTTCTGATCCCGGCCATGTGCCTGATCGCCGCGGCGCTGCTTTTGATCCGAAAGCCTATGGAAAGGAGGAACTGCGATGATCAGTGAAACACACGCGCTGGCTCTTATAGGGGTCATGGCGCTGGGGACTATGGCGCTGAGATTTCTTCCGTTTCTGCTCTTTTCCAAAGGAACGCCCAGAGTGATCCTGTATCTGGGAGACGTGCTGCCCTATGCGGTCATGGCCATGCTGGTGGTATACTGTCTGAAAAGCACGGACTTTATGTCAGCGTCTCACGGCCTGCCGGAGATCCTCTCGGTAGCGCTGGTCGCGGGACTTCACAAATGGAAACACAGTACCATCCTGTCCATTCTGGCGGGGACGATCTGTTATATGCTTCTGATTCGGATTATGTAGAGGAGGAAAAAAAGATGTATCATCTTCACGTTTATTATAAAGCAAAGGACCGGCAGACCCGGGATCATTTTTATGAGGAGGTCAGAAAAGCCGGTATTATTGAAGCGACCCATGAGGAGGCCGGAAACTTATGCTATGAATATTACTTTTCCGCAGAGAGGAATAATGAGATCCTCATCGTGGAAAACTGGAAAGATCGGGAGTCTCAGGTGTATCACGACGGCCTGCCCCATCTTGTAAAACTGGGTGAGATAAAAGAAAAATACGGGATCGAGACTGTGATCGAAGAAGTGTAGACAGGCAGCTTATCCCGCAGCAGCTGTATTCAGACTGCTGCGGGGTAAGCGCCGGCATTATCTTAAAGATGATGTATTCTAATTGATCTCGGCGTACAGCTTCAGGTCTGCCTGGAGATGGTCGTGGGCGATGGCTCTTGCCAGATCCGCGTCGTGGGCTTTGAGGGCAGCCAGAAGCTCCCGGTGCTGAACCAGAGCGTTGTCACGAAATTCGTTGGCGTCTTCTTTAAGCCGCAGGTAGATCGTATCAATGACGTTCCAGTTGAAGATATCATAATAGGCTGTAAGGGCGCTGATGACCAGATTATTTTGGGACTGCATGCGGATAAACTGATGAAAGTTGTAATTTGCGGTGTTTAAAGCGTCGTGGTCGTCGGCGCTGTCTTCACATGCCACCAGCAGTTCCTCCAGCTTTTCGAGATCGGACTCGCTGATCTTCTGCGCAGCCAGATATACGGCTTCCGGTTCAAAAACGGATATGAACTCCAGCATTTCGGGGGTACTGGCAAGTTCCAGACTGGCTGAATAGTTGCCCTGCCTGGCGATGGTCTCCCGGCACTTTACGTAGGTCCCCTGTTTTGTCCTTTCGATAAACCCCTGGGTAGCCAGTTTCTTGTAGGCGTCTCTGAGGGTGCCCCTGCTGACGCCCAGCAGCTGGCAGAATTCGTTTTCATTGGGGAATACGAATCCGTCTTCGAACTCTTTACGTGTGATCATCTGTTTTATTTTATCTGCCAGAAAGTCTGACTGCGTTTTAAACGGTTCGACCGTAAGCTTTCCCAGCAATTCTGTTTTTTCCATATTCCTTCTCCTGTAATGGTTTGAATGCCACAATATTACATTGTCAATCTAAGAATATTATAGCTAATATGCCAAATAACGTCAAGGGGACTTTGTCTGGTTGTCTAACCACAGTTTGAGACAGAGGCTGCGGTATGATACCGCGAGAAACGTTGAAATAATGGGAATTTTCCCGATTGTCAGCAATTTGTCAAGGCTTCCTTGACAAATTGCGAATTGCCATAGGACCGGATTGTAGTTATAATGTTGTTAAACAACAGACATGTTGAATGTGTATACATATTCGAGATCGAATGTGGGCATGGGGAAAAGAGATAATTGCGTTTATCGCCAAAATTTTATTTGAAATTAATGAAAACCTGAGGAGAAAGCTATGGATACTAAAAAAATAAAAACGCCGACTTTTGGGGCTGCGATCTCTATTCTGGTCGTGATCGTAGCTATCCTGATGGCCAGCCTTCTGTGGCTGAACATCGATATTCGTATCGCGCTGATGTTTGCTATTATCGTTGCGAGTGTTTACGCGATGTATTTAGGATTCAAATGGGACGATGTTGAAAAAATGATGAAAGACGGCGTTTACAGTATGCTGATCGCCACCTTCATACTGATGCTGATCGGCTGCGTAATCGCGACCTGGATCGCGTCAGGTACGATCCCGTATATCATTTACATCGGACTGAAGATCATCAACCCGAAATTCTTCCTGATCTGTGCCTGCCTGGCATGCTCTTTCATGTCCATTGCCTGCGGAAGCTCCTGGTCTTCTGCCGGTACTGTAGGTATCGCCTTCATGGGAATCGGCGCAGGTCTTGGCATCAACCCTGCACTGACAGCAGGCGCTGTTATTTCCGGCTGCTACTTCGGTGACAAGATGTCTCCGTTCTCAGATACAACCAACCTGGCATCTGCAATGAGCGGAACTTCACTGTTCAGCCACATGGGCTCCATGCTCTGGACAACTGTACCATCATATATCATCGCTATCATCATGTACGGTGTTTTAGGATTTACGACGGTATCAAAAGGAACCGTAGATGAATCTACCGTAAATTTATACCTTGACAATCTGGATAAACACTTTAATCTGAGCATCGTCTGCCTGCTGCCGATCGTTGTGCTGCTGGTAGTTGTGATCAAGAAGGCTCCTGCGATCCCTGGTCTGATCGTTTCTGCTTTCCTGGGCGCTATTATGGCGATGATCATGCAGGGTACCTCTTTCGTAGATATTTTCAATATCATGTATAACGGATTTACCATCGACTCCGGTGTTGCGGATATCGACAGACTGCTCAACAGAGGCGGACTTTCCAGCATGCTGTGGACAGTAGCGCTGTACTTCTTCGCCTGCATTCTGGGTAATATCCTGGATGTGACCGGCGTTCTGCGTACCGTACTGCAGAAGTTCGTAAGCATTACCAAGAAGGCAAATACACTGATCACTGCTACGCTGGCATCTTCTTTCATCATGCAGGCGCTGACCGGATCTCTGGAAAGCTCCATGCTGATCAACTCCAAACTGTTCGCGCCGGCTTATGACGATCTGGATATTGACAGAAAAGTATTATCCAGATCCCTGGAAGATACAGGTACTATGTGTGCCGCTCTGATTCCGTGGAACTCCAACGGTATGTATATGGCAAGCACTCTGGGCGTTGCGACTCTGTCATATATTCCGTACTGCTTCCTCGGCTGGCTCACTCCGGTAGTCGCGCTGATCCTGGCATGGACCGGTATCGGTGTATTCTACAAGAACGGAAAGAAACCGGAAAAGGCAGAAAAAGCAAATTAATACACAAGTGAATGAACAGCGTAAACGGGAAAATCTTATTGAGGTTTTCCCGTTTTTCACGTATACTATAAATATAGGGATACATTGTTAAAAAAGTTGATTGGATACGGGAGGTTTTACATGGATCTGGTAAAGTATGAAGCCTTTTTAAACATCATAGAGAGGGGTAGTTACAGCAAGGCCTGTGAAGACCTTGGCTACTCCCTGTCCGGCATTTCCAAGATGATGAAGAGCATGGAGGAGGAGATCGGTATCTCGCTGATCAACAGAACCAACAAGGGGATCACTTTAACGCCGGACGGCGAGAAGGTGATTCCGCTGATACGGCAGCTGATCAACTATAAAGAAGCCATTGAAGAAGAGTTTTCACTGATTCGGGGCGTGGAAAGCGGCAGGATCAGAATCGGAGCGTTTCCGACAGTCTCTTTTGCGTGGATATCCTCGCTTATCGTCGCCTTCAGAGACAGCCACCCTAATATTTCCATCGAAGTGATCGAGGAAAACAGCATCAAAAATCTGGAACAGTGGCTGAATCAGGGCATCATAGATGTAGGCGTGTTCAGCAGACAGCCATATCACAGGTACGATTTTACAGGGATCCGGAAAGACTCTTATGTCGCTCTGTTTTCCAAAAAGCACCGGTTCTCACAGCTGGATCAGGTACCGGTCAAAGAACTCTTTGAAGAGGATCTGGTACTGTTTAAATCTCATGAGGGCATTGATCAGGATGTAGTCAAGGTCATGCAGTACGTAGGCTACGATAAGGTTCCCCGCTATACCAGCAATTCAGATTTCACAGTGATCAGGCTGGTGGAGCAGCTGGATTTTGTAGCGCTGATACCGGAGCTGATCGCGCGGATCGCCCAGTCTATGTTTGAGATAGATTACAGACCCGTGGATGTAGATGTTTCCCGGGAGATCGGATTTGCCGTCAGAGATATCAAGAATGTATCTCCGGCAGTACGGCAGCTGCTGAAATACGTGAAGACCGCGGATTTCGAGCAGAACTCTGTGCCGCATATTCACCAGTTTGACAGCCGTTCTGACTGATACTGTTTGTCAACGTGGGTTTGACATTTGTCCGCTACCCTTTTGGCGTTTTTTGAAGTATGATTTATGTAGACGATAAATCATACTTTTTTATTTAGAAAAATATGCCCGAGTCCCACAGAGGACCGGCGCAGGTTAAATTTTAGACACAGATCATAACTGGAAGAGGAAATTGCAGAAACAGCAGTTTGCAGAGAAAGGAAGGAGACGAAAGATGAACAGAGACAGAATTAACATGATGAACGAACGCCTGAAAAATTCTAAGCCGCAGCTGGACGTGGAGAGAGCCCGTCTGGTAACAGAAGCTTACGAAAAGTTTTCAGACTATACGCCTGTTATGCGCAGAGCGAAGGCTTTTGAATACATTCTCGATCATATGGAACCGAACATGCAGGACGGCGAACTGATCGTCGGAAGCCAGACCACCAGAGTCAGAGGCGTGCCTGTGTTCCCTGAGTTCGGCGCCAAGTGGGTCATCGATGAGATCGATATGTTCCCGGTCCGCGGAACAGACCCGATCGTCGTACCTGCTGAGACAAAGGAAGAGCTGATCCCTATTCTGGAAAGCTGGGGCGAGAACACCTTTGATGTGCAATCCTCGGCAGTACTGGATGAGTACGTGCTAAGAGCACAGGACTGCGGCGTGCTGTCCGTCGGTGCCAGAACCACCGGTATGGGACATATCTCCCCGGACTATCCGAAGATCCTGCCGATGGGTCTGCGGGGCGTTATCAATTCCGCTAAGGAAATGATCGAAAAGACGCCGGTACTGACACCGGAGGATATGAGAAAGGTGGACTTCTGGAACTCCAACATCATTTCCTGCGAGGCTGTTATCAGATTCGCGCATAAATTCTCCGCCCACGCGGCAAAGCTGGCTGAGGCTGAGGCTGATCCAAAGAGAAAGGCAGAACTCGAAAAGATCGCGGACGTCTGCTCAAACGTACCGGAAAACGAACCGAGAGATTTCTGGGAAGCGCTGCAGTTTGTATGGTTCCTCCAGCTGACCATCCAGATCGAGGACAACGGACATTCCATCGCTGTAGGCAGACTGGATCAGAATCTGTATCCATATTACAAGAAATCCGTGCTGGACGGCGATTTCCCTGCAGAGGACGCAGAGGAACTGCTGGCAGCTTTCTATATCAAGTGCACTGAGATCCTGAAGCTGCGTGACAGCTTTGACTCCCTGGCATTCGCGGCATACCCTATGTGGCAGCAGATGGCTATCGGCGGTCTGACCCGCGACGGCAGAGACGCTACCAACGAGCTGACCTTTGCTGTATTTAAAGCATGGGATCTGGTTCAGACTGTACAGCCGACCATGGCACTGCAGATCAACGACAATACTCCGAAGGAACTGATGGACGTAGCGCTGTCCATGGTACAGAAGGGTTACGCGATCCCGGCATTCTACAATGACAATCTGGTCAGCAGCCTTCTGCAGAACAAAGGAGCTACAGTAGAGGATTCCAGAGATTGGACTGTTCATGGCTGTGTAGAACCGTACGTACAGGGTAAATCCGACGGCCGTCCTAATGTAGGCTATGTAAACGCGGCAAAGTGTATCGAGCTGGTGCTGAACAACGGCTGGGATCCGGTCGCGAAGTGCGAAATGGGACTGAAGACAGGCGATCCGTCTACATTTACCAGCATTAAGGATTTTGAGGAAGCGCTTCACAAGCAGATCGTGCACTTCGTCAAAGTTATGTGTGAAGCTTATACAAAGGTCTGCGCGATGCACGCCCTTTATGTACCAAAGGGATATGCGTCCGCGCTGGTTACCGACTGCATCGGCAGAGGCAAGTCTCTGGAAGAGGGCGGCGCGCTGTACAATTCATCCGGCGTGTTCCTTGTAGCTATGGCCAACGGCGCTGACTGTCTGGAAGCGATCGATTACGTGGTATTCCAGGAGAAGATGATGGACATCAAAGAGTTCAACGAGATCCTTCTGAATAACTACGAAGGCAACGAGAGACTGCGCAATATCATTTTGAACAAAGTTGATAAATACGGTAACGACAGAGAAAGAGTCGACGGTTATGCGAACCGTATGATCCGCGCGTATAACGCGGAAATGGTGAAGTACAGAGACAGCAGAGGCGGCACTTATGAAAACTGCATCCTTTCCACTTCATTCAACGTGCTGCAGGGCAAGACCATCGGCGCTACGCCGGATGGACGTCTGGCCGGAGAACCGGTATCAGACAACGCGTCCCCAATGGTTGGACGTGATGTGACCAGCCCGACCGCTACGATCAAATCTGTGGCATCCATTGACCAGAGTGACTGCAACAACGGCGCACTGTTCAATATCAAATTTGACCCGAATATCGTACAGGGTGAAGCCGGCAGAGAGATCCTGAGAAATGTGATCCAGTCCTACTTCGACATGAACGGCGAACACATTCAGATCAACGTGGTCGATGCTGAAACTCTGCTGGACGCACAGGAAAAACCACAGGATTACAAGAACCTGCTGGTAAGAGTTGCTGGATATTCCGCATACTTTGTAGAGTTAGACAGAGAAGTTCAGAATAATATCATCGGCAGAACAGCCCACAGCAATGTAAGCTGCGGATGCTGCTAAAACAGGTGCGGCGAGATGACAAAAGGAACTGTATTCAACATTCAGAAGATGTCTATCCATGACGGCCCAGGTATTCGCACTACAGTCTTTTTCAAAGGCTGTCCGCTTGCCTGCCTCTGGTGCTCCAATCCGGAGAGCCAGAGGCGTGACCTGGAGATCGCCTGCTTTGAGAATCGCTGCGTCAAATGCGGCTACTGTGCGGAAGTCTGCCCGAAACAGATCGTGGAACGCGGTGGTTCCTTTGAAATTCTGGACCGGACGCAGTGCGATTTGTGCATGAAGTGTGTAGACGAGTGCTGTACCAATGCCAAGAAACTCATCGGCGAGGAATATGACGAAGAATCGCTCTACGCCGAGATCCTCAAGGATAAGCCTTTCTATGACTCTTCCGGAGGCGGCGTGACCTTTTCCGGAGGGGAACCGTTTATGCAGGGCGAATTTCTGATCAGCATTCTGAAACGGTGCAAAGAGGGAGGCGTTCATACTGCCATAGAGACTACTGGATTTACCGATACGGAGCTCTTTCTGAGAGCTCTGCCGTATCTGGATCTGATCTACTACGATGTGAAACACATGGATGAGGAAACACATCGCAAGGTCACGGGCGTTTCCAATGAGAGGATCCTGGCAAATCTGGCCGAGATCGGGAAAAAACACGACAATATCGTGATCCGTATTCCTGTGATCCCGGGGATCAATGACAGTGAAGAGAATGTCCGGAAAACTGCCGCGTACGCGGTCAAGTGCGGCGCTGCCGCCGTGGAACTGCTCCCTTATCACAATCTGGGAGAGGTCAAATACGGCCAGCTGGGCAGAGAGTACGCGCTGTCACAGATACAGAAGCCGGAGCACACACATATGGAGGCACTGGCGGAGGCCATGCGCAGCGTCATTGGCGACAGGGATCTTCCAGTCAGCATTATGAAGTCTCTCTGACGGATGAGGAGCCTGAGGCTCCCAACTTAAATAGTATATTTTTCCAGCATACGATAGAAGGTCTTGCGGGACACTCCAAGGAGTTCCGCGGCCTTCTTTTTGTTGCCTCCGGAAATGTTCAGGGCTTCCCGCATCAGATCGGCGTGGGCGTCGTCCACAGCCTGACGGCGCTTTTGCAGCCTCTCCCCGGGACTGCCCGCCAGAGGCGTTTTATGATTCTTTCCTTTGGCGTACATGGCTGTTTCCAACACGTCGTGGGAAATAGACCCTGACTTTGCCAGAACTGTTGCGCGGTTGATTACGTTTCGCAGTTCTCTGACGTTGCCGGGCCAGTCGTACTCCATCAGAGTGTTTCTCGCCTGAGGTTCCAGGACCTTGACAGAACTTCCCGATGCCTCCGCCGCCTGATGCAGAAAGCTGTTGGCCAGAAGAAGAATGTCCTGGCCCCGATCCCGCAGAGGTGGGATGTCCACGGTCAGCACCTGCAGACGATAGTAGAGATCCTGACGGAACAGGCCGTCTTCTACCATTTGCTCCAGATCACGGTTGGTGGCGGCGATGATGCGGACGTTTACCGGAATCTCTTTGGAACTGCCGATTCTGGTGACCAGCCAGGTCTCCAGCACACGCAGCAGCTTTGCCTGGAAGTGGAAAGGAAGTTCTCCGATCTCGTCCAGGAACAGACTTCCTCCATCGGCCAGTTCCAGCTTTCCGATCTGTCCGTTTTTTGACGCGCCGGTGAAAGCGCCGCCGACGTAGCCGAAGAGCTCACTTTCGATGAGACTTTCGGAAAAGTTGGCGCAGTTGAGCGCGACGAAAGGGCCTTTTCGCCGGGAACTGTAATTATGAATGGACTGAGCGAACAGCTCTTTGCCCACGCCGCTTTCACCGGTGACCAGAAAGTTAAAGGGGCTGTTGGCGAATTCTTTGGCCAGCCGTATTCTTTCCCGCATTACCGCGCTGTGGCCGATGATGTTGTCGAAGGTATGCTCGGCTGTAAAACTGACCATCTTCTTTGCCCGCGTCATATCCTGCTGGCGGGAGCGCATCAGTTCCACCATACCCTGGACCCTTCCCAGATTGTCACGTACAGGATACATATCGTTGGAGACCAGGAGGGCGTTGCTGGCGGAATCCGGAGATTCCAGGCGGACTTCCCAGTCGAGGACCTCTTTTCCGTCCTTCAGCACGTCCATCATTTTCATGTGGCTTGAGTTATCTTCCATGGAATAAGCCTTCAGAGAATTCCTTGCCATGATGTCTTCGATATGCATACCGAGGACGGTATCCAGATCTTCTATTTGAAAATTGCTGCAGAAAGTCCTGTTTCCGAAGAGAAGGCGGGCGTTCCGGTCATAGATGGAGATGGCGTTGCGCATGGAATCCAGACTCCGGAGCAGGCACTGGCTCTGCTGTTCGTTTTCATCCAGGATCCGCAGCAGCTGATTCATGTCCGACTGCAGCTTTAGTAAGGACTTTTCCATGACAAGGTCATCTGATGTCTCTGACGGCGCGGCGATGATATAGCCTTTCAGTCTGTAAACCTGCGCGGCGCGCTGCAGTTTTGAAAAAGCGTCCGCTGGCAGAGCAAGGCCGGAAACATCAGGCAGCGCCGGTGATCCTGTATAACCGAGGATCAGTCCGAAATCGGTACAGAGCAGCAGCTGACACCGGATATCTGTCTGCTGACAGAGAAACTGAAAGATATTCTCAGCATAGAGACTCTTTCCGAGCAGTCTCCGGCGCTTTCCGTCTGCCGCCACGGCTTGTATGGTCTTAGTAAAATCAAAGGGTTTCTTTTCTGACATAACGATCCTCCACTTTATTATGTGTCTATTTTAACACATAGACGCCGGCTTGTAACCCCCCTGTTCTATGAGAAAAAAAGTTTCATTTTTAAAGTCAGAGGTCAAATTTCTTTTTTTTCTAAAAACTTTTACAACACAGGTTGTTTTACCAGAATTCAGAAGTTAAAATATACTCAAAATTTAAAGAAAGCGTCATAGAGATCAGGAGAAAGCACGCGGGAAAGGAAAAACATATGGACAAATTTGTATACTCATTCAGCGAGGGTTCCAAAGACATGCGGTCATTACTGGGCGGCAAAGGCGCCAATCTGGCGGAGATGACCAGGATCGGACTGCCGGTTCCCTACGGTTTTACAGTGACCACAGAAGCCTGCACGCGTTACTACGAAGAAGGCCGCATGATCGGCGAAGATATCGTAGACGAGATCTATGAAAAGCTGGCTGAGCTGGAAGCTGTTACTGAGAAAAAATTCGGTGACAAAGAGAATCCGCTGCTTGTTTCAGTCCGCTCCGGCTCTGTATTTTCCATGCCGGGCATGATGGACACCATTTTGAATCTGGGTCTCAATGACGATACAGTGGAAAGTCTGGCAAGACTGACAGACAATGACCGCTTTGCTTACGACAGCTACCGCCGTTTCATTCAGATGTTCGGCGATGTAGTGCTGGAGATCCCGAAAAGCGAGTTTGACGCTATCTTTGACGGACAGAAGGAAAAGGCCGGTGCCAAATTTGACGTAGATCTGACCACGGATGATCTGAAGGAGATCATCGTCGGTTATAAAGCGCTGGTAAAGAAAGCCGTCGGCAGAGATTTTCCGCAGGACCCGAAGCAGCAGCTGATGGAGGCCATCAAAGCCGTATTCCGTTCCTGGAACAACGACCGGGCTATCCTCTACAGAAAGCTGAACCGGATCTCCGATAAGCTGGGAACAGCAGTCAACGTCCAGTCCATGGTCTTCGGAAATATGGGAGATACTTCCGGAACAGGCGTGGCGTTTACAAGAGATCCTGCTACCGGTGAGAACAAGCTGTACGGAGAATTTCTGGTCAACGCTCAGGGCGAGGATGTAGTCGCGGGTATCCGTACCCCGAAGCCGATCGCAGAGATGGCAGAGGCGTTCCCGGAGGTTTACAAAGACTTCGCGCGCATTGCGGATATATTGGAAAAACACTATAAAGACATGCAGGACATGGAGTTTACCGTAGAGAGAGGCAAGCTGTTCATGCTGCAGACGAGAGCTGCCAAGAGAACCGCTGTTTCCGCCGTCAAAGTGGCTGTAGACATGGTGGGCGAAGGCCTGATCACAAAAGAGACTGCTGTAGAGCGCATTGACCCTGCGCAGATCGACCAGCTGCTCCACCCGACCTTTGATGCGGAAGCAGAAAAGATCGCGGATCTTATGACAAAGGGACTTCCGGCTTCTCCGGGAGCTGCTACCGGACGGATCTACTTTGACGCTTCTGACGCTGAGGCAGCGTCCGAAGCAGGTGAGAAGACGATTCTGGTCAGACAGGAAACTTCTCCGGAAGACCTGGCCGGCATGGTCGCGGCAGAAGGCATTCTGACAGCCAGAGGCGGCATGACCAGCCATGCGGCCGTCGTGGCAAGAGGCATGGGCAAGTGCTGCGTAGCGGGCTGCTCTGAGATCATCGTTGACGAGGCGGCAAAGACTCTGACCATCGGTACAGACCAGTTGAAGGAAGGCGATTACATTTCACTCAACGGATCCAACGGCAACGTATACCGCGGACAGATCAAAACAGTTCAGCCGGAGTTTTCCGGTGATTTCGGCACTGTCATGGGCTGGGCTGACGAGATCCGCAAGCTGAAAGTGCGCACCAACGCGGATAATCCGAAGGATGCCGCGCAGGCGCTGAAGTTCGGAGCGGAAGGCATCGGACTCTGCCGTACGGAGCACATGTTCTTTGAGGAAGAGAGAATTCCTGCCATCCGTCAGATGATCCTGGCAGAGACTGAAGAAGAGAGAAGGACTGCTCTGGCGAAGCTGCTGCCGTTCCAGAAGTCAGACTTTAAGGGTATGTACGAAGTTATGGAAGACAAGCCGGTGACTATCCGTCTGCTGGATCCGCCGCTTCACGAGTTCCTGCCGCAGACAGAGGAAGATACCAGAGAACTGGCAGAGCATACAGGTATTCCATATGAAAAGCTGGCGCAGACCGCCAGTGAACTGCATGAGTTCAACCCGATGCTGGGACACCGCGGATGCAGACTGGCAGTGACCTATCCTGAGATCGCCGAGATGCAGACCAGGGCTATCATGGAAGCCGCCCTTGAAGTGGCAGCAGAGAAAGGCATCGACATCGTGCCTGAGATCATGATCCCGCTGGTAGGAAGCAGGGCAGAGATCGCCAACGTAAAGGCTACAGTGGTAGAAACCGCGGAAGCCTGCAAGAAAGAGGCAGGCAGCGCGATGACATATCATATCGGAACGATGATCGAAGTGCCGCGGGCAGCTTTGACCGCGGATCAGATCGCGGAGGAAGCGGAATTCTTCTCCTTCGGTACCAACGATCTGACCCAGATGACTTACGGTTTCTCCCGTGATGATACAGGCAAACTGATCAAAGAATATGTAGACAAAGGCATTCTGGCAGACGATCCGTTCCAGACCATCGACCAGGAGGGCGTCGGCGCGCTGGTACAGATGGCTGCCGAAAAGGGCAGACAGACGCGCCCGAACATCAAGCTGGGCATCTGCGGAGAGCACGGCGGAGATCCGAGAAGCATCGAGTTCTGCCACAGAGCCGGTCTGGACTATGTATCCTGTTCACCATACCGTGTACCGATCGCGAGAATTGCGGCGGCACAGGCGGCGATCAAAGAGCAGGCAGAGAAATAACACTATGACAGCATAATTCATAATTACCTGAAAGCAGGCTGACGCAGCAAAATGAGTCAGCCTGCTTTTTTGATGGAATTCCCGGAAAACCCCCTTCCCAAACTTCAAAAAAATGATATAATCTTTAGTATTGTATGCGCGCAGGAGGATTCGTTTCTATGGGGAAATTACTCAACATTACATATTCGTGCGTTCAGGGCACTTTCTGGATGTACTACGGCGTGGTGGGCACCTTCGCGTCTGTATTTCTGCTGGCACGGGGTTATTCCAACTCGGAGATCGGCGTGGTGCTTGCCGCAGGCAATGTGCTCGCTGTGATTCTGCAGCCTGTACTGGCGGACTTTGCCGACCGGAGCCGAAAAGTATCTTTGAACGGTATCATACAGCTGATCGTTATCGTGATGATGATCATGACTTTGGCGCTCTGCGCTCTGCAGAAAAAGAGTCTGGCGCTGACGGTGATCTTTGTTCTGCTGCTGGCCTGGCATACCATTTTGCAGCCTCTGATCAATTCTCTCAGCTTCAAGCTGCAGGAAAGCGGCTTTCACGTCAGCTTCAGCATGGCCAGAAGCATAGGCTCACTTTGTTATTCGGTGCTGATGGCGGTGACAGGCACCATGGTGGAGCGCTGCGGCGTTCAGGTCCTGCCCGTCAGCGGCGAGGCGGTCCTGCTCATGCTGCTGATCAGTATGATCTTGACGAAGCGGCAGTTTGACTGGGCGAAGGCCGCGGGCCATTCTGACGGAATGGTCAGTGAGGCGATCAGAGAGACCGCGGATCAGCAGGAGATCAACCTGAAGGATTTCGTTATGCGGAACAAAGTTTTCGTGCTGGTCAATGTAGGGGTCATCGGTATTTTTTTCAGCAATCAGGTGCTGAACAACTACATGATACAGATCGTGACCAACGTAGGCGGTGACAGCGAAGATATGGGAAGGATCCTGTCTGTTATGGCCTTTCTGGAGATCCCGGCAATGGTGGGGTTTGACAGTCTGCGGAAGCGGTTCTCCTGTCAGTTCCTGCTCAAGGTGGCCTCTGTGGGATTTACCGTCAAGATCGCTGTATGCTGGCTGGCTGCCAGCGTAGGCATGATATATTTCGGACAGCTGTTCCAGCTGGTGTCCTTTGGGCTGTTTCTGCCGGCCATGGTCAACTTCATCGACGAGATCATGAGCAAAGGCGAGGCTGTCAAAGGGCAGGCGTTCTTTACCACTATGGTCACGGTGACCAGCATGATCTCCAGTCTGATCGGCGGCGTGATCCTGGATCTCAGCGGAGCCAGGATGCTGACCCTGGTGGCGACCGTCGCCACGGCACTGGGCGCGCTGATCATCATCGCCAGTGTGGACCGGATCGGAAAAGGACGGAGTTAATAAAGAAGATATGAGCGGAGCCGGACGAAAGTCCGGCTTTTTGCTTTGAAAAAATTTATCAGAAAATTATTGACAAACGATAATTCTTCCAGTATAGTATAGCTAATAAATTATCGCAAAACAATAATTTTGAAGAGGAGTATCGGTATGGGGTATCATCTTTTTTCCTTTCCGTTCCGCCAGATCGGGCTGCTGCTGCGGAAGCTGTCTCTGACCGGCGGCGCGGGGAACGCGGCGGCGGTGGCGCTTTACATTGCGATCTGCCTGCTGCCGGTGATCTGGCTGATTTTCCGCATTTTGCGGCTGGGCCGGAAATTCCGGCCTGTAGATCTGTGGCTGCCGGTGATCAGCGCCGCTCTGTTTCCGGTCATCTACGTCATGATCAATCCGGGATGCCTTCCGTCCTCCATGGCCTTTATGGAGGGCAGCGAACTGTGCGTCTGCCTGTGGTCCGCCATCATCGTCTACGGAGTCATGGCGGTGCGCGCCGCCATTAGCGTCAGCGGAGAAGAGAGACTGCTGCGCTGTCTGCAGATAGGCATCATGGTTTTGGCGGCCGTGCTGGTCCTGTCTGTACCTGCAGGGATCTTTACCCAGCTGCAGTCCCAGATCGATGCGGTGGAAGCCGGGAACGCGGATCCGGCCAGAGCGGCCATAGCTGGGATCGGCCTGGAAGATCCGCTGAAGCCTACGATCATTTTTCTCTGGTTCAAGTATTTCATGGACTGCATTCCGACCATCGTTCTGCTGCCGGTGCTTCGCGCCGGATACAGCCTGACAAAGTGCTTCGGACAGGACAAGTACGGGCAGGAGACCATAGCCGCGACGGACACCCTTTGCCGTATCTGCCTGCACGTACTGCCGGTCATGGTGGTGGAGCCTTTCATTATGAACCTGCTGCAGCTTGCGGGCGGCAGTCTGCGCAGTCTGGCGTTTCACATCAGCTTTCCGGCAGTGCAGATCGTGCTGGTCATCTGCGTCCTTCTTCTGGGCAGGTTCTTCGCCTCCGCTAAAGCCCTGAAGGACGAGAACCAGATGATCATATAGGCGGCGTTATGGCGATCAAAGTACATCTGGAGGAGGTCCTGCGTCAGCGGAACATGACGTCAAAGGAGCTGTGCGCGCTGGTAGGCATCACGGAGGCGAACCTGTCTATTCTGCGCAGCGGCAGGGCCAAGGGCGTCCGGTTTGGAACGATCAACAGGATATGCTATTATCTGCAGTGCGACGTAGGGGATATTCTGAAGTTCGACGGGGAATTGGAGGATGAACATGAGGAAGAAAAGTAATTTAAGGACGGCCGTTTTGTTCCTGGCGGCGGCTGTTATGACGCTGGCGCTGACCGGCTGCCAGCTGGCAAAGGAGGATCAGGCCAGAGCGCAGTCTGACCGGCTGATCGGAGCTCTGGTGTGGGCAGCAGACCGGGATGACAGTCAGAACGCGCCTGAGGAAAGCAGCATCAGCTTTGAGCGGGCAGCGGCCGAAGACGGCGAGAGAACGGAAATCAAATGCAGCGAGCCCGACATGCTGGGAGCTTACGTGGTGGCAGAACGGAAAGACGGAGAAGTGCAGAGCATTGATTTTCAGGCCGACGACCGGTTTGTCAGCGCGCCGGGACTTGCGAATATAGGCGGGGCCAACGAAATAGAAGCCACTCTGTACTTTGATCCTGCCAGAGAGTTTTACGTTTTTGTCTACAGCGTCTACGAGCGGGCCGACGGCAGCCTGTATGCCCGGAGAGACGACGCGTGCTGTGCTTTTGGGAAAGCGGGCGGCGGCAATACCGTAGAGGGGAAGACCGGTGACTGGGCCGTCAGGATCCAGTTTTACTACGAGCCCTTTGAGGCCTGCGACAAAATGGCTCTCCTGCAGTTCGACGAGAACGACAGCTGCATCAGCCGGACCGAGTTCGCGCCGGAGGACGATGTGCAGCTGAAAAAAGCGCAGGGCTGTGCCTACGCTGTATGCCAGTATATCAAAGGGCGTCAGTCAAGCTATAAACTGGTAGAAGACGATACGGCCCTTCAGGTGGTTTTCAATTCCGCCACCGGCATCGGCGAGATGAAGCGGGTAAAGCTGGAATAGACTGCCGCATCTACAGCTTCTGCGTCATATCGTACCAGACTGCGCCGCCGTGGACGGAGGCCGACACGCCGACTTTTTCAAAGCCGAACCGGCTGTAATAGTGGACCAGATGCTCTTTACAGGTCAGGACGATGGAATCCATGCCCTGACTGCGGGCCGCGTCGATACCCGCTTCCAGCAGCAGACCGGCAACGCCCTTGCGGCGGGCGGCGGCTTCGGTCATGACTGTGAGAACGGCGCATGTTTTGCCGTCGGGAATGGGATCTGTTTCAAAGACGTCATCGTTAATAAGCGATGCGTCCATGGAAATCATGCAGATACAGCCGCAGATGTGACCGCTGTCTTCGGCGATCAGAAACAATTCCGGATAATGTTCCTGACGCCAGATGTATTTTTCTTTTGTCGCAGCTTCCTCAGGAGGGAAGCTTTCCTGTTCGATCTCGTAGACCCGGTCCATATCCTTAGGCCGGGCTTTTCTGATGTTCAGATTCATGATTAATACCCCAGACTTTCTTCTATTAAAATAATTTCTATATCACAGCTGGTCATCTTCCGGTAGTGGATGACCATGGCGTTACAGATGCGGTCCTCGCTCCTGCAGTCATAGCATCTGTCGCCGCCGGCCGAGCATGGCGTCTTGCAGTTCAGCCGCTTTGCGTTGAGGGGCGCTGCGGTATTTCGCGCGCGGCTTACCGCGGCGGCCAGATCCAGCGCGATCTTGTTGGTCCCCGCCACGAAATATACTTTTTCGTGACCGTACAGAGAACTTGCCAGCCGGTTGCCACAGCCGTCAATGTTGATCATCTCGCCGTCTTCGCTGATGGCGTTGACAGAGGTCAGATAGATCTTTGCCTCAGAAGCAGCGCGGCGGATCTCATCGGCGCTGCTGCCGTCGGGGATCTGCCAGTGCCAGAAGACTTCATTGTGGGCAGACAGCTGCTCATAGACACCCAGCTGCTGCAGGGTCACAGAGCCGCCCATGCCGACAGATGTGCCGTCGATCTGCCGGTTCAGATAGCGGCCGGCTTCTTCGCCGGTCTTAAATACGGAAACGTCGTAGCCGTTTCTTTTCAGTGATGTTACAGTTTTGTTCAGGTCCATGTGTACCTCCTGTGGTGGTAATTCGATCGTGATTTCGTGATTGATTTCAGTATAGCATAGCCGGAGAGAGGTGGCAATTTATACTCACCCCGCGTCGTCCGGCTGCCAGCCGTCTGCCTCTCTGTCCGTCAGAAATCTGCGGTAGTATTTCAGCTTGGCGTATTTCTGCACTTTCTGCATATAGACCGCGTTGTAAGCGCCGCCTACCGCTCCTACAATGGGGATGCCCTGCAGGAATTTTAAATACAGAAGCTCGGTGGACATGGTCGCGGCCGTATCACGAATCTGCTGCTTCTGGTCGTAGCCTGCAGGCAGGATTGGATCATCGATGAAGCAGTTGAGGGCCGCGTCGCCGTCAGCCAGAGCCTGGCCGCCAGAAAGGGCGGTTTCGATCAGTTTCAGAATGAAATACTTTTCAGGAGTGCTTTCATAGTCGTAGCCAAAGTGGAGGGCCACCTCGTAGATGCTCTTTAACAGCTCTGCCACGAACAAAGGAATGTCCGGCAGGCCGATGCCCAGAACCCCGAGTCCGATACCGGAAGCGCCGGACAGAAGCAGATTTTTTGCATTGCTGTTGTCTGTTTCCCGGGAGAATTTACGCAGTGTCTTTTTGTTTTCGGCCAGGTCGGCAGAGTAGATGTTGACCTTGTGCTGATACTCGATCTCTTCCTTGCGATAGGTCTTTTCGATGATACTGGTCCCCTTGTCAAAGATCGCCTCGAAGGCCTTTGCGAAGGCCGCGTCCAGGGTCCCCTGCAGCTTATCCGGAACCTTGTCAGCAAGCAGCCGGTTCAGTCGGCTGTCCCTGTGCTCTGCGCCCTTTGACAGAAAGCTGCGCTCCTGGCGCATGAGCCGGTTCCATTCTTTTTCTCTGGCAGATAGTCTCATAGATCACTTCCCCTTTCCATGATATTTCAATGCTTCGCATAACCATATCTGTTTTTTCATTTTACCATAGATTTGCTCCAGCTGCTGTAAAAAAACAAAAAAACCTTGACAAACTGTTATAACTATATATACTGTATATATACAGATATGCACAGGGGGACGAAGAATAACCGTTCCTCAAAAGATAAGTTTTGAAAGCGGGGCCTTATATTTTGGACATTATTATCAAAAATGCGAGTAATCAGCCCATTTATGAGCAGATCTACACGCAGCTGAAGAATCATATCATCTCCGGACAGCTGCAGGAGGGGGACGCTCTTCCGTCTATCCGGGGACTGGCGAAGGATCTTAAGATCAGTGTTATCACCACCAAGCGGGCGTATGACGAACTGGAACAAGAGGGGTTTATCTATACGGTAGCCGGCAAGGGCTGTTTTGTCGCGGAGCAGAATACGCAGCTGATCCGGGAAACAAACCTGAAGAAGCTGGAAAGTCTGCTGGAGGATGCGCTGGCGATGGCTGACAGTCTGGACATGGATCTGGAAGAACTGGTGGCGACCCTTCGCCTGATGGCAGAGGAGGAATAGAAAATGAGTGAAAAGAATGCGATAGAAGTCAGAGACCTGTGCAGGAGTTTTAAAAAATTCAGCCTGCAGGATATCAGCTTTGATCTGCCAAAGGGCTGTATCATGGGCCTGATCGGTGAAAACGGCGCGGGCAAGAGCACTACGATCCGGCTGATCATGAACAGTCTGAAAAAGGATAAGGGGACCATTCGCGTGCTGGGGACAGACAATCAGGATGAGGCCTTTTCGCAGATCAAAAACGATATAGGCATCGTCATGGACGAAGCGTATTTTCCGGCTGTGATCAACATCGGCATCGTGGATAAGATGATGGCGTCGGTATATCGTAACTGGAGCTCCGCGGTTTTCCGCGGATATGCGGACAGATTTGACCTGCCGGAAAACCGGCCGTTCAAGGAGTATTCCAGAGGTATGAAGATGAAGCTTTCCATCGCGGCGGCTTTATCCCACGCGCCGAAGCTGCTGATCCTGGACGAGGCTACCAGCGGCCTGGATCCTGTGGTCAGAGATGAGATCCTGGATATATTCAATGAGTTTACCAGAGATCCGGACCATTCTATTCTGATCTCATCCCATATTCTCAGCGATCTGGAGAAGATCTGCGACTACATCGCCTTTATCCATAAGGGGAAGCTGCTGTTCTGCGAGGAGAAGGATCTGCTGACAGAGCAGTACGGTCTGCTGTCCTGCAGCTGGAAGGAACTTCAGGACGTTCCGGAGGAAGCAGTCTGCGGCAGACGCAGCAGCGATTACGGCGTGACCTGTCTGGTCAGAAGAGATATGGTCAGCCCGGCCTTTGATGTGCAGAGGGCTACCATCGAAGACATCATGCTCTATCAGGTGAAAGGAGAGAACAGAAAATGAAAGGGTTATTGATCAAAGATTTTTATGTGCTGTTTCGGGAAACAAAAGTTTTTCTGCTGATTGTGATCCTGTTCGCCATATTGAAAAACGGCTTTACGCAGGGGTTTGCCATCATGTACGCGTCGATGCTGCCTATTACGGTTTTAGCTTTTGACGAACAGTCAAAGTGGGATTATCTGGCGGAAATGATGCCCTACCGCAGGTCAGATCTGGTGTTGTCCAAGTATATAACCGGATATTTAGCGACGCTGGTCATTGCGGTAACACAGGTGATCTCCACGGTGGTTTATCACGTGACCGGTATGGACGATGCCGCGCCTTTAACGGATCAGCTGGGGATGGTCCTCCTTTATGTATGCTGCGGACTGCTGCTTATGGCGCTGAACCTGCCGATCCTGTTTAAGCTGGGAGCAGAGAGGGGACGTATGGTCTATCTCATCATCACCATGGCGTGCGCGCTGGCGGTGGTCTCTTCTGTTGAACTGGATCTGGCTGTCTGGAATTTACCGACTGTGGTCTATCCTGTTGCAGGCGTTGTGCTTGTGGCGATCGCTCAGATGGTGTCCGTCCGGCTGTCCATCAGGTTCTATACCGCGCGGCGGGTGTAAACGCAGGCGCATCCGAATTCCTTTCATTTCTTAAAAATTCTTAAATCGGAATTTAGCTATATATTTTTTCCGCGGAAAGCATTAAAATGGTATATGCAGAAGGGTAGAAAGGAATTCGTATGAATCAGAATAAAATATTGATCGTCGATGACGATCCTAATATCAGAGAGGTTTTGTCCGTGCTGCTGGGCAGTGAAGGATATACCGTAGACCAGGCCGAAGACGGAAGCATCGCACTGGAAAAGCTCAGTGCGGATCCGGCTGTGGATCTGGTCATTCTGGATATTATGATGCCGGGTCTGTCCGGCGTGGAGGTCTGCCGGAAGATCAGAGAGACCTCCAAAGTTCCCGTCCTCTTTCTGACCGCGAAGAGCCAGGACCAGGACAAGGTGGAAGCCTACACAGGCGGCGGAGACGATTATCTGGTCAAACCTTTTTCACAGACAGAGCTTCTGATGAAGGTGAAATCGCAGCTGCGGCGCTATACGGAATACCAGGGAAAAGCAATATCGAAAGCGGCGCCTACCATCGGCGGTATCGTTTCCATCGACGCGAAGACCAGAGCCGCCATCAAGGGAGATAAGAAGATCCCTCTGACTGACAAGGAATACGATATTCTGCAGTATTTCATGGAGCATCGCGGAGAGATCGTAGAAAACAAGGCGCTGTACGAAGGCGTCTGGGGTGAGAAATACCTGCCGTCGGCAGGAAACACCATTATGGTCCACGTCCTGAACCTGCGCAAAAAGCTGGAGGAGGACGCCAATAATCCGAAGCTGATCAAG
This sequence comes from Eubacterium sp., assembly GCA_021769965.1. Classification (GTDB taxonomy): domain Bacteria; phylum Bacillota; class Clostridia; order Peptostreptococcales; family Anaerovoracaceae; genus Senimuribacter. Next base: position 40,152 of record JAETRU010000008.1, read on the forward strand.
ACCGTGTGGGGAAAGGGGTATAAGGTTGAATAAGAAAGGCAGAAAGCCCTTCGTATCCCTGAACCTGAAGATGGTTCTGGCGATCATGGCAGGACTGGGTCTGGCTGTCTGCGTATATCTTTTATGCAGCTGGTTTACAAACTACGTCTGTGAGATCCGGTACCTTAGCGACGAGGCTGTAGCGCGGAATGCCGGAGAGGCCTATGACAGTCTCGAGAAATATATTAAGGCGAAGAAGGTGAAGGCTACCGATACGGAAGCCCTCAACGAGTGGGCCAAAGGCCAGGAAGATACCTGGATCTATATATATGATAATTATGAAAGCGTTTTTGAAGCCGGCTGGTGGGGAGAAGGAACCGAAGACAGCATTTCCAAGGAAGAGCTGGACGCGCTCCAGGATTTCAGCACGTTTCAGATCGTTGACGGGAAAAAGGTGGAGGTGGAGCCCCGCATCTCTGAGGACTTTGAAGAGAGGGTAGACGAGCGGATCATTGAATTCGCGGACGGGGAGTATTATACGGCCATCACGGTTTACGGGAACAAGAGGATCGAGCAGACCATGGGCTACGTATCGCTGGTACTGAGCTTTCTGACCTTTATCGTGACGCTGCTCCTGTATAACGGCAGCCTGCTGAAGAGGCTGATCCTTCTCGCTTCGGAGGTCAGGCTTGTCAGTGACGGCAATCTGGACTATGAGATCGTTGCCCGTCACAATGACGAGATCGGTTCTCTGGCCATAGGCGTGGACAATATGAGAACCTCCATTATGGAGAAGCACCGTAATGAAAAGGAGGCCTGGGAGGCCAATACCCAGCTGATCACCGCCATGTCTCATGATATCAGGACACCGCTGACGTCTCTGATCGGATATCTGGATATTATAGAAGGCAGGAAGTACGAGGATCAGGAACAGCTGGACCGCTATATTTCATCCTGCCGGGAAAAGGCGTTTCAGTTGAAGGATCTTTCTGACAAGCTGTTTCAGTATTTTCTTGTTTTCAGCAATAAGGAAAGCGACAGGGAAACGGAGGTCTTTGACGCCAATATTCTGTTTCAGCAGATCCTGGCAGAGCACTGCGCGGAACTGATCAACTACGGCTATATGGTGGATTTCCGCTATACCCTGCCGGAAGTCAATGTGGAGACAGATCTGTCCAGCCTGAAGCGGCTGTTTGACAATGTATTTTCCAACATCATGAAGTATGCCGACAGGAATGAGGCAGTCATCATAGCGGCAGACCTGCTGGAGGGCGATATCCATATGGAGATCGCCAACCGGATACCTGCGGAACGGAAAAAGGTCGAGAGCACACGGATCGGGCTGAAGACCTGTCAGAAGATCTGTAACGATCTGAAAGGGGAGTTTTCCTATGAGGAAACAGAGAAAGGGTTCTGCGTAGAGATCAGATTCCCGGTTACAGAAGCGCCGGTAGAACCGGAACAGGAAGAAGCCGTGGAAGAAGAGAAGGCAGAAACGGCAGACGACGACAGCGTCGGCCAGGCGGATACAGCAAAAGAGGGAGAGGAGAGCGCAGAATGAAGAAACGGTTCGCGGTAGTTATTTTGGCAGCGGCTCTTCTGTCAGCGGCATTGCTGGCAGCAGGCTGCGGCAGCGAAGGCGGCAAAGGCGGCGGAGAAGGTCTGTGTCTTCAGGCGGCAAAGGCCGCTGCGGAAAAGCTGGGTGAGGATACGGCTCTGGATGCCACGGCCGCTTACGGGGAAGAGACCTATGAGGACAACTTTGAACGTCTGTACAACTTCTCCATGGATATGGTGTCTGACGGCGTTATCGCTTACAGCGCGGCAGGCACGGCTGCGGATGAGATATCGATTGTCAAAGCCGCGGACAGCAGTGACGTAAGCAAGATCAGAAAATATATGGAGGCACGGCTGCAGCAGAGACTCCACGACTTTCAGAACTATATGCCGGAGGAAGCCGGTAAGATCGAAAACGGCAAAGTTGTGGTCATGAAACAGTACGTTTTCCTGATCATTTCTGACCGGGCAGACGAAATAGAGACAGCAGTCAAAGAGGTAATAGGATAAAGGAGAGCATTTATAATGGAAAAGAAACAGAAGATCATGATCGGCGTTGTCATTGCCATGCAGGCAGTGCTCGCTGTCGGTATCGTTTTGATCTGCCTGCAGAACCACAGTCTGGCAGAATCGGTGAAGGAGTATACCGCGTCTACTGGAGCTGTTCACGAGATCTATGACGACACCAGGGTGGTGGAAGCGTATAAGAGCGGCAGCGACGAAGGCCTCAGTGAAGAGGATAAATACGTGCTGAAGATGGCAAAGCAGGTGATCAAAGAGAACATCAAAGACGACATGAGCGACTATGAGAAGGAGAAGGCCGTCTATGACTGGCTGATCGATTATACGTCCTACAGCAATCAGAACCTGGCGCCGATCTCATCAGGAGACCAGTACGCCCACCTGCCTTACGGCGTGTTCAAATATCATCAGGCTATCTGTGTGGGTAATGCGACGACGATGAAGCTGTTTCTGGATATTCTGGGCATAGAGAATCAGATCATCCACTCGACCGAGGAAGGGGAACACGCCTGGAATCTGGTGAAGCTGGACGGAGACTGGTACCACTGCGACGCGACCTTTGACGACAGCAATAGCGGAAAACCGGGCTATAATTACTTTAACGTGCCGGACAGCGTCAAAGACGACGGAAGCTATCCGTGGGACCACGATACGATCCCCGCTGCTGACGGCACAAAATACTGCTACATAGCCAACCATGCCGGGGAAATAAAAGACGTCTACAGCCTGCCTGCGTATCTGCGGAAGCAGATAGACGAAGGCGTTTCCCAGATCTACTTTACCATGAAGGATACGGAGGATTTCACGGCGGCGGCGCTCAATTACATTCTTTCCGGTTTTATCATGGAGGGCAGGGACGTTTACACAGGAAATACGCTGGTGATCGGAGACAAGACCCTGTACTGCGTCAGCGCGAGCCAGTATACGGATATGGAAGACACACTGGATCCGGATGTGGAAAAGAAGCTGCAGAAAGCCATGGATAAGCTGGGCATGACCGGTTCTGCCACAGGCGGCTATCAGGACGATATGACTGACAAATCGGGCGAAGGCAGCTACGTTTCCGGCGACGGCGAGGGTATGGCTTATCAGGAAGTGATGGAATAGATGGTATTCAGCAGCACAGTTTTTCTGTTCCTTTTTCTGCCGGCGGTGCTGGGATTATATTTCCTGTGCCCGGCGGCATGGCGTAACGGCCTGCTTCTGGCAGCCAGTCTGTTTTTCTATGGCTGGGGCGAGCCTGCGTATATCCTCGTTATGGCGGCGTCCATAAGCTTCAATTATGTCTGCGGCCGGTGGATCGAAAAACTGAATATTTATCGCAGGCATAAGCCGCGCAGGCTTATGCTTGCTTTGTGTGTAACGGGAAATCTGATGCTTCTGGGCTGGTTCAAATATGCCGGATTTGCGGCAGAGAATCTGAACCGGCTTCTGGGAACCGACCTGCCGGTACTGCAGGCGGCACTGCCGATTGGAATATCCTTTTATACTTTTCAGGCTATGAGCTATGTGATCGATGTCTATCGCCGCAAGACCAGGGCGCAGAAAAACCTGTTGCTCTTTGCCGTGTATATCACGCTGTTCCCACAGCTGATCGCCGGTCCCATCGTCCGATATGTCACGATTCAGGAGCAGCTGGCAGACCGCAGCGTGACAGCCGATAAAACGGCAGAGGGCATACGGCGTTTTATCATCGGTCTGGGGAAAAAAGTGCTTCTCGCCAATCAGGCAGGTCTGCTGTGGGAGGAGATCAGCGCCATAGATCCGGGTCAGCTGCCTGCTGCTGCCGCGTGGCTTGGCGCTATCGCCTTCACCTTTCAGATATACTTTGATTTTTCCGGATACTCAGATATGGCCATCGGTCTTGGACGCATGCTGGGCTTCCGGTTCGACGAGAACTTCAACTATCCTTATATGGCACGCAGTATCACTGACTTCTGGCGGCGGTGGCATATATCGCTGTCGACCTGGTTTAAGGAATATGTCTACATTCCTCTGGGCGGCAATCGCCGCGGGCACAGGCGGCAGATCGCGAACATCCTTATCGTCTGGGCGCTGACCGGTTTGTGGCACGGGGCCAGCTGGAACTTCCTGTGGTGGGGCCTTTATTTTGCGGTGCTGCTGATATTGGAAAAAACTTTTTTGCTCCGCCTGCTGGAGCGGCTGCCTTCGTGGCTGCAGCATCTCTATGCGCTGCTTTTTATCGTGCTGGGCTGGGTCATCTTCGCCATGGAGGACGGCGGTATGTTCTTTGGCTATATTAAAGCCATGACAGGCGCGGGAGGCCTGCTTGACCGCCGGACTCTGTATCTGCTGCAGACCTGGGGACCGCTGCTGGCGGTCATGGCCGCAGGTTCCACGGATATTTTATCAAAGGGGTCTGAAGTCCTGCGGAAACACCCCGCGGCGTTCACAGCCGCGCGAAATCTCTTCTATCTGGCTGTGCTGGTCCTGTCTGCGGTTTTTCTGGTCAGCGACACTTATAATCCGTTTCTGTATTTCAGGTTTTAAAAGGGGAGAGGATCATGAAGAAGATCGACAATTATATCGTCATCATCCTGTTTGCCGGATTTTTGCTGAGTTTCGGGATCTGGGGACTGGTAGCAGAAGATCGGAACTTTTCACCTGATGAGAACCGGATGCTGCAGCAGCTGCCGGAGCTGACTGCGGAAGCTGTGCTTTCCGGGGATTACAGCCGGGATTTTCAGAAGTGGCAGGACGATCAGTTTCCTCTGAGGGATCAGTGTATCACTCTGAAGACGGCGCTGCGGCTGGCATCAGGCAGCCGGGATATAAACGGGGTATATCTGGGTAAGGACGGATATCTCATCGAAAAGCTGACGGAGGAGGTCATGGACGACGAGCAGTTTGAAAAGAATCTGGCCGCCATCAGAAGCTTTCGCGGGAGGCTTCCGGATTCTGTCAGACTTTCGGTCATGGCTGTGCCGACCACCGGCTGCATTATGAAGGATAAACTGCCGGAGAATGCCGTGGTTTTCGATGAGGCGGCCTATGCAGAGAAGGCGGCCCGGTATCTGGCGGACTGCGGCTGGACGGACTTATATGCCGGATTCAAAGAAGCGGCTTTCAAAGGGAAGCAGCTTTACTACAGGACGGACCATCACTGGACCACGCTGGCGGCGGAAATGGCTTTCACCTCGTGGAAACCGGACGCAGAGTTAAAGTACGGCAGACACCCTTTGACGGAGGATTTTCTTGGAAGCCTGTATTCCAAAGTTCTGTGGGACTGCGGGAACGCCGATACGGTGGAGGGCTACGGACCGGGAGACGCGCGGGTCACGGCGGACGGACAGCGTCTTGACGGAGGGATCTATCAGAGGCAGTTTCTGAAGGAAAAGGACAAGTACGCTGTATTTCTGGGCGGCAACTACGGCAGGACGGAGATCGAGGGCCGCGGGCAGGCCGGGCGGCTTCTCATCGTGAAGGACTCTTTTGCCAACTGTTTTGTGCCGTATGCGGCGGAAGCTTATGAGCGGGTATGCTTGGCAGATCTGCGGTATTTCAGCGGCAGTCTGGACGCGTATATAGAGGAGAACGGGATCACGGAGGTGCTGGTGCTCTGCAGCATGGAAAATCTGATCGGCGACAAGAATCTTTCGGCGCTGGGAAGCGGCGGGGCGATTCTATAGGGATAAAATGAGGAGAAGAAAACCCCGCAAGCGGATGTCTGCGGGGTTTTATACGTATAAGGATCGTCTGTTCTTAATCCTCCTGCTGTTTGAAATACGGTTTGTCAAAGTTGATGACCACGTAAAAGTTGGGGTACTCTGACTGAATGGTCTTTTCAAAGGCCTGATGGATCTCTTTGTTGGTCAGCGTGCAGCCGGGAGCTACTATGATGTCAAAGATGACGTTGGTATGAGTAGGGCCGGGAACTGCCCTCAGATCATGCACGTGGGATACGCCCGGCAGATCAGCAGCTGCCTCACAGGCGATGCCGTTCAGCTTCTGGATCAGGGGATCGCTGATGCGGATCGGATCCAGGTGGGCGGTGATCTCGATACCGAGGGCCTTTGCAATGTGCCGCTCAATGTTGTCCACCATATCGTGGCTTTCCATCAGATCGCCGTCAGCGTCCACCTCGATATGTATGGAGGCGAAGATCTTGCCGGGACCGTAATTGTGGACTACCAGATCGTGGATGCCAAGCACGCCTTTTGGCTCCATTGCCATCTGACTGATCTGGTCGATAAGCGCCGGATCGGGAGCTTCACCCAGCAGGGGGCTCATGGTCTCCCGGACCAGACTGATGCCGGACCAGATGATGAACAGGGCGACGATGACGCCCATATAGCCGTCTATCTGCAGATCAAAGCAATGTCCGATGAGAATGCTGATCAGAACCGCGGAGGTGGCGATCACATCGTTGCGGCTGTCCGCGCCGGTAGCGGCCAGTGTCAGGGAACTGATCTTTTTTCCGACGAAGATATTGAACCGGGCCTGCCAGATCTTGATGATGATGGCCAGAACCAGAACGCCGCAGACAGTCCAGCTGAATTCCAGCGGTGACGGATGCAGGATCTTGGATACGGAGGATTTCAGCAGTTCTCCTCCGACTACGATGATCAGGATCGAAACGATCATGCCGGTGATGTATTCATAGCGGGCGTGGCCGTAGGGATGCTCCTCATCTTCCGGCATAGAAGCCAGCCTGAAGCCCACCAGGGTGATCAGAGATGAGGATGCGTCGGCGAGATTGTTGATTCCGTCTGCTACGATGGCGATACTGCCGGCAATAAGGCCGGTAAGGATCTTGGCCGCGCAGAGCAGTACGTTGGACAGAATGCCGACGATACCGGAGAATTTTCCATAGTTCTGACGGACCTTTGCGTCTGTGACGTTGTCATGATCTTTGACAAAGGTTTTGCAGAGAAATTCGTTCATGCTATTACTGTTCGGCCTGTGCCATGGCTGCCTCCACCGCCTTTACCAGCTGATCCGGGCAGGATGTAATTTTGTGGCCGCAGCGGATGCCGGAAAGCTTTTCCTTCAGCTGTTCGTATGTCATGCCTCTGGTCAGGGCGCTGATACCCTGCAGATTGCCGTGGCAGCCGCCGTGAAATACTACATTTTTTACTACGTTTCCTTCCATTTCAACATCGATGAATGCGGAACAGGTTCCGCTTGTTTTGTATCTGTATACCATGTGATTTCTCCTTTCTGATTTTATGCACTGAAAGTAAGTATAACATAAAAAAATGGAGAGGGAAACAGAAATTTTTATTGAACTTCGATTCGGCGCGGTGTATAATATTTTATCACTGTTTATGAGAAACGCAGAGGAGTTTTAGGAGACATAGGAGGAACATATGGGAGATAGAGATATACCAAGAATCAGCGGAACCCTTCGCGCCAAGAGCATTCAGATCCCGGAAGTGATCTGGCAGGCCAAGGGCATTGTAGTTATGGGCCGGCGGATGAAGTCGGTACTTTTTTCAACGGACATAGCGATCATCAGAAACTGTAACGCGGACGCGGTGCTGGCAGTGTATCCGTTTACGCCGCAGCAGATCATTTCGCAGACGATCATCAACGCGTCATCCATTCCTGTTCTGGCAGGCGTAGGCGGCGGTACGACAAAGGGTTTCCGGTCGGCGCTGATGGCAAAGGACGCTGAAGCGGACGGCGCGTTCGGCGTAGTAGTCAATTCCCCAATGAGCAATGAGAACATTGAGCTGATCAGGAAAGTCATAGATATTCCGGTCATTGCTACGGTGGTGACAGACAATGAGGATATCGACGCCCGGATCAGGGCCGGCGTGTCCATCCTCAATGTATCGGCGGCAGCGAGGACGCCGCAGGTAGTCAGACATATCAGGGCCGATTTCCCTAAGGTTCCGATCATCGCGACGGGAGGACCTACGGACGATTCTATTATGGAGACCATTCAGGCAGGCGCCAATACGATCAGCTATACGCCGCCGTCAACGGGAGAGATCTTTGAAGGAATGATGCAGAATTACCGGCAGGCGGCTGAGGAGATCGGAAGTCCGACGGAGGATGACCCAAGGCTTCTCAGTATGCTGGAGCTGTTGTAGCGGGAAGCCGGGTGCGGCAGACGCAGGTGGACCGCGGCAGACACAGGTGGACCGTGGCAGGTAAGAGCGAAATTGGGCTTTTTGGATCATTTGAGGAGGAAAAACCCAATTTCTGTCCAGATGCGTTGGGCTTTATCAGGAGATTCACCACAAAAAGCCCAATTAACGCTTGTCTGAAAGGAATTTTGGAGTCTTTGGAGGCCTGTAGAGGTGTGAAATTGGGCTTTTTGATTGATTTGACGGCGTTTAGCCCAAAGCTATGGGAGAAAAGTTGGGCTTTTGACAGGCTTTGACGGAATTTAGCCCAAACCGCTGTGTTAAATGTTGGGCTTTTTGATCGCGTCGGACAGCTTTAGCCCAATTCCCCAGCTCAGCCCGACAGTTTTTGTAGGGATTTTTTGAAAAAAGTTGTTGACAAACAGGTTGTCCGATGTTATTATAGTACATGTGCTCAGCGAACAGAGTACGATCATCTAACACATATGCACCATTAGCTCAGCTGGTAGAGCACCTGACTCTTAATCAGGGTGTCCAGGGTTCGAGCCCCTGATGGTGTACCAAGTGATGACGGAAAGGCTGGTAATTCCAGACTTTCCGTGTTTTTTTTATATATCAATTTGAATCAGATCATAATAAAATGTGAAAAAAATTAGGGTGTCCAGCCATTACAATTCTATTTTGATGTAATCCAAATGAGAAATGGACGACGATGCTGCATAGATCTCCTGTGCCAGATGCATGTATCGCATGGTAGTGATAAGATCTTCATGGCCCATGATGGCCTGTAGCTTATAGATGTCCATATTTCCATTCCGTTGGTATTCATCAAGGCAGTAATTTGTGGCAAAATTATGACGAAGCTTGTGGGCGCTGAATTTGACACCCAGCTGGGATGATTTTTTGTTTATCATCAGCTTTATCGCATTTTCGGTGATGGGTTTGCCGCGGCGGCCAAGGAGCAGATACTTTTTCTCATCATGCGTCTTGCGAAGGTGAGACTGATCGGTCATTCTGAGGTACAATTTCAGCAGTTGCAGAGTAAAGTTGCCAATAGGAACGATACGCTCCTTATCCCCTTTACCTAAGACTTTGATGGTTTTTGCACCCAGATTCAGATGTGTCAGCTGCAAAGTGATTACTTCATTGCGTCGAAGACCGCTGTCAAGCATCAATGCCAGGATTAGGGCATTGCGTACAGATAGTACATCGGACGGATCAACATCGGCAAAGAGTAGTTGTAATTGAGATGTGGTCAGAATATCCACTTTGCGTATTGGTGAACGTGGCAGCTTTACACTGGCACCAATCCCAAGATCTGCATCCAGTATTTTTTTGCTTTCTAAAAAGCGGAGAAAGATGCGGACGGGTCTGAGGTAAGTTGCGACGGTTGCCTTGCTGAGATCCTGTTGATGCAGGAAGAGAATATATTCTTCCACATCACCAACAGATAGATCCTTGGGAATATTAGCAATGCATCTCGTTACGAGAAATCGTTGGACTGCAGCTTTGTAGTTCGCAATAGTTTTAGGTTTAAGTCCCCGGAGCTGACAGTCCCGGTCAAAACGCTGGAGCGCCTCCTTTGATGTCATAATATCGCCTCCTGGTAACCAGCGGATCGCCGGCAGCACATTGCTGCAGACCAAGTCGTTCAGCCACGAGGAAGCGCGGATTAAAATAAATGAATGGTCTGCAGAGATCTGCTGCCAAAAGCAGAGATTTTTATCAATAGTAAGTATAGAAGTCTGTCACTGCCACATTATGGTTGCAGCTGGTTTTCCCGTGGGCCAGCACCCTTATACACGTGTATCACAAGGGAATGGCTGCTCGACCATCTTAAAACAGATCACTGCAGATGGTTTCCTGGCATAGCTGATTCCCAAGATCGGACAGATTCTGTTATATAGTTTTCAAGGTTCTTCTGTCAGAACTTTGTGTTCCGAAAAATACATCTATAATATAGGTGCATTTTTCAAAGCACAAAGATGAAAAGTGCTTTAGGAGAAAAGTATTGAACAAGGAGCTTTTTTGAGGTAGAATATATCAAAAGTGTGGCTGGTATACGGTTTTTTGTTGCCAGTGCTTGTTGATGAATACCTCATTTCCGCGGCAATGGAAGAATGAGGTATTTTTTTATTCTGAAATATCCTCATAGAATAAAGTCCATGGGAATCCCAGAAATGCGGCGATCCTTTTGGCGACGGAAGTTGAAGGGTTTCTGAAACCTCTTTCGATTGCAGAGTACTGCTGGCCGGAAATACCAACTGCATTTGCTATATCAGCTTGCTTGAGATTATTTTTGTTTCTTAAATCGATTAGCCATTGCCGCTTGTTGTTCATGTGTATTCTCCTTATATCAGCTTACTTGTATTATATTATACAAATTGTAGGATGTCAATAAAAAAATTGTAGGATGTCAATAAAAAACTACAAAATATCTTGGAGGAGAGAATGGAATTTAAAGATATTCTGAAAGCGGCAAGAATTAAGGAAGGATTAAAGCAGTCCGAAGTTGCAGAAAGAGTAGGCTTATCAACAGGAGCAGTTAGTACTTATGAAAATGGAACGAGAGAACCGAAAATAGAGATTCTTATTAAGTTGGCTGATGAATTTGATTTACCATTGGACCAACTCGTTGGACGAAAAAAAACTCCGGGACATAGCTTTCCAGAGATAGAGGTGACTGATTTTGAAGAACAGCGGTTACTTCAGATGTTTAGGGACATTTCGAGAGATGATCAGCAGAAAGTACTTGCCATTGTAAAGACATTCCATGACATTGGAAAAGTGACTGATGAAAATGATTTTCGTTCAGAAAAGAATCCAGCGTCAGCGGGATAATGTGATTTTCGTGAATTTCGATAAAAACAAAAACCAGTAGCTTTGCGACAAAATATCGGGAAGTTACTTTTGCAATGTAAAGAGGAATAAAAGACTTTCATTTAATCATGCTGGGCCGGGGGTCAGGTCCCAGCATGGGAAGAGGATAACTTCGCGACAAAATGTCGGGAAGTTCTTTTTTTGCTGCTGTTCACTTGACGTCGCATTGTACGCCTCATATCAGTTCACGCAAGATCGTATCTCAAAACCTGCAGTTTTTCGATCTCCAACTTGCGCTCCCTTTCATTCGGCCTCTGCGCCTGCTATCAAGTGAACAATCGCTTGATGCTCACAGGTTACTGAATTGAAAGGAGAAAAAACATGAAAAAAGAAGTAGTTAAGGGTATGGAGAGATTTGTTGAAGAAGCAAACAGAATCGAAGAAGAGGTTATTGTCACCAGAATACTGCAAAGCAAGGAACTTGCTATGAATACCTTTTTCCAATGTGCGTTGAATATCGGTCAGCAGTTGCTTGAAGCGAAGAAAATCATTAAGCATGGGGAATGGACAAACTGGCTGAAAGAGAGGGTGCAGTTCTCGGAGCGTACAGCGCAGAATTACATGAAGATCTATAAAGAGACGGAAAAGAACGGTAGTCCGTTATTAAAAACGCAAGCGTTTGCGGATTTGGGTTATTCTCAGGTAATTGAAATTCTGTCTCTGCCGGGCGATATGCAGGAGGAATTCCTCACGATGCATGAAGCGAAGGAGATGTCCAGCCGGGAAATCAAAAAAGCTGTGGCTGAAATGAAAGCCCAAAATGAGGAGTTAATGGCACAGCTAAAGACGATGGAGAAGGGCAGGGATGATGTTTTAAAGGCGAAGGAACAGCAGGAAAAGGCAATTTCGACACTGCGGGCAGAAGTTAAACAGCTTGAGCATGATAAGCAGACAGCGGCAGAACTGAAAGACAAAGAACTTGAAACCGCCATTGAAAAAGCCATTAAAGGAACAGAAAAGAAGATTGCAACAGCAGAAAAACGGAGCGCAGACCTGCAGGCTCAGCTGGATCGGATTGCTGAAACGCATAAGGCTGAACTGGAAAAGGTTAGAGTAAAATCAGAGAAGGAAAAAGAGGCCCTGCTTCAGAAGAAAGAGAAGGAACTTCAGAAGAAAACAGAAACTTTTAATGCACAGCTTATGAAAATGCAGACTTCATTAGACAATGCAGAAAAAGCGAAGCATGACGCAGAAGTCAAAACGGCATTAAACGAGGATATTGTTAAATGCAAGGTGCTGATGCAGAACATACAGAATACATGCAAAGAGACAGCACAGATTTTGACCAGGTTGGAATCCATTGATAAGGCGCTCTCACAGCAGTTGAGAAATACACTGGACGAAACTTTGACAGCCTTGATCGAGCGTAATAAATTTGTTGATGCAAATACGAATACAAGGAAAGCATCATAAGAAATGAGAATACACGGAAAACCGCAGGCGCCTGCGGTTTTTCTGTTGCCCTGCGCACCAGGGCGGCTGCAGCCCGTCTGCTGCGGCGCCGACGCAGGCCGCCGGCGCCGGACAGATAGCCTGAAGGCAGCGGTTATCTGAAAAGAGAAAGAGGTAATTTCGCGACAAAATGTCGCGAATCTGATTTTTACCTGTAAGACTTTACTTTTATAAAAGATGCGGGTATAATGAGAATATAAAGAATTCTTTAAATCTCAAGAATGGAAAGGAAGAGGTGATTAGATGAATTTGGCGAAGGTTTCTGCGAACGGACAGATTACCGTACCGGTTGAGATCCGGAGGCTGCTTGGCTTGAGATCCGGAGATAAAATTCTGTTCTTTCAGAAGGAAGACGGCGAGGTAGTCGTAAGTAATGCGTCAACACAAGCGATTTACAAAGCGCAAGCTGCCTTCGCAGGCGCAGCGCAGATGATGGGCATCACGGATGAGGAGGATGTTCAGGCACTTGTAGATGAAGTGCGGTATGGAAAGGATAGATAGTATGAGGATCTTAATCGACACAAATATCTTGTTCTCCGCACTGTTGTTTCCAAGATCCCGGCCTGCGCAGGCCTTGCTGCATGCGGCAAGGGCAGAGAATTATGAACTTGTTCTTTGTGACCGCAATATTGCAGAACTGAGGGATATCCTACAGAGGAAGGCGCCGCAGCTGCTGCCTGATGCAGAGGTACTGCTTGCTGAGCTGTCCTATGAACTTATTCCGGCCGTAGATCATGCGGAAAAACTTATCCGGGATGCGAAAGATCAGCCTATACTAAACGCAGCGATTATATCAGATGTGGATATTATCTTGACAGGGGATAAGGATTTTCTCTGTCTTGATATGGAGCACCCCAAATGTATGACAGCCGCACAATTCCTCGAACAGGAGGGATTCACTGAGTAAAACCGCAGACGCCTGCGGTTTTCTTTATGAAAAAAGTTGGTCTTGGCCTGCTTTGCGCAAAATGGGCGCAAGGGTTCCGTTTAACAGGGAGATTTCCTCAAAGGGGCTGCTCTGGAATATTCAAGCTTTCGAGCAGAAGCATAGAGGTGAATCGGCTGCTGCCTGCCGCCTGTTTTTTTCTTTTTCTGTTAGTAGTTAAACTGTTGAGTTCCGGGGTAGTCAATTTGACCAGCCCCCCTGGACAAATATGCATTTTTCAATGCGTTCGCTGCTCTGTGCAGGAGATTTTTATATTGAGGAATTGCGTGAGAATTGGAATCCTTGGAAGGCATAAAGGACATCTGTGCCTGGCGCTGCTGCTGGTATGCCAATCGGCGCTGCATATCGCGCAGTTTCAGTTGCGCATTGGACACTGCGGCTGCGGCTCTGTCCTCAACAGCAGCAATGATCTTGTAGATGTTTGAGGTTTGAGATCCGTTGGCACGGTAGTTATGCTTTTTGGTGATCAGGCCGGCCTCCAGCAGTTCATCCAGCGCACGCTGCACACTGCGCACTGACATCCTTACTTCTCTGGCGATGGTTTTCAACGCAGGGAAACATTCGTCTTTCTTATTGCTGTGCATGGCTAAGTTATGTAGTACTGCGGCAGCTTTGCGGCTCATGGCGGTTGTCTTAACTATTTCATTGGCTTTGATTGTATTCATGATTATCTCCTTTTTCAATTGCAATTTTCTTGACAGCATGGGTAATTCGTTGTACAATAAAAGAACATTCATTTGTTTTTTCATTGAGGTTTTCTGACTTGATTAACCTTAGGGAAGACAGTTGTACAAGATTGTGAGCGGTAAGAGAGCTGGGCGGCAGCTCTCTTATTGTTTTATTGTCAGAGCTCGCGCTCTTGGTCTGTACTGAGACAGTCAGTCTTCTGCTTTTTTCCTATATCGGCAGTAGAAGGCCTTTTTTGTCCATTTTCAGAGCTTTTAATGTAATCAAAGAGTAATTTGTCGGTGGCAGTTAAAAGCAGGCCGGTATCGTCTATTTTTTTGATTTCATATCCGATGCGCTCCTGACCGGGTTTAACCATCTCAACGACGCAGCTGATCTGATCTCCTGCGCGATGCGCCAAAAGGCTCACTGCGGCAGGGCCGGAGGCTACTACCGGGATTGTGATTTCTTTTGCAGAGGGATCCTGTGGATCAAGGGATGGTACGCATAAACAGATTTCATTTTTGACAAATCTGCCTACATGGGAATTCTCTGTACATAGCCTACCCTGTATGACGTTTAGCTGCTTAGGCAGAACCTGTTCGACAGCCTGCGACCTGGCAGCTTGGACTGCTCTCAGAGAGGAAGGTGCCTGCATTCCCAGAACACCTGAAGCCATGTTCTCCGCAACCTCTTTGGAGCTTTCCATGACTTCTGTAAACTCGGCCTCTTTGATCAGGCCAGCGTGCTTTTCCAGGAAGGTGGCGGCCTTTTCGGCCTCTTTAATGGCCTGAATCAGCGTTTCAGGCTGTTCTTTGATATCTTGGATCCAGCTCTGCACGTAGGCTTTATGATTGGCAATATGTTCTTCTGTTGTTTCAATCGGAAGATCCGCGCTCATAAAGCAGGAACTGATTTCCGCGACAAGTTCTTCATAAGCATAGCTTTCTGAGCCAAAACCTCCTTTCAGATCTCTGTTAAGCCGGGAAGGGTGGCCAGTTGCATGAGACAATTCGTGGAGGGCAGTCGCGTTATATGCGTAGTTGGTAAAAAATGAGGATGTCTTGGGCAGATGGATAGAATCTGTAGATGGCTGATAATAAGCAAAATCGCCGCCGTCGTTGGTGATGGGAACACCCATGCTGGTGGAGATCTTTTCGATAAGCTCTGCCGGCTCTATCTTGTTGCCTTTTGCCTGTTCAGCGTCCATTGGCGGCAGTCCCTCAATCTGGCAGCCGTTATAGACGTAATAATATCTGCTTCGCAAGCTGTACCTTAGTTCTACTTCGCCGCCACTTTGCTTAAATGCTTGATACTCCTTCCAGGAGACAAGCTTGTGCTGCTCCAGATCATACGGCATCCAGTATTCCACGGTGCTGTGCTTTGAGCCTTTTATCAGGTGCCATCCGTTATCCTTGATCTGCTTAAAAGTATACCAGCGGGAATCCTCCCAACCTTCTGCATTCTGGCGCAGGGAAAGCATCATCCGGTTTAGGCCTTTATATGGTATTTTTCTGAGACCGTTTTGCGGGATGTTATCACAACGCCACATTTTTTTCCAATCAATGGGGTGCTCTTCCAGTGCTTTGATGAAGGCATCAGCGATGCTTTGCCGAAACTCTTTCGTTTTATTTGTCATCGTTGTTATCCTCCTCCTGCATGGTTTCGCTTTCTTCGGAAAGCAAGTCCTCCTCAGTCATTGTTTGCGTATCAATAAAAATCGTTATCGTTGCCATGGGAATCCTCCTTTTCTGTTATTGACCGGGAATAAGTTTGTGTTTGCAGCTTTTTGAAAAATGAGTTCAACGCCGGTTTTAGCTCTGTTAAGTTTTAATCCGGCGGAAAAGGTTTTTCCGGACTTAGATTTGAAGCCCTTGAGTGTTCCGGTATGTCCGCATTTGAGCAGCTGTGCGGCAATGCTGCCTGTAATGGTTTTGCCGGCAATGTTCTTCCATATGACAAACTTACATTCGCTGTTGCTGCAGAAGAAACCTTTGGAACGGGATAAAACCGGTTTTTTGCAAAGAGGGCATTGTCCGACTACTTCATCAGACAGCTGTATGGTTTCATGCTCTGCTGCCATGACTGCTTCGATGGTTGACAGGACAGAGGAGATCAGAACATCTGGATCGGCGCCTTGCTTGATTTCTTCCTGCAGGACATACCAGTGCGCAGTCATATCCGGCAGCTTCAGTTCATCGGGAAGGATCCGGTAAAACTCACGCCCTAAAGGCGTAGAGATGAGTTTCCCTTTTGTTTCGGAGATATAGCCCTTGCGAATCAATTCTGAAATGATCATGGAGCGGGTTGCACTGGTGCCGATAGATCCATTTTCTCCTTTTTTATCGGCATCCTTTTCAAGCAGCAAGCGCTTAATATCTGGATCTGTTACATATTTTGCAATACGGGTCATATCCTCATTGAGAGAACTTTGGGTATATCGGGCAGGGGGCTTTGTCTCCTTTTCAGCAATTTTTCCTGGCTGAATCGTCGCTGTATAGATGCCTGCAGAAAACATGTGTAAGATCGATTTGTCAGCTGCATCTTCGTCCTTCTCTGCGGCATCCTTTAAAAAGCCGGTGTATCCGGCGTTGGTAATTCTGGACGCAGAAGCTTTGACATGGCCACCCTTCAGGGATATATCCAGAGAGGTAACAGATTTGCTGCAGGGCTGCAGGAACTGCACAAGATAGTGCCTTGCAATTGCCTGATAAACATTCTGCTCCTGCTCAGACAATGCAGACAGATCCACCGGATTATCCGTCGGAATGACGGCAAAATGAGCGGTAATGTTTTCGTCGTTGAAGCAACGGCTTTTTCTGCCAGGATCAAAAGGCTCTCCGGAAAGACCGAGGTTCTGCAGAACGGCTTTTATGGTATCCGGCGCCTGATAGTAATGCTCCGTGGAAAGATACTGGCAGTCAGACCGGTTATATGAGATCGCATGGTGCTTTTCTCTGAGCGACTGGGTGATGTCCAGCACTTCGGCCGGCGTATATTTCCACCGTTTTCCGCAATAGCTCTGCAGCTTGACCAGGTTAAACGGCAGAGGCGGTTCCTCTTTTTTTTGTTTTACTTCGATGGTACAGGAGCATTCTTTTCCGGAGAGTTTTGCCTGCAGGTCTTGGATCAGGGCTTTATTGAGACATTTTCCATCTACCAGGGCGGCATCATCCGCATTAGGTACAAACTTGGCCTTGACCGACTTTCCATCAATGACAATTTCCGGATGCAGCTCGTAGTACAGGATTTTCTTGTGACCCTCAATCTGGAGATCCCGGTTGACCACCAGACCGAGAGTAGGCGTCTGCACCCGACCGATGGTCAGCTTCCGGTGATTTTTGAGGGTAAAGTACCGGCTCATGTTGATGCCTACCAGAAAATCGGAAACGCTGCGGGCGTAAGCGGACCAGCCGAGACTCTCCAGAGATTTGTTGTCACGCAAGTTTCCCAGCGCTCTTTCCAGGGCAGGTGTAGTCGTATCGCCTGTGTCAAGGCGCATGACAGGACCGGTATAATGATAGTACCGGAGCAGTTCGTCGATGAGCAGCTGACCCTCGTCATCTGGATCTCCGGCATGGATGATGAGGTCCGCCTGGGTGACAAGCGTTTTGATCTGGTTCACACGGGAGATTTTGTCCGGAATCGGATCTGCCTGCCAATTGGGGAAGAAGATCGGAAGCTGCGATAAATTCCATTCCGCGTAGGAAGAATCATATTCTTCCGGATCTCTTAACTTAAGCAAATGTCCATATACCCAGGTGATGGTATAATCGCCTTTTTGAATAACTCCGTTCTTTTCTTCAGAAGGGCCGGGGATGGCCTTTGCGATATCCCGGCCAAGATCAGGTTTTTCTGCAATAATCAGTTTCATAGATTTCTCCATTTTACTTATCCATTGAATTTTGTAATTTTTGATAGATCGCTTGATTCTTCATGCTGTTGATATTTCGATAAAATGCGCGGTTGATCAGATTTATGGCTCTGTCGATTTTTTGAAGTCCGCCAAGATTTGACGGTTTTAAAAAATGTTCGATATAGTCGTTTTTTCCGTCATAGCGCATTGATGCATGATTTTTGTAATATCCTTTTTTGCCGTCATTGATTAAACTGCGTCCTTCTCGCAAAATTGCATTTCCCAGCTTTTCATACAATTCATCCATTTTGCTGGTTTCATAGCTTCGCTGTGTTTTGCTATTTTGACCATAAGCGTACTGATAGCCTGAATCTGCTTTTTTAAGGATTTCTGTCAGTTCGTCAAAGTCCTTTGAAAAGTAGGTTTTGATGATTCTGTCAGAAAGCGCGTCGATCTGCGGACGAAAATCCTGCATCGCATTCATATTGTACTTCCAGAGCCGCAAATCATCAGGGAGGTTAGTAAGCAGTCGCTTAAAATCATCACTGATTTCCGAGTTCTGATAGATGAGATTCTCGGATTTGACTTTGCTTACGATGCGCTGCCGCATAATGTCGTTGATCTCGCGTGTCATGGCAGAGGTCTGCATGATGTTGTTGGCAAGATCGCTTTTGGCTGCTTCCAGAGACTTGCCACGAAATTTGCCGCGCTGGTAGAGCTGTCCCTTCGCATTGCGGCGGCAGCGGCCTTGTCCCTCGATCCAGCTCACGTTGCTGTCCACAATGGCGATGTGTACGTGCAGGTGTTCTGTATTGTGGTGGATCGATGCGGACCAAACGGCAGAACCAAAACCTTCCTTGTCCAGCATTTTGTCGATGGCAGAGCATGTGTACCGCCGCAGAAGCTCTTCATGAACCTGGTTGTTTTCTTTGTCATAGATCCCGTATTCAGCCAGCCAGTCCATATCAAAGGAAAACAGCTGCTGCCAGAGCGGAGAACCTTGCATTTCTGCCTGCTGCACTCGTTCTTTAAATGCCTGCTTGCCGTTAGCTCCCAGGAAGCCGTGTTGGTCAAAGATTCCATAAGTCTTTTCGTCATTATCCATATAGTCCGCGAACGCTGAGAAGGATTCCAGGTGCGCGTTATAGGTCGATGCGTCTGCATCGATGTAGTCGACGAAGGATGCGTATTTCTGAGCGCCGGGCATGATGAATCTGGTAGGCTGTACAATGCCCGGAGACGGTCTATTCATAGTCATCACCTCGTTCCTGCAGCTGCTCCAGAAGCTCTGCGACATCGGAAAGAATGTCCGTATTCACGGAGATTACTTTCAACAGCATGTCAATTTGATTTTGGGACGTTCTGCTGGCAAATGCGTTTTCCATGAATTCTACAAGATATGCTTGTCTGCTCATTCTCGCCTTTTTCGCTTTTTCGTCAATACTGCAAATTGTGGCATCACTGAGATTTCGTATAATTATCGTTTTCATTCATTATCACGCTCTTTACTTTTTGAACTGTTTTTGCCTTTTTGCCATGCTTTCTCTTTTGTCGATTTTTTGATTTTTTCATAAACCTCGTTTTTTGATTTTGAATAGAGCGGATGCGGAAGGGCAGAAACGGACAAAAACTCCGGATTTGCAATTTGACGAGAATGAAGCAAACTGTTAAACATATTCAATTGTGTTTTTTGCAGAATATTGGTCTCTTGGCAGTTTAAACGAATTTGCTTTCCATATGAACTTTTTGCGAAAGCTGAAAATATGTAATTCAGTTCATCTTCTGCAAATGGCCTGCCGGTGCATTTTTGATAAAAGCAGGAAATCGCGCTTTCTATGACCTGCCGTTCTGTGTGCAGCTCCGGACGCTGCCGCAGCAGCTCTTTCACCATGTCATCGATCTCCGGCGATACCCGGATGGTCTTTTTTACGTCAGTCACGGTGTCACGCTCCTTTCAATTTTGTTTTTCGGTCAGTGACGGCTTTGCCGTTTCGGGAATAGGTATGTTTTCCCATGGCAGACGCCATAGTGAAAACTCTGAGCATAAGGAAAATCTGCTATCATAAATGATAGAAACGGCAAAGCCGTTTGATTTTCGGTGATATCAAAATCGAGGGTTACTGCCAGCTGACAGCCATACTGATTTTGAAAGATTTTTATGGATTTTTCTTGAAAAATGATGGTTTTTCATGTTTTCGCAGTTTTTGCATTTTGAAAAAATCACACTTTTTAACTGTTTTGGGCAAATTATAAAAGTCTGCAATTCTTCAAAGTTGGGAGATTTCATCTCTTTTGGCTCTTGCCTCGTCCAGCTTGTCTTGCAAAGATTCTATTTTTGCTTCTTTTTGCCGTATTGCGTCATTCGTTCGATTTATGATTTCTTTGTTTTTTAGGATTTTATCATCAGCGGAGGAAAGTTCATCTGTGGTCAAATAGGATTTACTGTCTTCCAGTTCAAGATTCTCTTTTTCCAGGTTTTTGACCTGATCATGCAAAGTCTGCAATTGGTCAGTTTCACGTTTCAGCTGTTTTTCCAGTTTTGCTATAATTACGTCAATCCGGCAAACCAGATAATCCTCTTTTTTCTTTGTGTCCAACGAATCGACCATTTGAAGATTATATTTATTTATGGTGCAAATGCCGGTTTGCGCATCTGTAGCATCTTCCATGGCGCCGTATTTTGGTGCAAAAAGAAGCTGGGCTTCATCAAAGGGCTTTACGCCGTGGATACGGATGACGGTGAGCAGCGTATCATGCAGGACTTCGTCTATTTCGATATTTTTGCTATTGGCGCCAGTCAGCGACAAGGCGTAATAGTAGTCATCTACGCCGTCAAAGTTATTATTGCTAAACTCCAAAACGATCTCAAGAGTCTCCTGTGCTTTTGCATAAGAAATCTCATAAACCGTAAAACTGCGTAGAGAGTCGAATTCATAGGATGTGCCGATTTTTGTCACATCACTCTTACTGACGAGTTTTGCCGGAAAGATCAAATTAGACAAAAAGCAAAGAAGCAGGATGATAAGCACTGCGAGGATGCTGCCCAAAATCAAATTTCGATGTTTTTCATACTTATACAGCTTTTCGGCTTTTTTCATAGTGCTACTGTTTTTTTCAAATTCCATCTGAATCTCCTTTTAGAAATATGATAAAATCTGCTCTTTGATCAAAATCAACTGCACGATCAATTCTTCACGGATAGCCGGATAGATCAATGAGATGATACCGACCGCCGCGAGAATTGTGATGCAGATCGCGCTGGCGGTTTTGATGAAGGATATCAGCAGGCGGATGAAGAACTTAACTTTATCATCTTTTTCGACAACCACGATATTCTCGTCTTCGATATTATGCTTCTTTTTGAGTTCCTCCTGATGCTTTTCATATTCCAATTTCTCGTGGTATTCCTGAACAAGACCGGTTTTATACTTTTCCATAATGACCTCCTTTTTATTTTCGGAACAATCGTTTACGCGGTTTGTTTTTATCCATTTGTTCAGCAGATACAGGAAGCTGTGTCTGCATTACGGCATGAAACAGATCGTTGTGCCGGATATTGTAGACGAATGGATCCGGGGTAAACTCCAAAAAGTGGGATCTATCTGCCTTATCTTGCATCATGCTGAGAACCGCCTGCCGATCGGCGTCAGATACAAAGTTAAAAATGTAATTTGTAATTGGATTGCCATGGAGCAGCTCAATGAGCTTCGGAAATTGACTGAGTTCATCGGGGCCGGTTCCGCCAACGGCGATGATGATATCCCGCTCAACAAGGCTTACAATGTCCGCCTGATCGATGCTACTATAATCATAGACCAGATACGTATAGCCGGCCTTTAGAATGTCTGAAACCGTTGCCGGATGCTGATAGAGACGAATGTTGTTAAAGATTACAGAGTCTGCAGCATCTTCGACATTATAAAAATGACGGATGTTTTCAACATATCCCGGCTGCATTTGTACATAGCAGGCAGAAGATTCGGATTGCAGATTCAGGTACTTTACCAGCTGCAAAGCGGTGGTGGTCGTTCCGATCCGGGACATACATCCAACAACACCGATTTTTTTCACTGGATTTGAGAATGATAACGGACTCGAAATGCCGGGAGAAATTGTCCGGGAGCCTAAAATCTGATCGTATAGTATTTCACGGTTTTGTATGATCTGTTCATTTGAGGTGGAATTAGCCGGCGTCTCGAGTGCGGACTGCAGAGCAGTCCTGATCGCACCTAAGCGTTTCCCCTCAAAGATAAAGTGAATGATACCGATCGCTTCCAGGCTAGCAATCTGCCTGCTGTTTAAATCAAAGCCGGGGCAAAATATGATCATGTTACAGTTGGCGGCAAGCCTGATATGGTCGATTACTTCCGTAACCTCTTCTTCTGAGGATTCTATATCAGATAAATCGACCATGACTACCTGCCCGGCGGCTCTGATAATTTTTTCTTCCAGCAGCTTGAGAAGATGAGGCTGCCCATTATCAAAGGGAACGGTCTCAAAAGTGATGCCTTTCTCGCTACAGAGATCTTCTGCAACATAGCGGCCGTATTCGTTATTTCCAACGTAAATTAGTTTCACATTATGTTCCTCCTTTACTTTTCCTGTCCAGATTTTTCATTTTCACCTTCTAAGTTTTTAGTGCCAAAATCGAAATTGGATCGCTTAGAATGCTGCCGTTCTAAAAAATCATTGAAATTGATACAAGGCTGCGCTGGTTCTTGACGTGCATAATCAGGAATCGGAATACCATTTTTTTGACACATATCAGTTATGATATTACCACGGTATGTGTATCGATTATTCTTTTCAAAGTCTGTTTCGGTAAGTCCAAGAGACTTCAGTCCATGTTCATACATATGCTGCACGACGCTTATAGGAATATCATTCTTGATGACATGCATACCGTAATCGCAAAAGTATTCTGTTACCTTTTTGCTCGGTTCCACATGAAATAGTTCCTCATAAGTTGCTATAAGGTTGACTGCCTTTGGGGTATAGTGATTGCGTGATTCTTTTGTCATGGGTATTTCCTCCATTTCTAGCCGGGAGATTAGGTTGGACAGCTGACGAGATATAGCTTCTGGCAGACCATGGGCATCAAACCGTCGCTCCTGCCATCTGCCTTTTGTGCCGTTGATACCGTTCATCATTTTGATACCGGTGCCCCCAGCGGCCTGCCATGAAAGCAGGTTGTCGGTATAGTCATCCACCAGAATATCTGTGCTTTTAACTCCTCCGGGGACATAATCGGCTTTATTTTTCCCACACAGTGGAAAAATACGGTGAGCACGATCTACTTGCGGCAGATACTGGTCAAGCCATGCGTTTTTCTCATCAAGCGCATAGGGACTGTCTGCCAGCACTGATGATAGAATGTATACTTCTGTTTCTGGATTATCTTTTATGTAAAACTTCAGTCCTTCCACAGCGTTTCCATAGGATTTTAAATTTTGAAAGTAGCCTTTTTGATACAGTGTTTCAATTTGCTCTACGGGAGTAAATACAGCTAGCGTACCGTCGAGATCGACAAAGAGACGGCACGTGCCTGTCTGGGATCGATAGGCCTGCTGCCGCATACCGTTCTGCTCTGCAATTTCATAGTACAGGATGGATTCTTTTTGCATTCGATCTACGAGCAAATCCACATTTCTTCTTGAAATGTGTTCTTCTTCGACTTTGCTCAAAAATGATGAATCTTCTGACAGAAAAACAACATCTTGCAAGTATCCTTCCTTTACCAACGGTGTTAAATGATTAAAAAGCTTCTTATCTGAAGTAATACAGAGTACATTAACTGAGCCAAAACATTTCATTTGTTCTACCAGCCATGCACTCAGGGAATCATCCCAAAGCACATCGGTAGAAATCTCTTGGATTGTTCTGATGGCGCTTCCGCTGCAGTAAAGCAAGTAACTGACTTCCTCTTTTCCTGCCGATTCAACAAGTTGTTTACCAATTAAAGCGATTTGGTCTGAAGTTTTTACAGGTTGATGTAAAAGAGGATGGTTCAGCGATGGCCGCAACATGAGATCCTGATCTTTTGATTCTGGTGGAATCTGTCTGATTTCGTAACTTCCAGAAGTATCAATCAGCGCAAATCTCTTATGGTTAATGACAACATGCCCAGCAAAACCAGAAACTTTTGCAAAGCGCAATGACAAAATGCAATCCGCAAAAGATGGTGTCGGATCTCCGCTGGGGTGGTTATGGAGCAGATAAAAAGTATCTGCTCCAGTTTGTGCCATCATCTGTTTAACATGCTCTTCCGGCCTGTCTGAATCCTTAAACTGTATTTCAACGAGACTAGGGAGTCGGTTACTAAGACCTTCAACAGCGATTATCCTTTTATCCTTCAAATAAAAAACCCTTGTCGTTTCAAACAAGGGATTTCTATATGCCTGCATCATAACTGCCAGGTCTTCTGGCGAACTTATTTCTGCTCCGAGGAAATTGACTCCACCATCTTTGATATATTTTGTTGTGATTCCATTTCCGAGGAGATGCGCTCTCCCCCGAAGATGAACACCTCCGGCGGCTCGCTGTAGGTGATCGGCGGTTCCCCCTCTTTCCGGGATCTTGATGGAATTGACTGCTGCTTCTGCATGATTTAAACCCTCCTTATCTTTTTCGTATTCTTTATGATATTTTAACAGATTATCGCGGATATTGTCTATAGGCATATTGTCTGTCCTCCTTCAGCGATATTAAAGATTTGTGAAGCGCTATTCTGCGATCTTAGCGATTTTTTTACGGTTGATAGATGTTCTGTGCCTTAGATGACGGACTCAAATGGGTTGATTTTCAGTCCACAGGCATTGTCTCCTGCGGTTTCGGTGATGGTATTGCTGCCGACGTTTTCTGGCGCAATGATCTCATCGGATTTTGCAGCCGATTCCAGCGGGAAATCTATTACGGGTTCTGGCAATGGGGCATCCTTTGATTTCTGGAACAGTGATGCTTGGTTTGCCTGCTGCAGTAGTTTGTTCCTGACCGTAGCGGGATCCAGATCGAGCATGGCTGCCATCAGCTCTGCGCTCTGTGTTAGACGCTCATTAAGTCGATCAAGCTCTGTCTGAGCTTTTGCAAGGCTTACGCTGTCTTTTTCCATGCGGCCTTGCAGCCGCGCAATCTTTTCACTCAGCTTTGCGCGTTTTATCATCATTGTGTTGATATCCATAGTTTATCATCCTTTCTTTGGTGGTTTCGGCTGCTGCTGCCGGGGCCGCGGCTTTGCGAAGTCGACGGGCTGCTTGGCAAACGGTGCAGTCACGGACGGCGCCGGATTAGGCCTCGTCTGCTGCTGTTGATCGGCAGGAGCATTTGGCGCTGGCTGCGCAGACCTGACGGCAGCACCGGCGGAAGAGTTGGGTGCTGCTTTCCCTGGGCTGACGGGGCTGGCATTAGAAGGGGCAGAGCCGTTTAGATCATTTGATAAAGGTTTCCTTTTTCCTACGTTCGGAGGGGATACGCTGTGCAGATTATCCTGACCGTTAAATTGCCGATCGGCAGCCGGAATTGATTTGCGAGCGGCGCTTGTTGAAGCAGGGGAATCGCTGTCTGGCCGTGCTTTTGACGAGGCCGGATCCTTTAAGCTGCTCTTTTCAAGCGTCCGGCCTGCAGTTTGTTGTGAGGCAACTGCGGATATGTCAGTTGGAGAAGGACGGTCGCTTTTTACACTGCCTGCCGTGCTATTGTTAATATTTTGCTGCTTTTTATCTGTCAATGGATCTGTCTTTTCAGTATGTTTACCGTTACCAGAGACCTTATCTGTCTGTGGCGCAGACTTTGCAGCAGAGGATCTGTTCAGATCGTTTTCTCGCTCCTGCCGCGCATACTGCTTTAACGCTTTGTTTTCTCCGCTTATGGCACCCTTTAGGCCGCCATGGCGCTTGCCGTCACCGGGCGGCATGGCAGGCGCGGTCTTTTTGCCGAATACTTTGTTCGCAGAAAAGCTTCCTGCTTTTGCCGCGGCCTTGCCAGTGCGGACAGTGGTACGTCCAACGCCAGCAGCAGCCTGACCTGCAGCACGCAGGCCCATAATTGCCTGCCAGCCGGAGCGCAGACCAACATCAATACCAATGATCTGCTCAATGATGTCTGGACCATTGATAACCATCCATGCGAGGGCGATCTGCAGCACAATCCTGATGAAGGATCTTGTGGCACCGGATAATCCGAAGTTGTGAGATTCAATCCAGGAAAAACCGACAAAATACAGACCCATCAGTGCGATACATAAAAGGATGGCGCCAAACAGGGAGATGAAATGCCTTATTGCCGCTTTGATCCGCTGTCCGCCGGCCAGATCTGTGGCAGCGATAAAAGGCATGTAAATCTGCGCCGCTGCTATGCCGAAAATGAGGGTAGCGCATTTCAGTGATACGAAGAAAAGGACGCAGACCATGATCAGCAGATTGGCAAAAATATTGAACCATGAAACAATTTGCCATCTATAATAGTAATCGTTCAGACTGTCAAAAAAGCCGTCCATATCCTCAAGATCTGATCCGGTGCCCAGTTCAGGCTGGGTCAGGTTCTGGTCCCAAATGTCATCATTCTTCAGGCTGCCATGATCATAATCCATGACGCTGGTTATTTTTATCTTTTTCCAATTTCCATCAAGGATACTTGCGCGGTTGATGTAACCTTTATTTTCAGCAAGGCCGGTAACCTTGCCGCTGGAGGATACGTTTTTATCCACTTCAATAAGGTCAACCATATTATTTGCGATGACAACGGACGTAATACTTGCAGCGCTTGTACCGTTGCTTGCGGCACTGCCGCCAGTGGCATAGTAGTTGCCGGCTATGTCGTCCTGGTAGGTTTTCGCACCTTGCGAAAGAAATCCGCTGGTGCCGGCAGTTGTAAGTGCCGAGAACTCTGATGTAATGAGCGGCATGCTTGTCAATACAATGATCATAATCACTACATTGAGGGCGACAGATGTCTGTGTGTCAGCCTTTTTTACCAGAAAGAACAGCCCGGTGCCTACCAGAGTGACGATCAGCAGCGCCTGCAGCACGAAGCTGTAGTTGGCCACCAGCTCCTGCAGGCCTGCACTTTTGGCAAAAGACAGCGCGTCACAGATATGCGCGATGCCTACATACAGCGCGTCCGCGACGGATCCCAGAAACTTTACAACCGCCCATGCAAGTTTTCGCAATATGTCCGGAACATGCAGGGGGGCTGTGGTATCATCAAGACCGTATTCTGACAGCTTTGTGAGTACTTCTTTTACTGCGGAATCATTCATGATAACTCCTTTCCATTTTCATATATCGATTTGTGGACTTTGTTCAGCTCGCTGTCGCCAAGAACAATATGATTTTTTGTAAGTTTGAACGGTTTAACTTCCGTGCTTCCATTGTCAGCCCATGTGATGGTGATCTCGTCTATTTCCCGGCTGATTGTATAAATTGCAGAAGCTGAGCCGATCGGCACGTCTTCCATCTCATCGCTTTCCCAATAGTAGACGAGGAGCTTGCCGTCTGCGTAGAATGTATAGGTGACGGGGTGCCCGGAGCGGAATTCATCGATATATTCATAGGTATTGTCGTAAAGCAGCTCCTTCAGGACTCGCTCCTTTGCTGCCTCCGCAGAAGCAGCTGGGGTTTCTGATTCCTCAGAATCAGACTGATCTTCAGACTGAGCAGGTTCTGAAACTGCAGGGGGAGTATCGGGAGAGGCTTCTTTTGCTGCCCGATGGTCCCAAATCCCTTTGCCGAGAAGCAAAAGGCCAGCAAGTATGAGGATGACAGCCGCCAGGTATTGTTTCTTTTTACTCATTTCAATCCTCCTATTTTTTCATGGTATATTTCATCGGATCTACGGGAGTTCCGTTTATTCTCACTTCAAAATGCAGATGCGGACCGGTAGAATTTCCTGTATTACCGGAGAGGGCTATGATTTTACCCTGGTTTACCTTTTGACCAGTTTTTACCCTTACAGAACTTAAATGTCCATATATGGTTGTCATGCCGTTCTCATGGCTGATGATCACACATTTTCCATAGCCGCCGTTCCAGCCTGCCAGTGTAACAGTACCTGCAGCTGCAGCATAGACATTGGATCCGGATGAGACGCCAATATCGATACCGGCATGATCCGTCGTGCCGACGCCTCCCGTAGATCCGGCTGTCCGATATCCAAATTCTGAGGTAATGTAAGTAGATGTTGTAGGCCAAAGCAAGGCGCCGCTGCCAGTTCCATAAAAGCCGGTAGCTGTGAATTTACCGTCTTTTACTGTACCAGAGGCAGAAAAAGCTTTGCCGTTTGCTTTGCCGGATATGGTAATCGTGGTTCCGTCGATTTCTCCTTTAGCGGTGATAAGCATGCCGACTTTTTTGATTCCCGTAATGGTACCGAATTTTTTTTGGATGGTGGAATTGTGCTTGTTGTCACGGCTTCCCATGATAAATTCGACAACGGATTTGTCTCCGGAGGCGTGATATTGATGCAGGCTGTCGGTCTCGGTATCCGATTTGACATCACCAAGCACTGCCTTAATGGTGATCTTCTTGCCATTATGACGTTTAAAGGTGATGTAGTACATGTCTCCAATATTATCCCTGTCCCCATAATAGGTGCCCATGGCAACCAGATAAGCTTCATCCAGGCGCCGAAATCCTTCTTTATCTGTCTTGCAGAGTTTATTCAGCTTATATTGAGGCGATGTAGTGTCCAAATGAATATCGTAAAGGGATTGATCAAATTGCGGCATATAGCTGCAGAAGTCCAGCCGTGCCGGAGGTGAGGAGGGCAGAGCCATGGAAACCTTTGCATCCTTATCGCTTTTTGCAGTAAAGGTGTTGTTGGTCTTTAAAGATCCTTTGACGCCGGATGCTGATATCCCTCCGGAAAAATTCATGATGACTTTTCGGCTGCCGCTGGTCTTGATCGTACCGGTAATGGTAATAGGCTGCACGACAGATACTTCTGAGCAATCGACGCCGCCATCTACTTCCTCCCCGGTCAGCGCTACCAGAACAGACGTAACAGCAAGAATCAGCAGCAGGCTTATCGCGGAAATCAGAAGCAGGGCTCCGGCAGATATAAGAATCCTTTTCATTTTATTTGCCTCCTGAAGCGACGCCGGAGTCAAGTTCAAGTTGCGACAATTCTATTTTGAATTCCAGGTTGCTTTCTCCCGCAACGGATAAGAGGACTTCGCCTTTTCCCAGTTTCGATATTTGAGCCAGGTCGTTTTCGGTAAGGTCAGCGCCGAAGATTTCCGCAAGCTTTGCGCGGCAGCTGTTATCCTGGTTCATGATCCATTTATACGTACACAGTTCAAACAGGGTTTTGATCATATCTGCAGCGGCGCTGGTGGAATCGTCCGGTACGAAGTCGCGGATGGACTGGCTGGCAAAGATGATACCGCCAAAGTATTTCCGCGCTTCTCTTTCATAGGTAAGGATCCGCTCTACGCCGGCTAATTTCTTTGCGTTTACGATGCGGTGCGCTTCGTCGATGAGAATCAGGAAGTGGGTGATATCTTCGTCTGCGATTTCACCATGATCAAAGAGCTTCTTCTGTGTTTGGCCGATGGCAGCGCAGTTGTCCCAGCACAGGGACAACGCGCTGAAGAACTGCGCGTCGAAGATATTGCTTTCCAGCGAGGTCAGCCGGGTAATGTCGAAGGAGACGACCTGCTCCCGGTAAAAGTCAGGCATGGAAGTATGTCCATCGAAAATATTGCCGTAGGTGAGGCACAGGTCCTCAACGAGCAATTCGATGTTTTCGATATAACGATCCATGGAACCCAGGACGTCAGAAGCCAGGTCATCGGCTTCTGCTAAAGCGTTGCTGGAGGACTGCTTCAGCTGCCGGATAAAAGAAAGCAACCCGCTCCAGGTCGGGAAGTCTTCCGGATGCAGAGCGTTGAAATCTGTGACCAGAAGCCTGCCGTCATCATCTATGAACCTATAGGAGGTGTACAGCAGTCGCAGCAGCTTTTTAAGAATGAGAATTTCGTTTTCTTCTGCAGAGGGTTTCAGATAGGTGTAAAATGCCGCGGCCTTTGCCAGGTGCGCATTATAGGCGCTTTGTGCATCTTCACCGGACTGCAGGATCTGCAGCATATTGATAATGATATTGCCCTGGCCGTCCAAGCTGACGATTTTGCCGCCGATAGAAGTAATCAGCTCTTCAAATTCTCCGGTTACATCAAAGACACGGATCATATCGCCCTGGCTTGCCCGGTCAAAAATGATCTTTTTGAGGGTAGTGGATTTGCCGCTGCCCATACGCCCCACCATGACAGAGTTATATGACAGCCGCAGGGCAGTGACTCTGAACAGATCCAGCAGGACGCTGCCGCCGGTCGTTGTGGTACCGTAATAGGTTCCGAAAGGATCTGAAAGGGAAGTGAAGTGGAAGGGGTCCCCCAGTGCCAGAGTCGTGGACAGCATGGCCTGGCCTTTGCGCCGATACAGCGTATTCTGCTTATTCTGCTGCTGCGCATAGGACAGGAATGCGTTGCGGTAGTCCTGCTTGGTTTCGTTCAGGCAGACGCCGCAGCGATATCCGTTGCCTTCCAGACTTGCAATAATCTCCGCGACCTTGAAATCGCATTCTGGAAGTGTCCTTGCCGGCACATAGATTCTGGCAAGAATCACTTTCATAACATTGCCGTACTGGGCAACCTCTTTATACATGGCTTCCGCCTCACTGTACTGCATCTGCGCATCCTGGCGCGTGGTATGGTTCTTGGCGGAAGAATACCGGGAGGCATGTTCCTCCATGGAGCGGGACAGGTTCCTTTTGATTTCGATTGGATTCACGCTTGCGATGTCAATGACGGTGATGGTGTCCTCGATGTTGGCGATAAGATTGAGCCAATGCCGGTTGACGTCTTTAGGATATTTGTATATGTAAAGACAGGCCTCGTATCCGTCTCCGGTCTGTACGAACTTTTCATGGCGAAAGCTGATGCCGGTTTGCGGTCCGTAAGTATCACAGAACCGGGGATCTACATATTTTTCGTATCGGATTTTCTTTTCGTCAGCCGCCCGCCGGCTGGGGAGCAGTTTGTCTAAAATACTCATGAGGTTCCTTTCTGTTAAATTGCACAGTTTTTGTTATACAGGTTATAGATGATTTGCTTTTTCTTTTCCCCTGAGAGCTTCCTGCAGAGCGGCGCCGCAGGACTTGAAAGCTGGGAATAGATTTGGAGATAGTTCTTTCGGTAATCGTCAAGGTTACGCGAATAAAAGCAAATGGCAAATTCACGTTCTTTGCGATTCTGGCTGATCCATTCCAGTTCTGCGGCCTTCTGCAGCAGAATGTCTCGCAGCAACGGATTCTTTTGCTTCTCAATTTTCCTGGACAGATACGCCTGCTGCTGCGCAGTATCGGTGGGGAAATTAAAGCAGATGATCGTAAGATCCGCTGCAAAGGTTTTGAGCAGCTTGTCCCAGCACATGATATCATAGGTGATTTCGCTTTCTGCCGCTGACATTAGATTCTTGGCATGAATCCCCAGAATATCAAGGATCGTACCGTCCTCCATGACAAATACGTCATAGTCTGCGTTATATCCAACGACAGGCATAAGCTCACCTACAAAGTTTGCCTGTGCTTTTGCTTCGATTTTCTTCTGCTGCTTTTTTGCCTGGGCGGCTTCTTTCTTTTCGGCCCGTTTTTTCTCTGATTTGGATTTGATTTTCATTCGACTGACTCCTTTCCGGATATTTCCGATTCACGACGGTGGTACACCTTTTTGTCGCGGGCAAGGTAATAGTATAACGATTGATACATTCTTTTTTCTGGATTGGCTCGGAGCCGCCGGGTAAGGATCAGACCGATGAGCAGCGTAAATGCCATATAGGGTAGCTGCAGCAAGGGGTGTACTAAGGGCTTAAAAAAGTCCATGACGTAGTAAATCAGGAAAATGACAACGAGATCTACAAAGTAGATCCCTTTTCCCAGCATGGTTTCAGACTTTATTTCCTGTGGGATCAGGTAGGTATTCATATCATCCATAGGCTATTCCTTCTTTCTAACGATGTTAATAATCAGATATATGAGCAGGCTGCTGACGGTGAGCGATATTAAAAAAGCGCGGTTCTGCAAAAACGCAAAGGGATACCCGGCGAAGGGTATCCGGTATTGCAGCAGCTGCAGCAAAGCAGGCTTAACAGGTGGGTCAAGGAAGCGATTGGCATCGCCTTTTGTTATGACAGATCCATCTGCTGCTATAGAAACGATTCTGTGACAGATCTTTCGGCCGCCTGCGCTGTATAATATGATGTCGCCCGGCGACAGCGCATCGGTAGCAGTCTGCCTGGTAATGATAAGGTCGCCGGGGTTAAGGACCGGCTCCATAGAGCCAGTTGCAATATAGTATACGTGGTATCCATTGCCGCAGAAAAGACACAAGAGCATAGCACATGACAACAGAATTATATACCGTTTCTTCATTTCTTCACTCTCCAAAATCAAAATCATAGGCATCAAATCCAGCCGCATGAAAGGCAGCGGCAGCGAGGCTGTCCTCGTCAGTTAATTCTGCAGCGGCATAATCTATGGGCTGCAGGATATCTAACATCTGGTATCCGATGTGACGTGAATCTGGCTGGCCCGTGGCAACCAGTGTTTTGGCATAGGTGATCAATTCAGATAGTTTTACGCCTTCGTCAGGAGCGAGCAGTGCTTCACGATCATAGATTGGAATACCCATCAGTTCCAGCAAAGAATACGCAGCCATGGGGTCCCTTTCTGCGAAATCACAGAGAAATGAATTTTCAAAGAACAGGGTATCCAAATATTCTTTTCCGCTGCGGGAAATGCGTGTAAGATCTATGTGTGTCGTATCAGGAATGTCCACGTTTGACAGTTTGATTTTCTGTTTTTTCAGCTCTGGATTGCGTTCAAGAATACGGTCCATGTTTTTGGAGTGGTACAGGATCGTATCACTGGGAAATGTGTCGAGCAGATACTTATAACGGAACTTCATCCTGTACTTGCCCAGATTGCCGATCGGCGTTGCCCTGACCGGATTTCCTTTGTTATCTTCCCGTTTCAGATAGCGCAGGACCACAGTTTCTCCAGGCTGTAATTCCAGCAGCTGGCGAGGGGATAAAAGCGGCCGGGTATCCGTCATTTCTGTCTGCTCTTTGTTTAATGACATTTTTTTGCCGGTGCGGTTAATTGTCGTGTAGGTTTCTTCGCCAAGCGCTTTAGAGATTGCTTCGGCCGTATCCGTATCTGTTGTGAGGATGTATTTCTGGTTTCCGCAGTTACCTTTGATGGTCGATGCGGTTTCTTCTCCATATTTCGCGTCTAACTGGGACAGTGCCTGAATGATGAAATGAAACCGCATTCCGCGCCCCAGGCCGACAGAAACAATGCTCTCCATGTTATCCAGCGGCGGCAGGTTGCCGAATTCATCAAGCAGAAATGCCACGTCTCGGCTGGTCCGCTTGGTAGGCATGGCCGTGGCCATTTTCGAGAGTGTAAAGTACAGCTGGTTGATAAAGATGGTAGCGATAAAGTGGTTACTCTCGTCGTAGTCAGGCAGGCCGATAAACACGGCGATTGGTTTTTGTCCGAAGCCTACATCTATGAAATCCAAATCATTTTTTGCCATCATTTTACCGATATTATCATATAGGAATATAGATGTTTTTTGTTGGAAAACAGACATAATCGTGCCTTTTGTATTGCCGGTATTACTGATAGCGCCGATGCTGGAATAGGTCTGTCTGGCAAAATCGTTCTCGTCACGTCTGGAAAAATACAGATCCAGTGCGGTATTGTTTTTATCAATTGGCGTAGCATACAGCGTGTTAATCATGCGGACGATACTGTACAGGTTGATTTTCTCCTCGTTTTCCGTTGTTGGAATGTATTCCGTCGGTGTATAAGCAATTGCTGGCTTCGGTTGGTTGATGTAAGAGGGAAAGTCATAGACGTCCATGCTGCTGATGACCTCTTTTGCCAGAGGAGGCAGATCAGCAGACTGCAGCAGCGCATACAGGCCGTAGTACGTTAAGATAGGTTCGGTATCCGCAAGACGGTCTGCTTCCTCCTTGATCCAGTAGAGTGCCGCAGCCGCATTGTCATTGAGCGCATCTATGGCAGCCTGCTTCTTTTTTGCTTCATTCACTTTGTGATGATATGCGCGTCTGGCATTGATTTCCGCATCGGCAGCCAGGTTGTCTTCAATATCGGCCATGATGCCGGCGATTAGGACATTGCGCGCCTGATCGGACCAGTACGGGTCTTTTTCATTGGGATCCGGCGCTATGATGTTATATCCCAAACTGCGGCAAAGCTGCTGTGCTGTCGGGTATTCTTTTTCCTTCATCTCTCTGGTAATGACAGGGAGCGGGTTAAAAGCCATACTGTATTCCGGGTCAATCAGGTTTAGGACAAAGCAGGCAAACCCACGCTTGATAAGTGTAGGCATTGCTGCAGCTGCAAGTTCCAGCTTTGGATCCGTGATAATCATGCTTGCCTGTTCTTCGGCGCGGGAGTAGATGTCGATGGACGGAAAAACATGCTCTTCACCTTTGCCGGATCGGCTCGTGCCGATAATCAGATTGCTAACGGCGCCGTCATCAATATACAAATAGTCTCCATCGCGGGCAATGGGAGGTCCGCCATGTCCAGGAAAGCGCAAATCTTTATCTGGTATCTTTTTATACTGTGAATCAATTTCATCTCGTAATGTCCATCTGGATGTGCTGCCGCCTTGCCCGACGTCGAGAGAACCATAGGATACTCGGACATCGTAGAGGACTTTGAGATATAGCGCAATGGAAAGCGGTATCAAAATGCAATAGATCATGCGGTATTCAATGATGGTATCAATCACGGAAGGTTTGTCTTCATATGTTATTTTACCTTGTGTAAGAAGGGTTGACAGACTTGCACCGGACAGGGAATTCAGCAGCAGGGTGAAGATGATCAAAACAAGCGCGGCGATGGTCCAGTATACGCAAGAAATGATTTTGTAATTTGACAGGAGCCGGTTGATTTTCATCAACCGGCGCCCTTCAAGCAGGTTCTCAGCAGACGCTGACGATTTCCCCGATGTCAGCGCCTTCAGCTTCATTTGAAGATTTTTGAAATCTTTTTTCATGTGCATGCACCTTAGAACCAACCGAAAATAAGATTAGAAAGAGGGACTGCGCAAACAATCATGCCAAGGCCAAGCAGGATTAGAGGCGCTTTTTCCTTAGCTCCTTCCTTCTGCCGGCTGGTTCCGATGATGAACGTGAGGCCGCCGATGACGATAACGATGGTGAGAAGCCATTTCGCTGCACCCTGCGCAGAAGACTGGATACCTTCTGCTGCCTTTTTGGATGCGTCAGCGAGCTTATCACAGTAGGCAGGTGTTACCATGCAGGTCATTGCGAAGACGGACAGCAGGACAGTGATTTTGTCCAGATGTTTCTTTGCTTTTTCGTAGAGTTTCATAGATTATCCCTCCAGTTCTTTTTCATCAGATGGTTCAAATGGCAGTTCTTCATCGGTCATTTTGGTTGGCACAAAGGCATTTCCAGAAAGACCGATATCTAGCGCGGAGATATCCCCTTTTGTATAGGCAGAGATTAGTCGTGTCTGTTGCTCAGCAAGCTTATTGCTGTCATCAATTTTGGCGATATTCCATACGGGCATTACGACGTCTTCGCCTTTTTTATTCTTATACGCATTGACGCGCAGATCCGCAATGCCGGTCAAGATATCGCCAGGCTCCATATTGCTGATTGCCTTTGCCCGCTCGTTATAGGCAGTGATTCTAAACGGCACGGATGCCATATGGCCTGCGTCATTTTTCTTTGTGGGATCCGCGACATATAGCGTGCAGCTTACTGCCAGGAATTTTTCGCCTTTGGCGGACTCGACTTCTCTCAGTTCTGGCTTATTGCCAAGCCTTCCTTTAATTGCTGTTCTCATTTTCGGCTCCTTTCTTTTTCTTCAGGATTTGCAGGATGATAACGATGACAAAGGCGAGAATGCATACGCCTATGCCGATGCCAATCATAACGGGCAGAAGGCTACGCGTTGCTTCATAGGTACAAACTGCTATTACATCATACGTTTTGTCGGTGCTGGCATAGGTCGCCTTTGCGGTATAGGTTGTGACCTGCGGGCTGCCTGCGGTAATCGTCTCGGCATAATATGCGGTCCAGTCGTTTGTAAGCCGCTGGCCGCTGTACTCTGCGTACCGCACAGTCTGGCCATTGCGCTGCACATAGCCGCTGGTCCATTTTGCGTCCGTGATTTTGTACTGAGCCGGATTAAGTCCCAGATGGGTCAAAATCGCCGTCTCATAGCCGGAAAACGCTGGGCTGTCCGGATTGTTGGGAATCGCCGTATCACCTAGGACGTAGCTGTCTACATCTTCATCGCCGGTAAAGGTGGCTTTAACGGAAAATGGCTTGCTGTAGCTGCTTCCGGTCTTTTCCACGCTTTGCAGCTTGCCTGTGACCGTGATGGTGCTGCCATCGGGCAGGGTTGCTGTAATGTCCTTGGTTGCCGGCACATCCGGCCTGCTGTCGCTGCCTGTAACCGTTATGGTTCCCGTGGCGGCGGTCCGCGTCTGTTCCGTCCACTTAACATCTGACAGCTTCAGCGTTTCTCCTGACTTTAGTTTTAGAGTTTTTTTGGGAACTTCTTTTTCTGTCAGATTTGTGTAAGTTTTGACCTTCTTAAGTTCTGAAGGTGCATGGATGACATCGTACTTGATGTCCTTCAGCTCATATTTCTTTCCGTTCTCTTCGATTTTTTTCGGCGCGGAATAACTGAAGTCCTTCGTTTCGCTTTCAAAAGGGTACTCCTTTACGATCAAGCCAGATGACGCATAAACCGCTGCTGGCATACACAGCAGCAGTATCATTATGATCGCAAGGATTCTCTTTACTTTCATGTTGCTTTGATCCTCCTTCCTGTTATAGCTCCATTGACTTCTCAGCTTCAACTTCATCACCCTTGTCCTTGGTGATGGGACCGTTATGCCGTTGTTGCCAGAAGTCACGGATGAACTTTTCATTTTCCGTTGGCATAGGGTGACGTTCCTTTGTTTTTGAAGATGCATTTTCATCTCTGTTTTTTGTCTTTTTCATAGGAATTCCTCTTTTTACAATAAAAAACAGTCTGGTTTTTGGGGCTGCTTATCTTACCTTCCTGCCTTTACATTAAATGGTTTCTCCCGGTATATTTGAGGTGCGCAGGTTCTTCAGCAAGGAACACATAATATAGCAGATTATCCTGCGCAATCTTTATGATTAACCCGACCAGCTATATCGGGCTACACAGCCGGAAGTTGTCATTGATACCTGTTGTTTATCTCTCTCCACCAGTCCTATGGCAGCGGCGGCACTGCGCCTTGCTGCTGCGCAAAGGCCAGGCAGGATAGGATCGTGGTCAGTCCGATGGAAAACTCGTGATACTTGTCCTGCAGCTGGAAGATGTATTCCTCCAGGCAGTCCTCGCAGTCTGAATGGTCCTTTATCCCATGGAACTTTAGCTCTGCCCTGTTTTCCAGGGCATTAGTTTCTTTTTCGGTCAGCTTCATATCATGCCTCCCAACGATTAAAATTTAAAAGGGCTTTACAAATTTATCGCAAAGCCCTGATTTCACCGCCAAGTAAATCAGCGGTTTATACAAAATGAGTAACTTGTGTTAAACTGTTCTTGGTGCATGATAATGCTACAATGTTGTCCAAGCACCAAAATTTTCTACAAAGGAGGTACTCATTATGTACCAATTAAATGAACTTATTGCTCTGATCACACCGTATGTCAACTTAATCGGTGGACTCTTAACTATCGTTGTTGCGTTGCTCTCTCTGAAACCTGCCTCAAAACAGGGGTTACATCAGAATCTCTACCAGCAATGTTGCATAGACAACTGCTCCGTCAATCTAAGCAACACTAGAACGGAGTATAACGTTGTAAACAACTCTATACAATATGACTTGAATGGCGCATATACCACGTCCCAAAGTGCAGGAATGAGCGATGGCTCGTTCATCTTCATTTTCTTCCTGCTTGCTGGCCTATTATGGAAACATATTGCGATATTTCATCTCATCATGTCTTTGCTCTGC
The DNA here is from genome assembly GCA_021769965.1 of Eubacterium sp. Classification (GTDB taxonomy): domain Bacteria; phylum Bacillota; class Clostridia; order Peptostreptococcales; family Anaerovoracaceae; genus Senimuribacter. Next base: position 78,126 of record JAETRU010000008.1, read on the forward strand.
CTTGCTAGCCTGTCTCTGATGATTTTTTTTGCAAAGAAGAATGCGGATCTAGGGCTAATGTCTTTACAAAAGCGGCAAGTTTGTACATATCTGATCTCCTTTCTTCTTTGTTTCACAGGACTCTTTCTTGTAGATCAGTCCCTTTCATTCCAGCTAAGAAGCCTTGAAGCGATGAAAGAATCATTGGGTGCCTTCTTCACAATATGTGGAATGATTATCATTCCATGGTCTGTTTTTAATCCTCTATCAAAATCGGATAAGCCATTCTGCTCCCATCAAAAATTTGCCTGTAGCGCAAAAGAGATCCTGTCCCAAATAGCACCCGCTGTTTTCTCCTTCTTATTATGCTCTGGGGTGGTTTATCATGCCGTCATCTTCATTTCAAAACATTACTTTGAAATATAGCCGATAGGCTTAAGGTAGCGGTGCTCTTGCCATCAAAATGAGAAACAGCAATGCACCTACTACTAATCCCCCAAGGCCGTAAAATACTATCCTCTGACCCAGCAAAATGCATCGGTTCTTTGTTCTGGCTGGGTCAGGGGCATATTTCTTTATCCTGAAATCCGCACTGCAAAAGATGACTATCCCAACAAGCCAAGTCACTGGTATGGTGCATAGAATAAATTGCTTAACCCATTCGCTGTAATTCGCAAGGATGTTTTCCATTCCCAACAGGGCAATTAAGATTGCAAGCAGGTATATTGCATTATTCAGCGCCTTCCGAATTTCAATCCCTCCAATCTTTAAGGAGAGGCTTTCGCCTCTCCCCATCTACATAACAGTGTCTTTATTTGCTTTATTCTTCTTTCTGCCGTCTGCGGTACGCAACCAGCAGGGTAATCAGCAGCAGTGCCGCTGCCAGCATCAGGCCGATGTACAACATCATGTTGGCGTTATCACCAGTCTTCGGCTGCAGATCCACATTGCCATCATCGCCGGTGCCAGGGTTGTCTGGATAATCCAGGTCAACGGTACCGACCTTCTTGATGGTCTGGTTCTTGTCGTTGATATCCTTATGCTCGCCTACGGTCTCGCCGTCAATGCTGCCAAGGAGCAGGGTCTCAAAGACAACGACGGTCTTGCCCTGCAGGCTGCCCGGTTTGAACGTAAAGGTGACTTTCACTTTACCACTGGATTTCTCCGGCGTAAAGGTCTTGCTGGCCGTAATCGGCTTGCCATCTACCTTTATTTCCTTACCAGTATCTTTGTCCATCAGAACGCCGGTTACGGTGTACTTCTTGCCCGGAACCAGGTTCTTGTACTCGACGATATCGGTAATCTCACCTTTGCCTGTCTGGGCGGCAGTAGTCCGAACCTCTGGGAATCTGACCGTCTGGTCCTTATCCTTGATGTCCTTATGAACTGCCACGGTCTTACCGTCATATTTGAGGTCTTCAAATGCAACGGTAGTTTTGCCTGCCAGGGCAGAAGCATCCAGGGTAAATGCCAGCTCCACGTAGCCTTCAGATTCGGTCGGTGTAAAGGTCTTTGTCGCCGTTACCTTCTCGCCATTCACCTTCAGTGCCTTGCCGGTCTCCTTATCCATGAGTACGCCGCTTACAGTGTACTCTTTTCCTGGAATCAGGTTGGTGTAAGTTACTTTATCCTTAATCGTAACCTTTTTGTCAGCGTTGGCAATATGTTCACCGGTCTCGGAATCCGTTGCATTTGTGCGGATTTCAGGGAAATAGATGGTCTGGCCTTCGTCGTTAATGTCTTTATGCTCCGCCGTCGGCTTATCCTCCGGTTTATCCGGTTTGCCGTCACCGTCCGTATCGACCATAATATAGACTTCCTCAAAGACAACGGTGGTTTTGCCAGCCAGATCTGATCCGTCAAAGACAAATTCCATTTCTACAGTGCCGCTTGATTTCTCCGGTGTAAATACCTTCTCAGCAGTCACTTCTTTGTCGTCAACTTTGATCGCCTTACCGGTGTCTTTGTCCATGAGGACGCCTTTTAAGGTGTATTCCTGGCCAGAGGTCAGGTTATAGTAGCTGACCGTGTCGATGATGGTCACTTTGCCGTCAGCACGTGCGATATGCTCGCCCGTCTCGCTGTCCTTTGCCATGGTCCGGATGCTCGGATAGGTCGGGGTTATTCCCGGCTCTTCCGGTTTATCCGTTGGAGGCACTCTGTCATTCTTAATCTTGTTGACCGTTATGTTCAGAACACCGGCATTGGTATTGTTTCTTGCGTAGGTCTTAGCTGTCGTATTTTTAATATCAATCAGCTGCATCTTCGCAAGGTTATCCGCTGTCACGGTTGTACCATCTACGGTCAAAACAGATTCTGCATCCAGATTCTTGTCTACTTCGGAAGAAGCATCCATATAGAAGTTGCCAGCCTTGTCAAACTGCACAGTATAGGTTACGCCGTCTGCGAAGTTGATCACTGCCTTAGTTGCCTTAACCTCGGTATTTACAAGCGGGTTGCCGTCTTTATCGGTCTTTTGGATCTGGTCGTCCGGATCATCCGGATTGTCAGGGTTCTGGATCATGACCGGCGTCCGGGTGATCCGCTGCAATTTGAGTGCAGTCAAATCTGCTGCTTCCTCGCCGTCCACGGTGATGCCGGTAACGGTTCCTGCCGCAAAGGTCAGGTCTGCTGCGCCATACTCGTAATCTACCGATGCGCTGACTGCGGACGTGCCTTCTGGACTGGTCAGGGTCAGGTTCTTGTTGGCCGGCTGAATTGTCGTCCATCCGTCAGCTGCGGATTCGGTGTCTTTTGGAGCCTGGTACTTGTAGGTCACTTCCGATAACCAGTTGGTCTTCGTAACCTTCGGGCTGTATTTGATCACTGTTTTGGTGCCGTCGGTGGTCTTTGTAAAGTTCTCGTTGCCGTCCGGACCGGTTGCCAGTTCTGTAGGAACTGTGCCGTCAAGTGTTGCAGTATAAGTCTGCCCTTCCGCCTTAACGGTCAGGGTCGCCCCGTTTTCAAACTTAATGACCGTCTGTTTTCCGTCGGTAAGCTTGATCTGGGTGTTGGTTCTGCCATCGTAGACGGTGCTAGTCACATTGCTGCCCTCTTCCGCATAGTTTTCATCCAGCTTGTAGTCCTTGCCGTCGATGTTGACTTTGGCTGCCGTGTATCTGTAAAGCGTGTCAAAGTCAATGACCATGCCGTTGTTGCCGTCCTGAGTTACAAATCCGCTTACGCCCATATCCTTGTAGTGGAAGGACATCTGGTCTGCTGTCAAGATATCTACAGCGTTAAAGTAATACTTGCTGCCATTAAGTTTATATCCAACAGGTGCAGAGATTTCCTTAACGTAGTATTTGCCGAGCGGCAACTTAACAGTTGCAGCTGCATGACCGTTTTCAACCACCATCTTGCCTACTAAAGTATCTGCCGGCAGGGTTTTTTTATCAACCTTTTTGTCGGAGTCAGTAGTTCCTTCGATTTCTTCTGCTGTATAGATGCCAAATACTGCACCGTTTCCAGCTTCGTATTTCTTGCTGTTGTAAGCGGTTTCAAACAGCTTTTCGAGATCGATTTTCACGCTTACAGCATCATTTTCGTATTCTGCTGTATCCCATACAAGTGGTGTGTACTGGTCTTTATTTTCTAGTACAATTTTCTGCCACTGTCCTTTGTTTACATGACCAATAGTGGAGGATACCTCTCTCACCCAGTATTCGCCAAGCGGCAGCTGTTTAGATTCTGCGATACCTCTAAGGTTTGTTGTAATGATTTCTACCGGGCTTCCCATCGGATAAACCATGGTATCATCAAGCGATGCAAACCGTAAGTCTGCACTCTTGCCGCCATCAATAATCATAGGAACGGCTGTTGTAGTGTCAGGGTAAGTTACCCTAAATCCTTTGTCGTAGTCTGTGTTATTGGAAACAATGTCGATAGTGTAGTAAACCTCTTTGTGGTTCTTATCCACTTCATGCCTTATAGCTTTCACATAGTTTCTGTCATCAACGATATACTCAAAGGTATCCTTTGCAGGATCAAAGTCTCCTTCGAACTGTTTATGCCAGTTCAAGTCTTCACCGTTGTATGAAACCATCGGCATTACAGTATCAAATGCAAAGAGCTGGCTCTGTGTCGCAGTGATTCTGGTAAATGTCAGACCACCGGACAGATACATTTCTGTGCGGATACCATCATGTGTGAGGAAGTATACCAGAGCTTCATCCATCGAAGTTCCAGTAAATGTTGTCTTTCCGTTTTCAGTTACATGACTGTAAATACCTTTTGTCTCGGTAATCTTTGGAGTTGGAGCCTTTTCCGGCTCATTGATGATTGTGGTTGTTGTTTCTGCGTCATTGTCAGCGACTGCACTCAGGTCAATTACCTTATCCCATGTAAAGGTAAAGCCTTCTGAAGATTTATAGTGCTGTGCCATGGTGAAGCTGTATTCCTGATAATATGATTTATAGTAGTTGCCTTCAGCGTCACACGGAATCCAGCGCTTTTTGTCTCCATCTTTAATGAAAAGCATATATTCTGCGTCTTCGCCTGAGCCTTTCGTTACCATATACATTCTTGGCACCGGATTACCATCGTTATCGGTTCTTCCTGCCTCATAGTAATATTTGTCTGTGGAGCTGTCTTTGCACCAATCCCATCCAGCTGGAACAACGATGGAAAGCGGCGTTGTAAACATCGGATTTCCATCTTCGTCTGTTTTTTGTTCAAAAGTCGGATTTCCTTCATCATCGAGCACTGGATTTCCTTCTTCGTCCACAATCGGTTTCTCCTCATCGAAGATAGCCTTTGGATCGTAGCCTTCCGGATCTACCGGTTTCGCAGTGATATCATCCGTGTTGTACGCACTGTGCGTACCCTTAATATCTTCTTCGTTTGTGACGTTACCCTCTTCTTCTAGCGGATTCATCCTAATCATGTTACCATTGTCATAATTCATAGTAACCATGCCAATCTCTAAATCTCCGGATTTCAAGACTGGATCTGTCACATCAATTTCTGCAACGTAGTCATCAGCTACAGATTTTTTGGTAACATGTACATCTGTATAGTTGAAACCACCTTTAGAGTAATTCAGCGTATACTGCACAGTGTACTGATAGGTCATCTTTGCGTCATTATCTCTAACAGTATAGGTATTTTCAAATGTTGCACCATTCAACGCTTTGATGATGTAATCAGTTACGGTTGCATTTGCCTTACCAAAGTTCTTAATTAAACCTTTATCCTTAACCTGCAGGATTGTAGTATTTTCATCTACGGTTTTTCCTCTGGTTTCTTTTGCATCATCCTTGTCAGCATGATCTCTGCCGATTATATCCAGTTCAATTTCGCTGTTGTCTTTAGACAAGTATGCTTCCACAGGAATTACACCGTCAGACTGCAAGATGTCTTTTGCAGCGTAGATTTCAAACTTTGTATCCTTTAAAGTAATCTTGTCCCAGATCGCTTTCCAGATACTGTAGCCGCCATCGCCGCCTTCTTTCCAGCCAACCAGACCTTCGCCTGTTTTGCTGATCTCAATCTTGCCCTTCACAGGATTATTCGGCATATCTACAACAGCGTAATATGTCACATAGTCCCGTCCATCTTCGTGCGGATCCTGCTCTTTCACAGTAAATCCGTAGGTGTTATATGTTGTCTTATTATCACCCTTAAATTCTGTTACCTTCTTGCCGTTTTCGTCTCTTACCTGTACGGTTTCCAAGAATGATTTCGGTGGCGTTACCTTCTGTCCCTGGTGGTCAATAATATTGACGCTGCCCATATCAGCGATACTGCCGATTCCTTTTTCGTCATACTGCCCAACATAATAGCCTTCCGGTACAACCAATTCTTCGATTTCGTAAATGCCGTATTCAATCTGGTACGGCAGCACAATCTCGCCGTTTTTGTTCGCATAGAATACATAATTGGAATCTGCATTATCGGTGTAACTGGAACCGTTTGGCAGATATTTGTTATAATTCGGACTGGTTGAAGGGTCATTCAAATCCGGATTCCCCTTATACCGAATCCTAAATGCAGTTCTGTCAGCGTCCCAGCGAACAATCTTTCCGGTCTCAGAATTGGCTTTGGCAACCTTAATCTTGTTCTTTTTCGCCTGGTTATTAACAGACTTTGAAATCTTCTGTCCGTGCTCATCTACGATGACTTCAAAAGATTCCAGAACATAGCCTTCTGCATCTGCAGAAATTTCTTTTACTTCGTATGTACCGTAAGGAAGGTCATAAACGTAAAGCTGACCGTCTTCCGATACTTCCAGAGGATGTGTTTCATCAGCAGCATAGCCGGAGGTATCTCTCACTACCCGGTAAACATGTGCATAGCGTTCATACTCACCTGCAGCAGCTTTTTTAACGCCTTCATCCTCTACTCTGATATATGGATGGTCTTCCCATCCACCGGATTTTAACTGGATGGTCCATTTGGACTTCGTACTGTAATCCTTCACACCATTTTCTGAGTTTGTTTTATCTGTGAAAGGATTCTGGTCATCCTTGGTTTTTACAATCTGCAGGTCTCCTCTGTAGTTGTCGTTAATCCAAGTCTGCTGTATAAACTCATGTTCAAAATCATACTGCAGGTCGCCTTCGCCCATTTTCCCGGTCATTTTGGTTGTTGTACCATCAGCATCTGTAATGACGATGTTATAGTCCATGTCAGCCCAAAATTCCGGCTCATCCATACAGGACCTACTGTCGATTGTATGGCAGTGGTATTTTACCTTGTATGTACCTCTGACTACTGTATTTCCCGGCAGGTTCTTTGTTGTTTCAAAATCTGCAGGGTGTCTGCCGTCTGGTACGATTTCTTCAATGGTGTAAGTGGCTTCATCGTCCCAGTCAATTCTGGTTGGTGTTACTGTACAATGTGTGGTTGGTGAATCTCCTTCTACATGATCTCTGGTGCCGCTTTCTTTTGACAGCAGGTCTTCTTCATCCATCCACGGCTGATCATATAAATAGTCGGTGGAGCCAACATCATCTAATGTCACTTCATCAACAATCTCACCATCACGCTTTAAGACAAAGGTAGAACCTAAAGAAGCATCGCCCATACCAGTGCAGTTGTCACCATCCCAGCCTGAATTCACATCATCCTTGTGAACTGGCCAGCTGAATTCCGGGAAGAACTGTGGTACTGGTTTTTCCTTCTCTCCCGGTGGTAACGGCGTTTTTGTTTTCAGTTTAAAGTAGAAATCAACCGGGTCATCGGCACCAAATGCCAGCGTCTGGTAGTGACCACCTGTAACATTCCATGCAAGGCAGTCCAGTTTGGTAGCTTCTTTGATATCTTTTTTTCCGTGCTGCACACTTGTTGGAAGTGTTGTACCTTTATAAATTAGTTTGTACTGCGGGTGTTTGCCACCTTTTTTCTTCTGAAACACAAACTTGCTGTTCTTTTTCTTGCCATCCATGACCTTCAGTTCACGGGTAATGTCGTTTGTGTCTTCCAGATAATAGTAGTCAGTTTTTGTTCTGGCTTCAGCTTTTTCCGCTTCTGCCAAAGATGCGTATTTTCTATTAACACTCCAGTATTCATTTCCAACTTGTTCCATATAAATTACTTGTGGACTTTTCTTTTTTCTCTCACCACTTGTAAATGATGGAATTTCACGATGTTCTCTCATTGCCCGCAGCATTGCACGATATACCTTGCCTGCGGGACGATTTTTAATCGGTGCATAGAAGAAGTCTGCCGGTGTATTTCTCCAAGCTTTAGTTCCGATACTGCTCATCGTAACATTTTTAGGAATACCGTCCACGGAGCTGCGCAAATTTTGCTGAAATTCCCAGATGATAGCTTGAGTTGCCACATACCAGTCATCGCTGTTGCAGCCCTTTACTCCATCTCCGAGAAGCTTTATCATGTTTACTTCAGATACATCTGGCTGCTTACCATAAAGCAAAGCAAATTCAATTCCTTTTTTTTGCTCTTTTGAAAGTTGTTTTAGGAATTTAATATCTTCCATTTGCTTCGCAGAATACAGGATATTACCACTGTTTGGATTCATGACATCCTGTTCCAAACAGTATGCACGATAGCTTTTTCCTGTTTTTTTGTTCTTCAGGCTATATGCATGTCTTGCACCTTGAATCGCATGACAGTTGTCATCAATGTTCCAGTGGGTAGTATACCAGCGATTTGAGTACCTACGGGAATCGTTATAGTATGGCTTTCCATCACTGCCTTCCAAGATGCTGCCATTACGGAAGTATGCATAGGACCAGTCATCGCTACTGGCGGCAAATGTCTGCTGCGGAAAGTATGTGATGACCATAACAAGCGTCATCAAAATGGCGAATCCTTTACGCAAGTATGCATGTTTCTTTGTATCATACATTTGTTTGTTCCTCCTTTATTTGATTAGTATTTGTGTATATATAAAAACGGCCATGCCCATGCACCACCGTTGAATTTTTGCAATAAAAAAGGAAAGACCTATAATAAAAATCTTTCCTTAAAAATTCTATTTTAGATTGTTCGTCATATCGAAAGGTTTAGCGCGATTACCATAACGACCAGATTTTATAGCTGTTGCGGTCCTTTTCAATATATAAAGAGAATCCATCAACCCCGTTATATCCTCCAAAGATTTCACCGTCATATGTCAAATATGGATCCCAGTATAATGGGTTTGAATAATGGGAGCTATATAATTCGTCTTTAATCATTGGTTTTAATCGTTTTAAAATGGATGTTTTTGTATCATAGTAACTAATTCTCTCTGGCCAAGCTACATCCCAGCTACTATTATCTGGAGTTGCGGCTTCAAATCCACTATCCTTATGAGTGGCGCCGTTTTCTGGATTTGTATAAACGCTATAGTCTCCGTTTACATCTGCTTTAGCGTTCCAACCAATGTAATGCTTAAAATGATACTTCCTATCTGTTGGCCAAAGTTCATTGCCCGTTTCTGGATTGTCAGTTCCTTCTTTGAATTCATATTCTGTCCAAGCGAGACTTTCGCCATATTTCCAGAGTTCTTCGTAGATTTCATCAATCGTCCAGTCTGGAACGTATTCTTTCGGTGTAGAGAAGTAACCATATACCTTCTTGCCATTAACGGTTCTGTAGGCTCTTACTTTCCATTCCCACTTAGAATACTTTGTATCCCCTTCGAGATAGTTTGTAGCGTAGGTGTATTTGCTGGATACAGTTTTGTAAAGTTTCCAGTTGTCAGCACCTTTCTTGCTTCTATAAACCTGATATCCAGATGCACCTGCAACCTTATCCCAGTAAACTCTTACTTCCCACTCATCGATGCATCTTACTTTTGTGATAGACGCCTTTGACGGCTGCACACGATTATTTTTTACTGCGGAGAAAGATCCTTTGCCGGCTTTATTCACGGCCCGAACTTTATAATAATAGGTCTTACCGCAAGTGATACCGGTGTTGGTGTAGCTTGTGCTCGTAGTTGTTTTTTTCAATGTGAAGCTTCCGCTCTTTCCTGTAGTGCTTCTATATACTTCGTATCCAGTCGCACCTGCAACAGGTTTCCAAGATACTTTCAAGCTCTGATAGCCATTCTTGAAGACATTCAGTTCCTGCACTTTTGCAGGCTTTGCAATCTTTGCGGTCATCTCAGCAGCAAATGCCGGAACTGCCATCGTCAGTACCATGGTTAAGGTAATAAGCAATGTAATTAACTTTTTCATACGTGTTCTCCTTCCTTTTTCTCAAATCTATTTTTCATCAATTTTTCCACCTTGCATATTTTGATGCTGTGTGGTATATTGTAATTAACAAGGAAAGCCGCTTTTCGCGGAGCGGCTCAAGTCCGTAATTGAACTATGAAACCGTCAAACGCTTAGTTTGGCGGTTTCCGTTTTATTTGCGTCTCTCAAAGAGAGCAGCAAGCGTAATCAGTACAAGCAATAAACTAAGTAAGTCAGACCATGTAACATACATCATACAACCACCTCCCTTCCTTTCGGATGTTCGGTGGACTTTCGCCGCCAGCGGCGTATCCCTGGTATGTAAAGCCCCTCCTACTGGTTGCAGAAGAGGACTCGCAACCCATTTAATTTTCTCTATCCTTATTATACAGAACGTCTGTTCTATCGTCAAGATTTTGCCTTAAAATGTTTCAAAATAATCTTCAAGGGCCTCTACTCAACACATATCTCAGTAAAATTCTTTTTTTCCGGGTATATCGCTTTTACTTCTTGACTCAACAGCCAAACTGGTGCAGATAAAAGCGACCCCTTATATAGATCTTCAAAAATCTCATCATACTCCGTCAACTCCGGTATGTTGTTTTTTTCTCTGTATATTAATACTCTTCCTTCCAAAATACCTTTCAAGTCTCCGATCGTTAACAAGAGCCTTTGCCGTTCCAACGACTTGCTCTGTTCATCCTTTGTCGGTTTTCTTCCACTCATGTCACTCAACCTCTCTATATCTACTTAATAAAGCTCTCTGGCTCCTAAAGATCCATATGCCTCTTTCTAAGAAAGGAGGGTGGGGAGCAGCTCCCCACCAGTGAAAAAACTATTAAGCGTCGTGGTCGTGTACGCCGCTTTTGTGTATTGCAAAATAACTATTGTTCCTCAGCTTTGGGCGTTTTTCGTCTAATCATGAGTAGCAGCAAACCAATTTTTAATACACCCAAACAGGTCATTGCTACCGATGATAGATGTAATATCTTTATCAGAGGCTCCAAAAAATCCACCTTGCTGAAAAGATACGTGACACCCCAAAACAAGATAATCATACCAATAATTTCTATTGATTCTAACGCCGTTTCACGCAAGGTCAGCGGTCTCCACGGCATACATAACAATGTGATAATTGTACCCAGCACAATTAGTATAATAATTGCAGATAACATGATGTACTCCTCCTCTGACGTCTCCTTTTGAAAAGGAGGCGGGGAGCAGCTCCCCGCATGAAAAAACTATTAAGCGTCGTGGTTGCTTACGCCGCTTTGTATATTGCAAATTTATTTAGTTTTCTGGGTTCTGCCTCTCGGCACCAGCTGTTGATTGTTCATGGCGCTGTATTGCGCCGCAAGATGCACATTGGCGGCTTCTGCCAGACCGGAGCTTATCCCCTCGTACTAACTTGATTGTGCCGCATTTGCTGCACTGGCACTGATACCAGCTTTTTTTACCATCGCATCCTTTATAAGCAAGAACCCGCCAGTAACCCTGCGTGGTTCCTTCGAGGGGGATGCGGTATGGGCTGGAACCCTTCATTTTACTCAACTCCTGTCTTTATGTTTAATATGAAAGGAGGTGGGGAGTTTCTCCCCACCATGAAGAAAAATAAAGCAGCGTGTGCTGTTTGTGTATTGCTGTTTCATAAATTCTTTTTGAATGCGATCAAATCATCGTTGTAGTCCTTACATCTCGGGTAAGCCGGCAGGATGGATATCCCAATGCCGCCTTCTTCCGCATATTTCAAAAGACGAATATAGGCGTTATGGCCGGCATTGTCGTTATCGGAACGCACATACACTAACTGTACCGATGGATGCATGTGATAGTAAGCTTGAAAAGCTTTTAGAGATATGCCGGACAGAGAGAGGTATGCATCAGGGCATTTTCTTCCTGCCAGCTTTTCCAGTGTAAGGTATGATATCAAATCAATGGGTGACTCAAAGAGATGCAACGTATCCGAACACTGATTTCCCAAAAAGAATCCGTACTCTTTGTTGCTGCCCGTAACATCTCCCGCAAAGCGTTTTGCAGTAGTACCTCGCTGGAAAGCACAAGCTGGTTTGCCGGATGAATCATAACCTGCAAAACCGACAAAGACAGCATTGTGGGTATCAGCAGATTCATAGATCAGCTTCTTCTCAATGCAGTATTGCACGATATCCGGATCCAGTTTCCTTGTCTTCGTCAGGTAATCGATGACCCTGTTGTTGTTCCAATGTGCGACCGGCAGAACAAAAGGGCTAAAGGCAGGATCAGCTTCGCGACATTTTGTCGCGAAGTTGCTGTTGATTGAAGTCCTTTGGCGTGACAGAATCAGTTCAACTGCTTCCATAAAGGTTTTGTTCTCCAAGAGCATAAAGAAATCTATGGCATTTCCACCGATCCCTCTGCTATGCCAATAAAAGCCTTTTGTTGGTGAGAGTTTGCAGCTGTCATGCTCTACTAAGGCATATTCCCTCGCAGTAATCTTTTTCAAAGGATAGCCAAGATCCTGCAGTAGTTCCACCAGGTTTACATCTTTTGCTGACTGAATTTCTTCTTTCGTGTACATAGCGCGCTCCTTCAAGTGAAATCGTGAAAAATGTTGACCGGAGACATCTGTAATGCTGATCTGAGTTTTACAATTTCTTTCTTCAGGTCACGTTCTCTATCTTCTGTTGCCGGATCCCATTTTTCTGGATGAGCAAATATGTCAGCCAGCTCTGCAGACAAGTCTATGTACTTGACTACGAGCGCTTCTTTTGATAAAAAATTATCCATATGATTCCTCCGTAGCTTCTGCGGTTTCAAAGTAATTCTGTAATAACTGCTGGATCAGGGCTTTCTTCTCGGCATTGGTGCCGGTATAGGTTGCAGGGAACCAGCCCTTCATTTCTTTTTCGGTCAGTCTGAATCTCTCCGTTTTTTCAGATCGGGTTGCCATATATGCAGTAAGAGCCGGCAGGGTAAACGTAAAACCTTGATCTTGCAGCTTTTTAAAGTACTCGGCATCTGTGGCAGATGGCATGCTGCATGACATAATGAGCTGCTCAACGACTGACTGGTTTTCTTCAGATAAAAAAGCGAGATGATAGGCGGTTGTTGCAGATAATTTCTTCGCATCCACCATCATCTGCAGTGCTTCATTCAAATCACAAAGTTTAATTGTACGCTGCACTGTGCGAATATCCTTGCCGGACAAAGCCTCTAACTGCTCTTCTGCGGATGGACCTGTTTTGAGATCCTGGCGCTGTCCCTGATGCTTCAGAGCGCAGTATAAGACACGCCAGCTATGCGCAGTTTCCATAGGAGTCCATGTTTCCCTTTGGATATTGGTGACGACCATCAAAATATCAGCCGTATCGTCATCAGTAGATTCGGATATGATGGCCGGTACTGTCTCAAGTCCGATTTCCGCTGCAGCAGCACGCCGGTTATGGCCAGCGATACATTCATATTTCCCGGCATCGCTTTCCTTACTTCGGACCAAAACAGGTGATAGTATGCCATAGGATCGGATGCTTTCGACGTAATCTGGCCATTGACTATCCGGCATACGCCGAAATGTATGGTTTGGCTTATCATAAATTTCGGACAAAGGCAGTTGAACAATTTGTCCGGAAGAATCCTCACTGACAGAAAAAGAGGACTTCCCACCAAAGAGTCCGTCCATCAGATTATCCATATTGAGATTTGTTGTCATTATATAGTCACCGCCTCTTCTGACTGCAGGAACTCATCAGCAAATGCAAGATATGCATCCGTGACTTTGCCTTTTGGCGCATAGGCAAGCAGGCTCTGCCCACTTCGCATAAACTCTTCCGCTTTTACAGCCCGGGGGATATGTGCGCCGAAGACTTTCATGCCTAAAGCGGTATAGTCATTCTGGATTTTTGCAGATGTTTTCTTAGAGTAGTTGGTCCGGTTGTCTTCCATGGTAATGAGCAGCCCTTTGATGATGATGTTAGGATTGATGGTCCTCCGGACATTGCTGACTGTTCCTATTAACTCCGCAATGCCTTCCTCTGCGGCATCCTGCGCCTGGGTAATGATGACCACCTCATCGGTGGCTGCCATAATATTTATGGACAAAGTATTGAGCGCAGGGGCGGCATCAATAATGATGTAATCATAATCGCTTTTTATCTGGGCAAGTACCGTGGCCAGGCAACGGTTTTTCAACTCATTGTCTTGTTGAACATTCAGGTTCATGGTGATTCCGGCTAATTTTGCGGTAGACGGCAGCACATCAAAGCCTTCGTCGTGATGATAGATGGCCTTGGTCAACTCGTCGGTGATAGACCGATCCAGCATGGTAAACAGCATGAGATCAACAAGCGTACTTGGAAGGCTGGACGGATCCTTGCTCACCAGTGCCTTAGTCAACGTAGGGTTGCTGTCGTCACAGTCGACCAGTAATACGCTTTTTCCTTTGGCGGTTAAGGCTGCACTCAATGTAATTGCGGTAGTGGTTTTACCGACGCCGCCTTTTTGATTACAGATTGCGATAGTTTTGCTATTCATTTGTATTTCCTTTCTTTTGTAACATCTTAGGGATAACGAGGGCTGAACTTAACAAAATTCTTCAATTTGGGACATATTAAGTGCAATCCGATGGAATTCCACGGAAGGAACACCGAATAGTGATAATCGCTCTACAATATCCCGGCTCATATCCTTGCCGCTTGGATCGTGATCACCAAGATGCAGCAATACAATATGTTGGCCTGAAACAACGTGATTTCTCAAGCGTTCCGCTGCGGACCACATTTCCGATTGGCTGACGTAGCCTCGGCACGAAAAGTGACTGACATCAAGATGCTGGCAGATCTGGCCAACAATGCCGATGAGGGCATCCTTCTCAACCCAAACCTCTACGTAGTTTTCTTGTCCTTCCCAATGATTTCGGTGATAGGACCAGGCTGCAGAATCTATGATTTCTGCCGGGCTGCTCCAGTGAGAATTTCGTCTGATATTGCGTGTACGATCCTCAATACTGAGCCAGTCAATCAGACCGGCAAGCCGGGCGTCACTGATGAGGTTGCCCAGATTCTTATAGCTGCGTTCCGTATTTGGAATGATATCTCTGGCAACAAGCTGATAATAGACTTGCCGCAACGTCAGATTGTAGCCTTGTGTCTTGTAGTCATTGATGACAGTATTTATCTTGTCTATTAAGGCAAGGCTGTCTTTGCGAAACTTTTTCGATACATATTCAATTTTGGGCATGTTTGCTGCTCCTTTCCTTGTAATTTCTGCAATAAAAAACTTCACGACAAAATGTCGGGAAGTTAGAATTTTAGTTTATTTAATAATGAGGTTAGGGGGAATCGAACCCCCTCCGGTGCTACGGAAATTTTTGCAAGTTAGCTGTCAATGTGGCAAGTCATTAAGAACTGGAGTAACCTCAAATACACCGCACTCACCCTGAACTATCGTTATCATAAACTTCACACCCTCCTCAATTATGGCTTTAATAAAAGTTTCTATAAAAAGAGGTTCTATGTTCGGAATAGTTGACAACGCCAAACATATGTACAAAGACCCAAACAAGCAAAAATATTCCATCAAATATATTTCTCGGATATATTATCACAAATCAATAAGCAATGTCAACACTTTCTTAATTCTGCTTGCAAGGCATAAATGGCAATGCTATAATGAAGAATATTAACAGATATTTTGAACGAGTTCTATATTATACTGTCTATCAAAGCATATGGCCGCTTTTTTTGAATGTGATGTTTTTTCTATTCAGTTCCTGAGAAACTCTTAATCAGGGTGTCCAGGGTTCGAGCCCCTGATGGTGTACCAATACGAAAAGAAAAAGTGATATCCAAGCGGGTATCACTTTTTCGTTGTGTGAAGATCTGAACGGGGGCTCGAACCCGAAAGGGGAGCCGAAGGACGGCGGGCTTGCGAAGCAGGATCGCGAAACCTCTGGAAGCCCTGATAGTGTACCAATATGAAAGAAAAGAGAGATATCTTTATATGATGTTTCTCTTTTTCTTTCGTGGAACTTTTACTTCTTTCCTCTCAGCAGATTTTGTGCTATCATAATCACAGAATAACCATATGAAAGGAATCTTCTATGATCTATTTTAATAATGCGGCGACGACGCTGCAGAAACCGGAGTTTGTGACGGCGGGTGAAAGCAGATCCGCGGCCGAAGCGAGAGAGCTGGCGGCCAGGCTTTTTACCGTAAAGGATCCGGAGAACATTTATCTGACCCGGGGCGGCAGTCAGGCTATGGAACTGGCGCTGCGCGGATTTATAGGCCCTGAGGATCACGTGATCGCTTCTCCTATGGAGACGGACAGTACCTGCGCTGTACTGGACAGTCTGTCGGAGCAGGGAACAAAGGTGTCCTTTGCCCGGGTCAATGCCTACGGCGCTTTGGAACCTGACAGTGTAGAAGCACTGATCCGGCCGGAGACAAAAGTCATCGTCTGCGCCCACGGCTGCGGTGTCACGGGCAACGTGACGGACCTGGAGAAGATCTGCGCGCTGGCCCGAAGACATCATCTGATGGTCATCTCTGACGGAAGCCAGACTGCCGGAGCTGTGGATGTGAACCTGGAGGAACTGGGCGTGGACGTATACTGTTTCAGCGCTCATCGTAAGCTGATGGGCCCTTGCGGCGTCGGCGGTATCTGTCTCAGAGAAGGTTTGCGGAGCCGGCTCTCATCTCAGACGCAGAAGACGCTGGAGGAGATCAGGACTTCCCTGGAAGGAGAAAAGCTGGGCGCATTTTGCGCCGCTCTGGAGTTTATACTGTCAAAGGGAATTTACGGCGTGTCCATCTACCCGCATCGTCTCGCCAAGAGGTTCTTTGAATCGTCAAAGTCCATGGACGATGTGACGGTCTACGGGGATTTCGGAAACAGCAGGCGCGTTCCTACGGTTTCCATCGCGGTCAAAGGCTTCACGCCGCAGGAGGTAAAGAACCGCCTTTCCTGTGAATACGGCATCACTGTCGAAGCGGGCCTATGCGGCGGAACAAAGATGCATCAGGCTCTGGGGACGCAGGAAGAAGGACTGGTGAGATTCAGTTTTGGCTATTTCAACACCAGAAAAGAAGTATATCAGGCCGTGGAGGCTTTGATGAATCTGACCGGAAAGATCGATTACTATTTGTTATAGGAGGCATATATAATGAAGAAAAGACCAATTATCATAGATACGGATCCGGGCATTGATGATGCCGCGGCCCTGTGCATCGCCCTGCGCCATCCGGAGCTGGATGTTAAGCTGCTCAGCACGGTGGCGGCCAATGTGACGGTAGACAAGACTACAGCCAACGCGCTGAAGCTGACCCAGTTTCTGGATGTGGATGTGCCGGTGGCAAGAGGCTGCGCCGCGCCGCTTTTAAAAACGCTGGAGCCTTCCAGCCATATCCATGGGGAAAGCGGCATGGACGGCTATGAGTTTCCGCCGCTGACAAGAAAGCCGCTTGAGCGTCATTCTGTAGAAGTCATGCGGAAAATGATCATGGAAAGTCCGGAAAAGGTCACGCTGGTTCCTATCGCTACCCATACCAACATCGCCATCCTGCTGCGGATGTATCCGGAGGTAATGGAAAACATCGAGGAGATCGTTACCATGGGCGGCGGCGTCGCGGGAGGCAACACGACTTCAGCGGCGGAATTCAACATCTACAACGATCCTCACGCAGCGGCTATAGTATTCAGCTCCGGCGTGCCTGTGACCATGCTGGGCCTCAACGTGACCGGCCGCGCGCTGCTTCATATGGACGGTGCGCTGAAGATCAGAGAGAGCGGTCCGGTGGGCGAAATGCTCTACGGCCTGTTCCGCTTTTATCGGGGCGGCACCCTGGAAGCGGGGCTGAAGATCCACGATGCCTGCGCTATCTGCTATCTGGTCCATCCGGAGTTTTTTACCGCGGAAAAACGGTTTATCGAGGTGGCTACAGAGGGACCTGCGGCGGGCGCTACAGTGATGCGTTCCAATCTGATCAAAGCAGACGACCGGGAGCCGAAGACCAATGTCTGCATGGATATTGATTCGGAGAAATTTGAGGAATGGTTCGTCGGCGAACTGTGTAAATAGGAGAAAGGCTATGAAAATACTGAATTTCGGTTCATTGAATCTGGACTACGTTTACAATGTGGACCACATGGTCACCGAAGGAGAGACTCTTTGTTCGGATGACCTGAATCTGTTCTGCGGGGGCAAAGGCCTCAACCAGTCCATCGCTCTTGCGCGGGCAGGGGCAAAGGTTTTTCACGCCGGACTCATCGGCAGTGAGGGCGGAGTTCTGACGGACGCCCTTTGCTCATCGGGCGTGGACTGCCGGTATGTGCGGGAGGTTCCGGGACGTTCGGGGCACACGATCATTCAGGTGGACAAAAGCGGTCAGAACTGCATTTTGCTTTACGGCGGGGCTAACCGGTCTGTGACGGTAGAATTCGTTGACGAGGTGCTGGACGGGTTTGGCCCGGGAGACCTTCTGCTGGTGCAGAATGAGGTCAGCATGCTGGACCGGATCATTGACGGGGCTTACGGCCGGGGGATGGAGATCGCGCTGAACCCGTCGCCTTTTGACGGAAATCTGGACGCCTGTGATATGAGCAAGATCAGCGTGTTTCTGCTCAACGAGGTGGAAGGATTTCAGATGACCGGCGAGACGGAGGCAGCAGCGATTCTGGACCGGCTGGCGGAGCTGTATCCCCAGGCGGAAATAGTGCTGACGCTGGGCGGTGACGGCTGTATGTACCAGCAGGGCAGCCTGCGGTGCGCTCAGGCAGCCTGCAGCGTGAAAGCTGTGGATACTACAGCGGCGGGCGATACCTTTACGGGATATTTTCTGGCGGCGCGGGCCGAGGGTCTGGCTGCGGAGGATTGTCTGCGGCTGGCGTCAAAAGCGGCAGCTATCGCTGTGACCCGGCAGGGGGCGGCCCCGTCGATTCCGCTTCGCAGCGAGGTTATAGTATAGACGGATGGAGGTGATTGAGCAAAAGAGACGATTTTTCGTTATTTTGCTCAAATTGAAGTACCGTCAGTTGAGCAAAAAGGCCTGTTTGGAAAGATTTTGCTCAAATTTTGAGATAGGTTTGAGTGATGAGTTGAGCATGGTGGTGCTCTGTCAAGATTTCGGACACTTTTTTTGAAAAATTCTGCTGATATTCATGCAATATTCTGACGGGTTTGGTCCGCGTATGATTTTTCATACAGATCCGGTGAAAGATAA
>JAETRU010000073.1 GCA_021769965.1 Eubacterium sp.
AGATTCTATTTTGGATTCAATACATCGGAGGAACGGAAAAAGCGCAGAAAAGCAGAGCTGTACTCCATGAGTGAGCAAGTCAGCACCTTCTTTTGGGATGAAGCCCCGCAGCATGGTTTGGAAATGCGTGAGGGACAGCAGGATATGTCCTTTGAGATTGTGGACGCCCTCATAAACGATCAGCATTTTGCGATTGAAGCTGGCGTGGGCATTGGAAAGTCCTTTGGCTATCTTGTGCCGGTGCTGCTGTACAGCAAACGCATGAACAAGCCGGTTATCATCGCAACCTCGACCATTGCACTTCAAGAACAGCTCTGGCGCGATGTCCACACGGTAATGCCCCTTCTTGGGCTGAACAGAGATGTCATCCTCGCTAAAGGACAGACCCATTATCTCTGCAACAAACGCGCAGACGAATATATGTGTGACCCGAAAGCAGACCCACCGGACGCGCTTAAAGACGGAATCAAGCAAGGGTATGAGGAACGCAAGGATTTTCCGGAGGTTTTGCCGCAAGGCGTCTGGGACAAGATAAACGTGCAGCGGTTCAGCATGAAGAATTGCGGCTCCTGTGAAAAGAAGTGCAAATATTACAAAGTCCGCGCAGCATTAAAGTTCACGGAGGGTGTTGTTCTGTGCAATCAGGACTTTCTCACCCAGCATCTCATGAAGCTCCGGCGCGGTCAAGACGGGCTGATTAACGCCGCCGCTGATCTGCTTGTCGTGGACGAAGCGCACAACTTGGATGATAAGGTGCGGAGTGCCACAACGGAGCGTTTCGGGCAAGGTATGCTCTTTGGAATGATTAAAAGCGCATTCTATGAGCTGCGGTCCTCTGATCAAAGCAGCGTGTCCGGTGAAAAGAGAGAGGCAGAGAGCGCAATCATTGCCTTCTATAACTGCCTGAAAACACAGGTCCAAAAGCAGATCAACGAGGCAGATCAGGATATGCGCTATGCTGACCGATTTTTCTTTGACCAAAGCGGCAGTTCGGTTGAGCTGCTTACCGAAATGAATGCCGCCATACACAACCTTTCGTCCAGCATTCAGATTTATTCCAGCATGGATTTCAGAAACAACCGTTCCTTTGCTGCCTCTGATGATCTGGATGCTGTCAGCGAATCCCTTTCAGAGCTTCTTGACCAGATAGATGATATGCTGATCTGGATTGAGCAGCACGGCAGCAACACGGAACTTGTCTATTGCCCTAAAAATACAAAGGAAATTGTGAGCCGCCTATACTTCAATGGTGATGAAAGAACCATCTTGACCTCTGCCACGCTGACGAACGCCACAAGTGGGACTCTGGAAGAACAGTATTCTTACTTTATCAGCAATACCGGCTTTCCCTCTGGTGATCGCGGCTGCTTATCCGAGCCAAAGCCTTCCCCATATCCATACGATGAACACGCCATGATCTACTATTGCGACGATCTCCCGCACCCGACCAGAGAACATGAAGCCTTCATTGAAAAGGGCGTGGAGCGACTGCTTGAGATCCTGAGCATTTCCAATGGAAAGGCACTCGTGCTGTTTACGGCGAAGACCGACATGGAAGAGGTCTACTCCATTCTCAGCGAGAAAAATCTTCCGTACAAAATCTTGATGCAGCAGCCGGGATCGTCGCAGGACAAGGTGCTGAATGAGTTTAAGGAAGATACGAACTCCGTGCTTCTGGGGACGGGCGCATATTGGGAAGGCATCAGCATTGAAGGAAAAAGCCTTTCCAATGTTATCATTTTCCGGCTTCCGTTTCCTGTCCCCGATCCAATTATCGAGTATAAGTGTTCCGTTGCTAAGGATGCTCTGATGGATGTCCGCGTTCCCGAAATGATTATCAAGCTCAAGCAGGGCATCGGACGATTGATCCGCAATTTCACAGACACCGGCATTGTCTGCATCATCGACCGAAGACTGCGGGACGAGCCGCCGGAACGCTATCATGACATCACATGGGACTCCCTGCCTATCAAGAACCGTACAAGCAGTCTGGACGAGCTAAAAAGGTTTTACGAAAGTCTGCCCTCAGCCAAGGAATGATGATACAAACGGCAGTCTCTTCGGAAACATAGAGCAGCCCCCAAAAAACGAGAATCAGAAAACGGAGGTGTATCATGATGTACAATGAAAATCTGCATGAAGAAGAACGACATCTGATCCAGCAGATTGCCGAGCAAACAGAGAGAGGAAAAATCGGCTGGGAACTGACGGAGTATAATCCGCTGTCATTTCTGAATGAGGACAAGATAGACAAAAAAACAGCAGTAATCTGTCAGTCTTTCACCTTTGAGGCGATCATCGGCGGCTCCCGTTACGAGCTTGATGTCATGGAGAATATTGATGTGCCGTCCGGTATGGGAGACTACACCATAACCTTGACACGGGATGAAACCGAAAAT
>JAETRU010000041.1 GCA_021769965.1 Eubacterium sp.
GTTTCCATAGAGATTTCTCCTTTTGTTGATGTTTTTGCAAATTCTATTTTAACACATTGGAGCTAATCTCTATTTTTTTCTTCTAAAAACCCCACAACTATTTTACACTATCTTTTGTGAGGACTGGATAACCGGGAGGGAGCAGGTTCTAAGCAAGTCAGACAAAGCGAAAAAGACAGCCTATATCAACCGTCTCTTTCGCCTTAGTGAACCACAAACAAATTTTCTTATTTAGATTTATTACAAGTTATTTTTAAACCATAGTATTTCTTCAGCTTTTACTGTGCGTCCCTCTTCAGGAACGCAGTCATACAATGCACCGAACCTCTGCCTTTGTTCAGTTCAGACAGATCCAGCACATCGACTTTGATGCCCGCCTTTTCCATCATTTCCACGGTTCTCGGCGCTCCAACACTCATGACAACATGTCCCGGTTCGATTGGAACAAAATTGGTGGCGTAGCAGTACTTTGTTTCGGTCAAAGACGGCGTCTCAAGAATCTGGTAACCCTTTCTCTTCAGCGCATCCACTACCATGTACGGCACCTGACATGCATGGATGACGACAGTATCGTTGCTGGCAAAATTGAGCAGTCCGTCAACGTGAGCGTGACCGTAAGGAATCTGCATTGGAATAATTTCTGTAACACCTTGTCTTCGCAGTTCTGCTTCCATCTGATCAAAGCCCGCGCGGTTTGCTCTGCTGGATAAAGACAGAATAACAGTCCTTCTGTCGACCCATGCAGCATTAGCTCCCTCAAAGATACCATCGCCAGCAATGGTCTTTACAATAGGGATTCCCAGCTCAGCAACACGCTTGGCAGTATATCTTTCCTCACCTCTTCTGGCAGGCATGGCCAATCTGGTGATAATAGCTCCTTCTGGTGTCATAAACAGATGATCTCTCTCAAAGATCGCGTTAGGTCTATCCTCTCTTTGATCTTCTACGTAATATACCTTTACTCCGTGGCTACGATAGTAGTCAGCCAGCATATCGTGCTGCTGACGACATTTCTCCGGATCTACCGGCGCTCTGAAGCGGACTTCTCTGTAATCGAAATCTTCCAGCTCTTTTCCCGGACGGTGAAGCAGAACTGCACGCAGTCTGTTGCATTCTGAGCTGCATCCGAAGTCACCGCCCCAGTAGGTCGTCATATCCTCCTCTATGGTAGTTTCCTTTGGAAACCAACGTTCTCCATCCAGCGCCTGAATATCCGGCATTGAAATCCCGTTTGCTAAACATTCATCTAAATTGATAATCTTTTTCTCCATAGTCTTTTCCTCCGCCTTTCTCTTTGGCATGCATTATTTCGAAATGTTAATTGTAAATATCAATCATATTATTCTGCGGTTGCCTCATTTGCAAATTCCGCCTGAAAATCGTAGTTACCGTATTTCTTCAGTGTCATCTTATGCTGCACTATGATTGCGCTGATCGCAACTGCCACGCCAACCACTAACGCGATGATCAAACTTCCTGTCAGTCCTTCCAGCAGATAAGCAATAAATGCCGATGCCCCACAGGTGAGTGCATATGGCAGTTGGCTGGAGACATGTGCAATGTGGTCGGAACCAGAAGCCATGGATGCTTTGATGGTAGTATCTGATATCGGTGAGCAGTGGTCTCCGAACAGTCCGCCTGCGATTGCTGCAGCCGCACCGATAGCAAGACCCAGATCGTACTCGTAGCAAATTGGAACTGCAATCGGCATCAGCAGCGCTGTGGTACCCCAGGAGCTGCCCGTTGCGAAAGACATAACGGCGCCTGCAACGAAAATGATAGCCGGGATTAACTGTGGCGGGAAACCTGTCCCTGCGATAATCGCCGCAACGATGCCTCTCAGATCCAGAGCAGAAGAAATACCGGACAAGGCCCATGCCAGAACCAAAATCAGAACAACCGGCATTGCGATACAGCATCCGTCCAGCCATTTCTGGAATCCTTCGACCCATGAGAACAGCTTCTGACAAGCCCCTACAATGATACTTGCAAATCCTGCCGCTATAAGCCCGCAGCAGATTGCCAGGGTCAGTGTGCAATTTCTGAAAGCACCAATCAGGCCATTTTCTACAATATTACCCTCCCAGAATACACATCCGAACAGAACTATCAGCATGGTTCCCATCGGGATCAGGAAGTTTCTAACTGGATAATCTCTATCTGTGCCTTCCAGGTCATCCGGATCATCGGGAACTACAGGCACATCATTAGGTGCCTCCAGTTTTCCAGTTACATCGGCCCGCTTTTCTGCCAGCCACAGTTTTCCGATATCCTTGCCACTGATGCAGACAAAGTATACAGCCAGAATTGCGATGATAGAATAGAAATTACGGATCCAATAGCCGCCATAGACGTTCCAGCCGTCTCCATCCAGTCCCAGTGTCGTCAGTTCTGCGGCAATCAGGCCGACATAATAAGGGCCATAGCTGCAAACCGGAGAAAGGGCCGCCATATTGCATCCCAGTGAGTCGCAGATATAAGCCAGCTTGATCTTTGTAACATTGTAGGCCTCTGTAATCGGTCTCATCACTACGCCAAGAAGGAAGCATGGTTCTGTATAGATAAAACCAAAACCTGCTACGGTCGTCAGTGTTTCAGCGCCGCGTTTTGTTTTAATCGCTTTTTTAATGGCGTTGGCCATCGCCGGACCTGCTCCTGTAGATCTGAGCATTTTCCCCAGACCCTGAATAGCCACGATAATGATCAGGGTTCTGATATTACCTTCCGAAGTCAGCGGTGGTATGATATAGTCACTGAATGCAGTCGGAAATGCAGTCAGCAGATTACCGCTGCATAGAATTACCGTTCCAATATAAATACCAATAACAAGTGACAAATGTGTTTTTTTCGTCTTTAGCGCCAGTCCAATTACAATGATTGCTGGCACAAAAGCAAGGATCATGTTTAATGTACTCATGTTCTCTCCTTCCTAATCGCAGCTTGCTGCTTCTTCAGCATACCTTCCTGTTCCAGAATGTATTCAGCTGCCTCCTTGTTGGTTGCAAACCAAGCTCCGTTGTTACGCATATAATGAAGCAGTTCTCTGAAAGGGCGCACGTTGCCTGGCCGTCCCATAAACTGCGGATGCATAACAAAATTCATCATTCTCCCTTCTTCGGCCAATGCGTCAAATTCATCCTTCCAAATCTGACACATCTCCCGCCCCGATCGAAGGCCATGTCTCTGAGGTTCACACTCGGTATAGAAATCATACGCAGTATCGTCAAAAATCGAGTCCTTTGGCAGTTCTACCATCGGGATTTTCTTTCCATCCATCTCATGGATAAAAGGACCGTCACTATTCCTCCAGTTGGAAGAGTAGATATACCCTCGCTCCTGCCATAGCCCCAGGCTATAATCATAGATGTCACCTTCTGGTGCGCGGTGCCCAACTGGCTTGGTGCCGATCAATTCCTCAAAGATCTTGTCGCATTTGTCCATCAGGGCCTTCTCTTCTTCATATTCTTCTTTTGCCTCGTGCATCCACCCATGGTATCCAATATCATGGCCTTCTTCATGTATCTTCTTAATCAGCTCCGGATACTGCTCTGCTATCCACGCGGGCGTGAAGAAAGTCGCTTTGATTCCTTCCTCATCCAGCAGATTCAGAAGTCTTGGCACACCCTGCTGCGTCGCGTATCTTCCTCTCGATAAGTTCGTAAGATGCCGCTCATTCTCATCGTTCCGCAGCGTCCAAAGAAGCTCCCCGTCAATATCAAATGCCACCAATACTGCGATTCTTTTTCCTTCTGGCCAAATCATCGCTGTGACCTCCTTTCTTCAGTCGTTTTCATTTCCTGTTCCAGTATATAGTCTGCAACTTCATTGCAGGACGCGATCCAGGCGTCATGGTCTTTCGCATATGTAATGAATCTGTCCAGTAAAACTGCCCGGCTGGCTCTTCCAATCAACTGAGGATGAAGTTTCAGAACCATGATCTTATCGCCTTCCGATGCCAGTTCCTCAAAAGCGTCCGTCCAATAATCAAACACATAATCGATAGGATAATTGCTCCTGTGCTGCGGAGTATTGAAAGTAAAGAAGAAGAAGGTATAATCATCAAAAGTGTGATCAACTGGAAATTCTATGAGAGGGCACTCCGCGTCTCCCGGGTACATCCACGCATAATCACAGTTTTTCATTACAGAAGAATATTTATATCCTCTTTTCCTCAGCAGCTCCGGCGTGAATGCATAGGTCATGTTCCAGCAGCCTCTGGCTCCTGTCGGTTTTTTCCCAGTCAATTTCCGAAATACAGCCTCGGCCCGTTCCATGTTCCTAAACTCTTCTGCCTGTGTCATATCTATGCTGTCCTCATGTTCCCATCCATGGTATGCGATCTCATGACCCATCTCGGCAATTTTCTTCACTTCTTCAGGATAAGTTTCAGCAACCTTTCCCGGAACAAAAAATGTACTTTCTACATTCTGCTTATCTAAAACTCGAAGACATCTGGTCAGTCCTTCTTCAATGGCGTATTCACCTCTGGAACGGTCTGCGAATCCTAACGACCTTCTTCCTTCTCTTGAATAGCGCAGCCATTCGACATCAAAGTCAAAAGTCAACATCAAAGCAATACGCTTGTTGTCCGGCCAAACGATTCCATTTCCGTTTTTTATCACCATCGTATCTCCTCCTTATCGTTTTACTTTGCTGCAGCTTTATGTGATTTCTAATACCTCTATATGGTTTATCGCGATGACATATATAATTGCATCATTCGTGCCAAATCAAAAGACTAATCAAAAAAAGTCGAAATTCATTGGAATTTCATAAGTTTCATCGAGGCGTTATCTTCTTTCTATTATTTCAACAAAAGAAAACAACGAGTCAAACGACCCGTTGTGCCCTGTAGATCCGCTGCATTCTCACCCGTTATCCCCTATTTCCCACTTTCCTTTCTCTGTCAACATGCTTCCCTGTCTTCCTTTTCCTGCGGTAATCACGCCTTCTTCCACCATCTTATGGAGCAGGCGACGCAGTTTCTGCTCTGTCACTGCGAAACCTGCACCTGCTGCCAATTCAGCCAGCAGCTTTCTCCCCATTCCACAGCCGCCTTCATCTTCCTGGCGTTTCAGGGCCTTCAAAACAAACTGCCGCAAGGTTTCCCCCTCTGTGCATGATTCCGAGGACTTGCTCCTTTTGTCTGGAATATCTTCTACGTCAAGAGGAATATCCTCTGCGGCGATGAGAGGGTACCCTAAATTGGCCAGATATTCAGTAATGTTTTTCAGTTCTCTTACATTACCCGGCCAGGAATACTCTTCCAGAATTATTTCTGCTTCTTTTGTTAGCGCATATTCCGCGCCGATGTCCTTTTTCAAACTGTCCATCAAAAGGAGCACATCTTCTTTGCGCTCCGTCAGAGGCGGAATTTTGATCGGGAGGACATGTAACCGATAATATAAGTCTCTGCGGAAAGATCCTTCTTTCACCATTGTTTTCAACTCTTGATTAGATGCGCAGATGATACGCACATCCACATCTATCAGCTTTCTTCCGCCGACACGAATAATCTTCTGCTCCTCTATGGCTCTCAACAGTTTAGCCTGCATCTTCATTGACATCTCTTCGATTTCGTCCAGAAACAAAGTCCCCTGATGAGCAAGTTCAAACAGCCCAATCTGTCCGCCTTTCTTTGCTCCAGAAAAAGCGCCCTCTTCATATCCGTACAGTTCGCTTTCCAGCAGGTTCTCCGGCAATGCCGCGCAGTTGATCGCTACGAACTGATAGTCTTTCCGTCTGGAATAATTATGAATCGACTGAGCGAACAATTCCTTTCCCGTGCCGCTTTCGCCATACAGGCAAATGCTGGAGTCCGATTGTGCCATACGTTTAGCGATTCTCTTCGTTTCCTGAATCTGCGAACTGTTTCCCAGAATTTGATCAAAGGTATAAGTTGCGCGATGTTCGCTGTCCCGCAATTTTTTACGCAATTTATGCTGCCTGTCCTCCGCCTGCTCAAAATACTCCATCATAATAATATGACCGTTCACTCTTCCGCTGCTCTCAATCGGCGATACAGAAACGGCAACGATTCTGCCATTAAGGTGAATCAACTGCTCCGAGACATAATCTGCGTTCTCCCCATCATTGTCCAGTTCTATTTCAGGCAGAATATCTTCCAAATTGCAACTTTCAAAATCCGTATACTTCTTAGTCATTCCGCGTGCCATCTGGTTTGCCATGCAGACACGCCCATTTACATCTGTAATCAAAACTCCTTTTTTAACCAATCCCAAAAGGGTATTCAGCTGCACGGATAGATTGTTGTTCTCACTGAACAGATAGTCCATTTCCAGATTCCGATTTACAAGATTGTCTCTCAGCCGAATGGTTTCTTCGTCACGGAAAGGATTTTCAATGCCCATGGCCTTTGCAATGCTGTAGATAGTATTGGCATCGACTTCCCGGGATCCCAGATCTATGACTCTTTCCATGCCCGGAGGCACCAGGTCCGCCTCGCCTGCCGTCACCGCAAGCTTAATCGACGAATCCCATTCGCATCCGGGATAATAAGGGATTAACTCCAGATCAGTTATCCCCATACTGCTGATCATGGTAATAGACTCCATACAGTTTCTATAATCAAGATTTACCAAAAGGGCTTTCGTTCCTCCCGGTATGGCCTTCAACGGTTCTACGGCATCTTTGCGGAAAGTCAGATCCATAATCAAAATCTGCGCATCCTTCCTGACCTTTTGCTTGACCTGTTGGAAAATAGTAAAATAGGAAAGCAAAATGCATTCCTCCTGCAATTCATCGATTTCTAACAGCTGCTCAGTATCATAGCATCGAAACTCCAAAGTATCAGCAAAAAACATTTTTATTAAATCCGCTGCATGCTCGGCATATCTCTTTTGTACAGAAATGATAGCAAGCCGCTTTTTTCCCCCACTTTCCATCTTATTCTCCTTTCAATCCTTTGGGTCCACTATGATTTAGTATATTGGTTTTGCAGAAAAATGTCAAATTTGATCGGATTGAAATGATTTCATCCAGATACTCGTTTCTTATCTTACTTTTAAACCTTTACTTTTCTCCATTTTCAAAAGCGGATATCTCTGTTATTAAAAATAGCTGCAGTCCGTCTGATCATCAACCAACCGGATGCAGCTATTCTCTATTTCACAACCTTATACAACTCGTCTGCCGCAGGCGGCGCGATCTTCTGCAGGCCACTGCCGTCTGATCTCTCCAGCATCAGGTCCTCGGCCGCGGGCACGATCTGCCCGATACAGCTGACCGCAATCCCTGCCTCAGTGATGGCAGAAATGATCGCATCTTTCTTGTCGGGCGAAGCCATGATAAGCATGCAACCGCTGGATATGAGACGCAGATGGTCGATGCCGTAACGCGCGGCGATCTTCAGCGTCACCGGATCTACCGGGATAGATGCTTCCCGCACCCTGCACCCGAGTCCCGCGATGTGGCACATCTCCCACACGGCGCCCAGAATGCCGCCTTCTGTAACATCGTGCATACCGCAGGTACCGATCCGCCCCGCGATCACGCCTTCCTTCACTACGCTTACATCGTCTAACAGCGATTTCGCATGCTCCAGCTCATCCGGCGTCAGCACACCATTCAGCTCCTGCGCAAAATCTCCCGCGATAATTCCCGTTCCTTCCAGACCGGCTGTTTTGGTCATCAGTATGTAATCGCCCGGCTTCATGTCGCGGGCGCTCTGAGAAGCACCGGACAAAGCCCGTCCAAAGGCGGTGGAAACGATCACAGGCTGATTGACTGCCGGCGTCACCTCTGTGTGCCCGCCGACGATCTCGACCCCGGCTTTTTCTGCCGCTGCTCCGGCCTGCTCCATGATCAGTTCCACATCAGAAAGCTCTGTTCCCACCGGCAGCATTACCGCGAGTGTAATCCCCAGAGGTTCTATGCCATTGCTCGCGATATCATTGCATGAGATATGAATAGCCAGCCGCCCGATATCACTGGCTGCCGCCGTAATCGGGTCCGTGGAAACAACGCACTCATACTGTCCGTAGTCAATTACCGCGCAGTCCTCCCCTATACCGGCGCGAGTCAGAACCTCTGGCCGTTTATACTGAATCTTGTCTATTACGATAGCCTGCAGCAGGTCACTGTCCAGCTTGCCCGCTTTTAACATCGGTGATTTCTCCTTTCTCAAGCCACTGCATGATGGTTTCTTCATTGATAACCGGTATGCCCAGTTCTCTGGCCTTCTTATTCTTACCTGAACCGGATGTCAGATCATTGTTCACCAGATAACCCGTTTTCGCGCTGACAGAACCGCTGACTCTGCCTCCTGCCCTTTCGATCTCCGCTTTCAAAGCGTTACGGTTTTCAAAATGCGCAAGAGAGCCGGTTATCACAAAGGTGATTCCGCTAAAGAAAGCAGCCTGTTTCTCTTCTGTCTCATCCAGACGGACCATCGCGCGCACGTCGTCTGCCATACGGCGCTTCTGAGGATCCGCGAAAAACTGTACAAAGGCTTCGGCCAGCACTTCGCCGATTCCGTCAATTTCCATAAGTTCTTCTTTTGTTAACGCGGTGATCCGCTGCCAGCTTCTTCCGGCAGCCCTGCTGATCAGCTTCGCATTGGCGCTGCCGATCCCCGGAATACCCAGACTGTACAGCAGCCGCTCCGGCGTGGTATCCTTTGCCTTCTCAATGGACGCCTTCAGGTTCTCAAAGGATTTCTCCCCGAACCCTTCCATCTGCGTGATCTCTTCTCTGTACTTTTCCACGGCGAAGAGATCCGCCAGTTCTTTGATCAGACCTTTTGCGATGAGCTTCTCAATAGTAGCTTCCGACAGACCGTCAATATTCATAGCGTCCCGGGAGACGAAAAGGTTAAAGCTTTTGATCTGTTTTGCCAGACATGCCGGATTGACGCAGACCAGAGTTTCCACGCCGTTATCGCTTCGGATCTCCGCAGCGCAGCCGCAGACAGGGCAAACCTCCGGCACCTTTACATTATCGCTGCGCGTCAGATTTTCCGCGATCTGCGGGATGATCATATTCGCCTTGTAAACGGTGATCCTGTCTCCTATGCCCAGCTTCAGTTCCCGCATCACGCTGATGTTATGCACCGATGCCCGGCTGACCGTAGTTCCCTCCAGTTCTACC
Source organism: Eubacterium sp. (assembly GCA_021769965.1). Taxonomy (GTDB): domain Bacteria; phylum Bacillota; class Clostridia; order Peptostreptococcales; family Anaerovoracaceae; genus Senimuribacter. The sequence goes on from JAETRU010000041.1 coordinate 9,109, forward strand.
GGCTGGAAAACAGCCACCGGATTGATCAATCCGGTTCTCGAAGCGCTCCATTCGATCTCCTCAAGCACCGTTTCCGCAGTCTGATCCCTCCACTTGAAAGCAATGGAATCACGCGGAAATTTTGACGTCGTTCCCAGACTCCTGCTGTAAGCGATATCATCAAAGGTCAGCACCAGGCCGTCTGACGGAACATCGCTTTTCTCTACTGCCTGCTCAAACCAGTCCACAGTCTCTACTACGTTCCCGGCCGTCACGATCTTGTATTCTACAACATCAAAGCCCTGCTCCCGGAGCCATTCCATCTGACGAACGCGGCTGTCAGAGAAATCCACCTCTTCAGCCTCCACCAGGCTAAAGGCGAAGAAATTGACATTTCTCTCCGCCGTTATGCGGCTGTTCAGCTGACGCACAGAACCGCTGCACAGGTTCCGCGGGTTCTTATATTTAGCCTCGGCATCAGGGATCGACTGATTGATCTTTTCAAAGTCGCTGTATTTTATGACTGCCTCTCCCCGAAGCACCAGCCGCTGCTTATACGGGATCTCTACCGGAACATTGACAAAAGTCCGGGCGTTAGCGGTGATCACCTCGCCTACGTCGCCGTTGCCCCGGGTCAGCGCTTTAGCCAGCCTGCCGCCTTCGTAGGTCAAAACGATCGTCAGTCCGTCCAGCTTCCAGGAAAGCAAACCCTTCTGCTCTCCCAGCCACGCAGCCAGAGATTCTCTGTCCTTGGTCTTGTCCAGCGACAGCATCCGGCTCGGATGGGCCTCTTTCGGAAGCTCCGACAGTATCTCATAGCCGACCCGGCGGGTTGGACTGTTTCCCATGACAATACCGGTCTCTTTTTCCAGAGCTTCCAGCTCGTCATAGAGTCTGTCGTACTCAAAGTTGCTCATGATCTCCTCAGCGTCCTGATAATATGCCCTGGCCGCCCGATTCAAAAGCTCGGTCTTCTCTCTGATCAAAGATTTCTTATCTTCCATATCACTACTCACTTCTTAATTATTCTCGAAACTGCCCTATTGGCTCATATCATTCGCGCGTTAGGGCAAATCTCTTTTTTTGCAATGATTGAGACGGATCTCAAGGATCTTCCCGCTATTGGGAGATATGCTCTATACCTTCTTCAGCGGCGCGATACCCTTTGCCAGCTTCTTCTGTCCCGCCGTGTCAAAGATGATGGTCAATGTCCTGCCGTCCTCATCGATGACCAGACCTTCTCCGAATTTGGCATGGCGCACCCTGTCGCCGACCGCGAAGCTGACGCCTTCAGACGCTCCAGACGCATTAGCCTTTGTCGCGGCCTTAGCGTAGCGGAGGGCGTCGTAAGGTTTCGGGCTTTCCTTCTTCGCGAAGCCGTCATAGGAACCCGTAGATACGCCAAGCCCGCTGTCTGTATTCTTGCGAACGTAGACTGCGTCTCCTTCCAGCAGGCTCTTGTCAACCTCACGCAGGAACTGAGATTCACGAGTGTAGTCGGTCCGTCCGTACAGAGTCCGCATAGCCGCGCTGGTCAGGATCAAAGTTTCTTTAGCACGGGTCATCCCTACATAGCAAAGTCTTCGCTCTTCTTCCATGCCCGTAGGACTGTCAAAGGCCTTATGTCCAGGAAACAGCCCGTCTTCCATTCCCGGAAGAAATACCACAGGGAATTCCAGTCCCTTGGCGCTGTGCATGGTCATCAAAACCACAGCATCCTGATTTTCATCATGGTTATCCACTTCTGCCATCAAAGTGATCTTTTCCATGAATTCCTCAATGGTCGGATTCTCTGCTTCCTCCTCGTAATCGTAAATAACCGATTTAAATTCCATCAGATTCTCGATCCGGCCCTCTGCCTCTATAGTATTGGCGTTTTCCAGCGCCTTCATGTACCCGGTTTTTACAAGCAGATTGTCGTAGATATCGGAAACCCGCAGATTTTCCCGTTCCTCCCTGCATAGATTGATGCACTCCACCATAGCTTTTACCCCGGCATATGCCTTTGATGGAAGGGTGGAAAGAACCTCTTCATCAGACAAAGCCTGCAGCAGACTCTCTCCGCGGATCTGCGCGAAAGTCTGGATCTTTTCCACAGACTTGTCACCCATTCCCCGCTTCGGTTCGTTGACAACACGTCTAAAAGACAAGTCGTCATAAGGGTTTACCACGAGTCTCATATATGCCATGACGTCTTTGATCTCCTTGCGGTCGTAATAACGCAGGCCAGACAGTACTCGGTAAGGGATATCACGCCGGGTCAGGGCGTCCTCAAAGTGTCTGGACTGGGCGTTGGTTCTGTAAAGAATGGCAAAATCGCTGTACTTCCTGTCTCTTCCCTTCAGAAGATCGATCTCCTGGGCCACGAACCGGGCCTCATCTTTTTCTGTATCCGCCCGGTAATATTTGATCTTATCTCCGTCTTCTCTGGTCGTCCAGAGTTTTTTCCCTTTCCGGCCCCTGTTATTTTCGATAACAGAGTGGGCAGCCGCCAGAATATTGCCTACGGAGCGGTAATTCTGCTCCAGTTTGATGACCTTCGCTTCCGGGAAATCCTTCTCAAAATCCAGAATGTTCCGGATGTCCGCGCCTCTCCACTGATAGATGCACTGATCGTCGTCGCCTACGACGCAGAGGTTGTGGTGGGCCTCCGCCAGCATTTTGATCAGTTTGTACTGGATGTGGTTGGTATCCTGGTATTCATCCACCATGATATAGCGGAACCGGTTCTGATACTTCAGCAGGGTCGCCTCGTCGGATTCAAACAGTTTCACCGTGTTCAAGAGCAGATCGTCAAAATCCATGGCGTTGTTCTTCTGCAGCTGGGTCTCATATGCCTTGAACACATTGTAAATAGTCTTGCTCTTAAAATTGCTTTCCACCATCTCCCTGTACTGGTCGGCGCCGGCGCCTTTTTCCTTGTAGCTGCTGATGATGCTGAGCAGATACGGCGCGCCGAACTCTTTGTCGTTGATATTCTGTTCCTTCAGAATATTTTTGATGATGGTCTTCTGATCTGTGCCGTCGTAAATGCCAAAATTATGGTCGTAACCGATCAGTTCGCAGTGATAACGCAGGATGCGAAGGCACATGGCATGAAACGTCATGATCCACATGCCGCCCGCGGAGCCGCACAGTTCTTCTACCCTGCTGCGCATCTCGCCCGCGGCTTTGTTGGTAAAGGTAACAGCCAGAATGTTGTATGGGTCGATGCCCTGTTCTATCATATACGCGATACGGCTGGTCATGGTGCTGGTCTTGCCGGAGCCTGCCCCCGCCAGAATCAGCAGCGGTCCGTCAAGCTGCATCGCCGCTTCTCTTTGTTTATCGTTTAATCTGTCTAAAATCACTTATCTTCCTCCGTTTTCATCTCACATATCCGTTTTCTATTCTACCACAAACTGCGGCCGGTTTCCACTTTGAAAATGAAAGAGAGCTGCGGAACGAAAGTATTCCATAGCTCTCTATTAATAAGAATGTATATCACGGTTCAGCAAACAAATTTATTCCGGCTGTTTGCCTCCTACATCTTCCCCAAGATCACAGGTATATACCCAGACAATGGAATCTCCGTCTTTCAAAGTGTAAGCAGAACATCCGTAGTTTGGAAACCAGCCGTTCACCTTATACATCCAGCCGCTCAAACTGCCGCCGTCAAACTCATAGAGATAGTTGATTCCCTCTACATAGTACGATCCATACGCAGGTGTATAGGAAGATTCCACGTGAATTTTCTTATCCCTGCAGACTTTGTTCAGCACATCAAAGACAGTGCTTCCTTCTTTTACAGTCACACTGGTCGTCGGTAAAATCGTGCCGTCGGACGGTACATATGCTTCCAGAGCCGGATTTTCCAGTTTAGACAAATCCTGCGCCAGCGTATCACAGCGGATTTCAATGGAAACGGTGATATTCTTTTCCTCCGGTTTATCAGAAGGATTGTCGCCAGCAGTACTTCCGCCCTGATCAGAGGAAGCGCTGCCGTCGTCCTTGCTTTCGGCACTCTTCTGCGCCTTTTCTTCCAGTTCCTCGATGTCCAGAACCTCTTTCTTGCTGTCTTTGTGCATTTTTTTCGTCACGATGACATAATCTCCGCCTTCAGATACACGGAAAGCTACTGTCTGTTTTTCCTTATCCAGCTTCGCGTCAGAAGCGTATTCCAAGGTTCCCTTTTCTAAGTCTACTTTATAGGCGTAAGCCTTCGTCTCTTTTTCCAGATACATCGGCGCGATCACGCTGATTTTCCCGCCAAAACTGCCATCCTGATAGAAAGAAACCACCTGTCCCTGCAGCGAAAGCTCTGCCAGGATTTCGGAAATCTCATTGTAATACGGGCCTTCTTCCCGCGCGGTCAGATTCATGGCGGCCGGCTTTTTCAGATCGGTGCCTGCGATCGCATAGGTCAGTTCTTTGTCCTTCTTAAAATCTACCGCATAAGTCTCGGGTTTCTTTTCCTTCACCAGCTTTTCAGCGTCTTCTGCCGATATCACATCTCTGTTGTCAGCCTTTTTAAACGCCTTTATATCATCCTTCAGCTGTTCATAGGCCTCTTTTTCCGCGTTGTATTCACCGGCCGCATCATCCGCCGCCGCTTTGGCTTTTTCTATCTGACGGGAAAAGGCCAGCAGGGTATATGGCGCATACTGTCCCTGCTCGTTTCCGGTATTTGCTTTCTGCGCTTCATAAAGTTCCTGCGCTGTTGTGATCTGCTCCTTCAGCGAATCACCGTAATCTGCTTTTTCTACGTCCATGTCGAAAATCAGATACGCTGCAATGGCGATAACGATAATCGCAGCCGCCGCTGTCCGGATTCTCTTCATTCTCACCTTTTTTTCAAATTCTTTATCCATGCTACTTTACTTTCACTTTCTTCACCGCACTGTAGCTGCCATAAATCTTATTGCCCTTAGCATCCTTCCTGTAGGCTCTGACTTTCACATAATAAGTTTTCTTTGATTTCAGGCTCTTTACAGTCTTTGACAAAGACGACTTAGAAACAGAAGTTGATTTACTTCCTGTGAATTTGCTGCTGGTGGAATATACGATCTGATATCCTGCTGCATTGGTCACCTTTTTCCACTTTACGACAAAGGTTTTTGATTTGGAGGACTTCAATGAAGAGATCACAGCTTTTGCCGGCTTTGCCAGAGGCTTTTCACCATCTGTCATATCGTAAAGGCTGTTCTTTTTGTTCACAAATCTATCGTAGGCAGTCAGCGCATAGTAACCCTGTTCCGTCGCCATGTTGTTGATGACCGGCTGATAACCGCCTGAAGCTGTATTCACATGTCTGAATCCGCCCTGCGCATCGTAAAAAGTCATCAGACCGTCGATCACGCTCTCGCCGTTCTTTACAAAACGCGGATCTTTACCTGCGTCAATGCCCAGTGCTGACAACGCCACAATGACCTGCGCAACGCTTTCAGAATTCTCAGTGCCCCAGGAATCATAAGCGCCATCATTTCCCTGCAGATCAGATAAGCACTGCAGAGCCTTATCCACTGTGTTCTTCACCTCACTGCGGCTGGTATACGGTGCCAGAGCCTGCAATGCCATGGCTGTAATATCTACATCGGCCTTCGTGCCGGAAAGAGCAAAGCCCCCGTCTGCAAGCTGCTGACGCAGAATCTCCTGAATCAGTTTATCTCTTGTGGTCTGTACCTCCACGCCCTTCACCTTCGGAATTTCATAGTTTTTGCAGTCCAAAGCGATCAGCGCCCAGATGGTACCGTTAATGCCCTGCCAGTTGACCTGGTTGAAATCCGCCAGTTTCTCCAGCAGATCATATCCGCCTACATTGCTCGGGTCTTTTCCGATCGCACTGAGAACCAGAATGATTCTGGAATACTCGGTATACTTTTTAGCATGAAGAACGCCTTTGCAATCCTTCACGGTCTTTACCACATCATTGTAATAGTCACTGAAAATTTTATCATTTAAATTTGCGCCGGAACGGGCCAGTCCCAGAACCATCCAGTCCGTGCCATAAGCAGCGCCTTTTTCGGTCAGCTGCTTTGTAATATAGGTGTTCGTCTTCTCCATCGCCTCATGATAAGGCGTGTCACTGTCTGTCGCAAAAGCCGGAATTGTCAGTGAAGACAAAAGCAGGCAAAAAGTTACCAGTAATGATAATAGTTTTCGTTTCATGTTCTCCTCCTTTGTATAATTGAATTACTTATATATTCCGTATTTGATTTTAATTCGCTCCAGCTTTTTTATAATGCTGTTGCCGAACAGAAATACGCACAGCGCCGCCGTGCCCGCATGATACGCATCATAAGGAGCACCGGAAATATACAGCACCCGCATCTGCTCAATGGACAGCTCTGCCCCCGGAACACCGGAAGATGTCACCAGCGCGCAGATATTCATAATCCCGCCATAGAGAACAAAAGTGGTGACAAAAGTAAATACGGCCAGCGTCACTCCATCCACCGGCAGTCTCTTCCTCTGCAGCAGCACACCTGCCAAAAGGCCGAAAAAGCCAAACACATAAAGTCTCCATCCAAAGAAAGTCCCATCAGTGCCCGGCCAGATCTGATAACATACATAAGCTGCCAGTATAGCGAAAATCACACACAGCACCGGCCCCATAATCATCTTGAAATGACGGGATTTCAACTCATCCATATCCACTTTATTAAAGGCCAGACCTGCGAGAAATCCCAGAATCCCCCAGCAGAACATCTGCCATGGAGTCCAGGGTCCCTGTCCCATATAGAAGTTACAGACAAACCTTGCCACCGCACCGATGAGAAAACCCGCTTCCGGTCCCAGTGAAATTCCCGATATGATGATCATCGCCGTGCCGATCTGCAGCGGCAGCGTAATATGGCAGAACAGCTGCAGCACCACGGTCAGCGCTGACATCATAGCGATCAGTACGATTTCCCGCGCCTTCGGCTTTCGTTTCTCGAAGACCATAAAAAACGGCAGCATCGTATAAATCAGCAGGATCACGCTGACGATCATGAATTTGCTCTTTCCAAGCTGCATACCGAGGAAGATAGTCAGAGGCATTGCCAGAAAGATCAGTGCCGCCGATACCATCGTCCGTTTGCGCCGGGCAGCCTCTGCCCGGGTCATATTGCAGTTTTCAGCCATGCCGCCACCTCCTCACAGGTAATGCCGTCCGGTTTCCACTGGCGGATGATCTTATTCGCGGTTGTCGTGTAAAAACTGTTGCCGGAAAAGAAGGTCTTCGGATCCCCGATGGATACGATATCTCCGTCAAAGAACATGGCACATTTGTCGGCATACTCGGCGCAGAATTCTATGTCATGAGAAACCATAAAGATAGTCACGCCGCTGTCAACCAGTCTTCGCAGAATTCCCGCCAGCGTCCGTTTGAAAAACGGATCCAGACCCTTGGTCGGCTCATCCAGCAGCAGGATCTTCGGCTCTAAAAGCAGGATTTTTCCAAGAGCCAGCCGCTGCTGTTCCCCGCCGGACAGATCGTAAGGATTCGCCTTTCGAAGATGCTCTATCTCCATCAGCTGAAGCATGGCGTTTACCCGCTCCACTCTGCTGCTGTCTGAAATTCTCATATAGTGCAGGGCTTCCAGCAGTTCTTCCTCCACCGTAATTTCTGTGAAAAGGGCCTGCGGATTCTGCGGCAGCATGGACATCACATCTCTGTCGGTCTTCACCATGCCTCGCTGCGGCTTCAGAATCCCCGCAATGACCTTTAGTGTCGTACTCTTTCCTGTGCCGTTTCCTCCCAGAAGGCAGTACCACTGATTTTCTTCTACAGAAAGATTCAGTCCCCGCAGCACCTCGCCGCTGTTCTTATTATATTTAAACCAGAGATCTTTCACCGTAATCACCGGCTTATCACAAGGTCTCTCACCAGAAGGCGGTAATGCCGGCTTTGCCTCCGGCGCCTTTTCTATAAGAAGTTCCGCCGCTTTCAGCCTGCCTTCCCTGATCGTCAGCGGACTCTTTTCGTCAGGCAGAACGCTTGCAAAAATCCGCATCACGGCAGGCAGTCCGTAAAACATCGGATGCCGGGCTTCCTCCGACTCACCGGAAAGGAACTCTCCAATTCGTCCCGGTTCATCAAAGGCGATCACTTTACCCTGATCCATAACCATAACCTTATCTGCCATAGGAAAGATTTCCTCAAGGCGATGTTCTGATATGATGATGGTCGTACCCAAATCTCTGTTGATTTTATAAATGGTAGATAAAAATTCTGAAGCTGCGATAGGATCCAGCTGTGAAGTCGGCTCATCTAAAATTAAAAGCTTCGGCTGCATTGCCATAATGGATGCAAGATTCAAAAGCTGTTTCTGTCCGCCGGACAGTTCACTGACATTTTTGCGAAACCAGCCCTGAATATCAAAATAGCTTGCCATCTCCGCAACCCGGCGTTTGATGGACGCATTGTCCATACCCAGACTTTCAAGACCGAAAGCCAGCTCATGCCAAACCTTGTCGGTCACAATCTGATTGTCCGGATTCTGCTGCACGAAACCGATTTCCGTCACACTTCGGCGGTCTTCGAGATCCGCTACCGGTTCCCCGCAGTACAGTACTTTTCCTTCCAGATTACCGTAGGGAATCAAATTCTTTTTCAGTTGTTTTAGAAGAGTGCTCTTTCCGCAGCCCGACTTGCCGCACAGCACGATGAACTCACTGGGCTGTATGGTAAAGCTCACATCATTTAATGCACTCCCTTCCGCAAGGGGATAGGAAAAAGTCACATGTTCAAGTCTAATTGTTTCCATTTATATTCTCCTACGATATCGACAATCATTGGTGCCGCTGCCAGAACTGCATAGCTGCATAAAATCAGTACTGTCGTCAAATCCAGCTGCGGAAATACCAGTTTCGGATAAAAGTACATATTGGTAACGCCCAGGTAAGCGCCGATCAGCACAGGCGCTGCCGTCACCGCCATCAGTATCAGCATGGCGATATCTCTTCTGGAAAATTTGAAGAGATGAAAACTGGTTCTGCCTTTCAGTCCGTACCCTCTGGCTTCCATGGAATCAGCGCTTTCAATAGATGCCTCCAGAGACCATGCGATCAGAATCGACACCTCCTTCAAAAGCTGTCTGGCGCGTCTGATCAGATTCCCCTCAGTGTGGCTGCGTTTCATGCACTTCTGCCCCAGCGTGATCTCTGCAAAGCGGTTTTTGAGCAGAGGGATGAATCTGAAGATCATAGACAAAGTCAGCCCCAGCACCGGCGCGATCTTACCGAAAAGATAAATCAGTTTATCCGCCGTAATAATCACATTAAAGCAGGAAAACCATACGACTACAGAAATCAGCATCACCGCCGACGCAATGCCGTAGGCGATAGATTCGGCTGTGATCCGGTTGGTGTTGATGTACATCAGCACTGTTTCCCCGTTGTTATTAAAAAACATATTGATGATGACCATAATCAACAGCATAGCCAGAGTCACTGCAAGGTTCATCTTCAGACTTTTGACGCCTTTCAGCAAAAAAGCATAGCTCCAGGAAAATACCAGAGTCACCGCCAGAAAGTACGGCGAAATAGAAAACATGGTAATGCCGATGACCAGCGCAAAATAAATAATATTCACAAGCGGGTGGAAGGAGCAGAATTCCGCTGTTTCCCCAAGGCCTTTATTTTCCATGGGCATTCTCCTCCTTCAAAGTCTTATAGTATTCCTCTGGTTTGATCCCTATCTGATACAGGGTATTGACCCAGGAACCGCAAACCTCGTGCAGTCTGCCTCGAGCTTCTTTCGGCAGATCTTTTGGCAGGGGCGGTTTTCCGTTTTTCCGGTACATCATGCGCAATGTCGCAAGCAGCGCTTGATCCTCTTCCTGCAGATTCAATGCTTTGTAAAGACAGCCCTGCGTTCCCTCCGTATGTCTATGACGATTCTCGGATTTTCTATAGTCAATGTAGATATTCTGAAACGGTTTCTTCGCTGTAACAGGTCGAAGACCGATTTGAAACAGCGCATTCCGCCAGGATCCGCAGCGGGCAATCAGCGCTTTCTTTATTTGTGGATCTATTTCTCCATGGGCAGGGCTTCTGCCCTGCTCGTACGCATACGCCTTTACTTTTTCCAGCATCATGAGATATTCCGGCTCCAGGTCATCGATTTTATATACGGACTTCTCGTTGAGCAGCTTCGCGGTGACTCCGGCTGCCTGCAGCACTTCGGACCAGAGTCTGTAATGGTTTTTCAGCCCTCTGCAGACCTGCGGCATCTCTCCCGGATGAGGGAATCTTCCAAGCTGAATCGCTTTTTCTTTCACCTGCCGCAGAAGCGCGTCCCGCTGTGCCTTCGCTGTGTCCTGCGCTTCCATAGATACTCCGCCTTTTCCCGCAGATGTGGAAAGTCCGGCTGATCTGAGCGCATAGGGCCATTTCCCAAAGCGGCGTTTAATATATTCCCGCATGATCCAGAATACTTCCTTCTGTGACGGTGTGTGGTTCAGTTCTCTGGCAGTATCGCGTAAAAACTGCAGCAATTCTTCATCACTGAAGCTTTCGTATAGTTTTTTCCCTTCTTTACTGCCCAGCGCGTAATGATACCAGACAGGGGAATTCTGATTTCCCATCTGGTACTTTTTATCAGGCTGTCTGCAAAGCACTGTCAGCAGATGCTGCTTATATTTGTTTATAGTCTTATCACCATTCACTTTATCATCCCCATCATAAATAAACAAAAAACTGCAGCACAAATATGCTACAGTCCGTTTTTCTGTATGTAAAATCTTTTCCCCGGCCAATAACCGTCAGCCTTCAATTATTTCATGCAGGTCTTCTGGCTCAGAAATCATCATACTGCTACCCTTCCCGATACGCAAAGCAAAATATCAGTGGCTTTTTAGCAGCACTCCCTCCTTACAGCGACGGTAACCGCGCAGGACTCTCACCTGCTTCCCTCTTAGCCGATCATAATCAGAACATGAAACCGATTCTTATTCTTTTTTATACATCTCTTATAGTATAGCATGACAGAAAACGTTTGTACAGCAGGAAATTTCTGCCGGATATTACTTTCCCGCCTGGTTTTCCGGACTGTCCTGCTGCACCGCAAATGCAGGAGGAGCGGCATTCGATCCGTTCCTCCTGCAGGTTATAGTGTCTATTTTGCTTTTACTTTGATGACGGAAGACCACTTGGTATAGTACTTCCTGCCGTCCAGCACGCGGTAACCGCGGACTTTATAGTAATACGCGGTTCCTTTTTTCAGGGACTTTGTATTTTTATAGGTTGTCTTTGCCGTGGCTCCCAGCTTTTTGAAGTTCTTTGTTTTGCTGGTGGAGCGGTA
>JAETRU010000042.1 GCA_021769965.1 Eubacterium sp.
CCTCCTTCCTGCACTCGCTGAAATCATAACTTATTTTTTGTAGCTAAACCCTTTTATTCGATGCTTCGCTCAAGAAGTACTTACAAAAAATAATTAAGATTTCCTTGAAAATTCAAGGTTTGTGCAATAAAAAAATGTAAACCGATAAAGGGTTTATTTCCCTTTGTCGATTTACATTCTACAGCTTAGCAATATTTTGGTTTTTGATTTTTTGTGGGTCAGCGCTATTTACAGCCAATGGCGGTTTTCTGCCCCACAGTCGCCATGTAAAACCTGCTCCGTGCAGAATGACCCATCATTTCTGCGGCGAATTCCTGAATTGTATCTATTGTATCGACCGCGCGCCACTTTTCGAGGAAAAAACGTCTCATACGGCGCCCGTTATCTGATTCGCGCCACATTATGATCCATAATGCGGCTATACGGCGCGCTGCACGCTGCTGTACAGATATTTTCAGTCTGTATGTTCCAGATTGCTGTAAAGAAACAGTAAGAGCAGGCTTATATCCGTCTTTACGCGCCGTATAGCTATAAAAAACTGTGAAAAAGCGGCGTGCTGCAGACAGGTGACGCCGTATGAGCACAAAAAATCAAAAAAAGTGGCGGAGCAGTTTGACCGTGAACAGCAATCTGGTGCTTTGTACGCGAAATGTTCTGAACAGCTGCCGGGTACTGTTATGAGTTTTGACTGTTTCGCCTTGATTTAATCCTGCCTGGCTTGGCCTGACCTGCGGCAGCCTGAGCCGCGAAGGGTGCGGAAAAAAAGAGGCTTGGCGCATCGGTTAGGATCCAATGCGGCAAGCCTCTTCAAATTCAAAGTTGAGTTAAAACTATTTCAGTTCAACCTTAGCTCCAACTTCTTCCAGCTGAGTCTTGATTGCTTCTGCTTCAGCTTTGTCAACGCCTTCCTTAACAGGGGAAGGAGCGCCGTCTACTACAGCCTTAGCTTCCTTCAGGCCCAGACCGGTGATCTCTCTTACAGCCTTGATAACCTTGATCTTTTCAGCGCCTACTTCAGCCAGAATTACGTTGAATTCAGTCTGCTCTTCTTCTGCTGCGCCGCCTGCTGCTGCGCCAGCTACTGCAACTGGAGCTGCTGCGGATACGCCAAATTCTTCTTCACAAGCTTTAACCAATTCGTTTAACTCTAAAACGGACATCGCTTTGATAGCTTCAATGATCTGTTCTTTATTCATTTTCTTTTCTCCTTTATTTTTATTTCATTACATTCGATGATTCGCGCCTGCTATGAGTCGCGTTTGCCGGCCTAAACGGCCGATCTGATCTGCGCGTTTCGATCGCGCATCACGCCAATTCTTAGGCTTCTTTTTCCTCTGCGATAGCAGCCAGAGTTCTGACGAACTTGCTGACCGGTGACTGAATGCTTCCCATGAACTTGGCGATGAGAACATCTCTGGATGGAATGTCGGCGATCTGTTCGATGCCTGCCTTATCATAGTAAGTGCCTTCAACAACACCTGCTTTGAACTCCATCTTCTTGTACTGCTTAATGATCTCGTTGAGTGTTCTTGCCGGAGCTGTAGCGTCTTCGCTGCTGATCGCGATTGCGCTCGGTCCGTCGAGAACCTCTGCAAGCGGTGCATAGTCGGTTCCTTCAATCGCTCTCTTAACGAGAGTGTTCTTATAAACGGTATAGTCTACGTTAGCTTCACGGAGTTTCTTTCTCATAGCGTCCGCTTCAGCTACGTTGATTCCCATATAGTCGATTACCACTGCTGACTGAGCATTTTCTAATTTTGCCTTTATTTCGTCAATGATAACCTGCTTCTGCTGTTTTGCTTCTACTGACATTAATTCTATCTCCTTTCTGTAAGCTGGCCTGCAGCTTACGAATCTGGTACGCCATAATAAAATAACCCTGCCGCGCAGACAGGGTCAATATCTATATATTGTACCTCGGCGGGAAATTAAGTCTTGCGACACCCGCTGTCTACGGTTAATTCTCTAAATTCAGTTGTCGATTAACCGATCAATGCCGGATTAACCTTTACTCCAGGGCCCATGGTAGCTGCTACAGTAACGCTTCTCAGATACTGACCTTTTGCAGTAGCCGGTTTTGCCTTATTGATCGCTTCCATCAAAGCTCTGAAATTCTCTTCCAGTTTTTCTGGACCGAAGGATGCTTTGCCGATCGGGGTATGAATGATGTTCTGCTTATCCAGACGATATTCAACTTTACCAGCTTTGATGTCGGCTAATGCTTTTTCCAGATCCATAGTAACTGTTCCGGATTTCGGGTTTGGCATCAGGCCCTTAGGTCCCAGCAGTTTACCGAGACGGCCTACAACGCCCATCATGTCAGGAGTCGCTACAACAGCGTCGAAATCGAACCAGTTCTCAGTCCGGATCTTGTCTGCCATTTCCTCTGCTCCAACATAGTCAGCGCCAGCCTTTTCAGCTTCTTCTGCCTTAGGTCCCTTAGCGAATACCAGAACCTTTACGCTCTTACCAGTTCCGTTCGGAAGCACGATCGCGCCTCTGACCTGCTGGTCTGCGTGTCTGCCATCTACGCCCAGCTTGATGTGCGCTTCGATGGTCTCATCAAATTTTGCTCTTGAAGTTTCACAGGCTAATTTCATAGCTTCTGTTACTTCGTGCAGCTGTGCTTTATCAAACTTAGCAGCTGCTTCCTTGTAAGATTTGCCTCTCTTTGGCATAATATTTTACCTCCTCGTGGTGTTAACAACCCCTGCTCGTCTTTTTCACCAAAGCCGGTGCTGCTCAGCCGTTCCTCGTCCGCCTGCGCGCCTTGCCTTTCGCGAAAAATCCTTCGCAGCAACTTGCTTTTCTTGCGCAAGTCATAGGTCTCCCATCTTCTTAGTCCTCAACAACAATACCCATGCTTCTCGCAGTTCCCTTAATCATGTCTGTAGCTGCTTCAAGAGTAGCTGCGTTCAGATCCGGCATCTTTGTCTTGGCGATCTCTTCTACCTGTGCATAAGTCAGGGTAGCAACCTTTTTCTTGTTCGGCTCTCCGGATGCTGCGTCCAGGCCTGCTGCTTTCTTCAGCAGAACTGCTGCAGGAGGAGTCTTTGTCACGAATGTGAAAGATCTGTCCGCGTACACAGTGATCACTACTGGAATGATCATGCCCGGCTGATCCTGGGTTCTGGCATTGAACTGCTTACAGAAGTCCATGATGTTGACACCCTTCTGACCAAGCGCAGGACCTACTGGAGGAGCTGGAGTTGCATTACCGGCTGCTATCTGAAGTTTGATATAACCGTCAACTTTCTTAGCCATCTTCTTTTCTCCTTTCTTATAGCTTCGCTATAGTTTGTCTACCTGGCCGAACTCAAGTTCAACCGGTGTATCTCTACCGAACATGGAAACTTTGACCGTCAGTACCTGTTTCTCCTGGCTGATCTCCATCACTTCACCCATGAAGCTTTCAAAAGGTCCGCTGATGACACGCACCGTGTCGCCCACTTCCACATCCAGATCGATGTAAACTTTTTCTATTCCCATCCGAGCTACTTCTTCGTCGGTAAGAGGAATAGGGTCGGAGCCATGACCTACAAACCCCGTTACGCCCTGTGTATTTCTCACCAGGTACCAGGATTCGTTGGTAACAATCATCTTTATAATTACATAACCGGGAAACATTTTCCTGGTCTTTATCTTACGCTGACCGTCTTTGATCTCAACTCTGTCTTCTGTCGGCACGATGATGTCCAGAATCAAATCCTGCATTCCGCGGTTTTCCACCATCTTTTCGATATTCACTTTTACCTTGTTCTCGTGACCCGAATAGGTATGCACCACATACCACTTGGCCTGGCCGTCGCCTCGTACGCCTTCTCCCAGAAGCGGAGAAGCTGCATTCGTATTTTCAAATTCAGACATTTTCCGTACCTTCTTCTAAACTAGTTTAACTTGTCGCCCAGTACTGCTCTCAGTCCTGCCAGAACTCCTGTATCGATCAGCCAGAAGCCCAGCGCGAAAACAGCACAAGTTGCAATTACGACTGCTGTAAAAGAAGCCAGTTCCTTCTTTGTAGGCCACACAACCTTGCTCATTTCAAGTTTAATGCCCTTGAAATATTCCTTGGCGCCGCCGGTTTTTTTGACCTTAGCGGCAGCTTTCTTTGCCTGGTCCTTATTTGCCATGATTTTTCTCCTTATTTCGTCTCTTTATGAAGAGTTTCTTTCTTGCAGAATCTGCAGTACTTCTTCAGTTCAATACGATCAGGATCATTTTTTTTGTTCTTCATCGTATTATAGTTTCTCTGCTTGCACTCAGTGCATGCTAAGGTAACTTTTACTCTCATTTGATTGTCCTCCGTTTTAACTCAAAATTCAGAGCCGGAGTTTTCCAGCTCTGTTTAGGTATAATCATAAAGTTGCCTATTAAGTGTACATCAACCAAAAGTCAATGTCAATATTTTTTTGAATTTCTTTGCAAAAAACTGCTAAAATTCCAATCTATTGATTTTTTTCCGCGCAGCGATATAATAGAACCATGATCAAACAGAAAAGGAGCGCCGCGTCCATGGAAACAACCAGCAGAAAAAAGAGAATTTTTACCATCATTCAGGTAGGCAGCCGCAGCGATATTCCAAGCAGAGTTTACGACATCGCTCTGGTCGCGGCTGTACTTATCAATATATTTATTGCCCTGTTTGAGACCTTCCCCCAGTCAGCGCCATATCTGACGCCGATGCGCATCACAGAAGGCGTCACAGTGGTGTTCTTTACCATAGACTATATCCTGCGCATCTGGACAGCCTCCTATCTTTACCGCGGCGTTTCGGTCTGCCGCGCGCGCATAAAGTTTGCCTTATCATGGGCGGGCATCGTCGACTTTCTGTCCTGTGTGCCGTATTATCTGCCGTTTTTCTTCGCGAAAAGCGCTGTCGTTCTGCGGATGTTCCGCATTATCCGGATCCTGCGCATCTTCCGCATCCAGCACTACGCTGATCCTCTCAAAGCGATCGCCACTGTTTTAAAAAAGAAAAGAGGCCAGCTTCTGTCTTCCATCTTCATCGTACTGATTTTAATGATCGCCGCGTCGCTCATGATGTACAGTCTGGAGCATGAGGCGCAGCCGGAAGCATTCTCTAACGCCTTTTCCGGCTTCTGGTGGGCGGCCAATACCCTGCTCACCGTCGGTTACGGAGATATCGTCCCTGTTACACTGGCAGGCAAGATCTGCGGCGTCATTCTTACCTTTCTCGGCGTCGGCATGGTCGCCATCCCTACCGGTATCCTTTCCGCAGGATTCGTCGCGCAGACAGAGTCGAAGAAGTCTGAGTCCGGGGAAATCCGCTACTGCCCCGGCTGCGGCCGCAAGCTGGACTAGCGCCATAGCAGCACCCGCGAAAAAAAGGACCGCCGCGATCCTGCGCGAAACGGTCCTCTTCTGTCTTTGATCTACAGTTTTCCCAGTATCTCCACTTCCATACCGGCGTATTCCTCAAAGTATCCTTTGATTTTGTCTACATACTCGTCGGCAGGCGGTTCAAACTGGGTCTGCTCCCCGCCGATATGTCTCTTCTTGGAAATGCCGAGATTATGATAAGGCAGCAGGGTCACCCGCCTGATGCCGTGTTCCTTATAGAAATCTGCCGTCTTCTCGATGATCTCCCATGCGTCGTTGACACCGCTGACAAGGGGCATACGCATCTGCAGCTTTTCCCGTGTCACAGGAGAGACTGCAAGCCGCCTCAGATTCTCCAGGATCACTTTGTTGCTCTGTCCAACATATTTCTGATGTACATCGTCGTCAATAGATTTCATGTCATAGAGCACATGGGTGACATTTTCTTTCTCCGAAAGCTTCGCAAGCCAGTCACCGTTACCAAATCCGGAAGTATCCAGACAGACAGGGATCCCAAGGTTTTTCGCCTCATCCACCAGCGCGTTTACAAACTCCGGCTGCGCCAGCATTTCTCCGCCGCTTACCGTCATTCCGCCGCCGGTGGTCTCGTAAAATCCCATGTCTTTGTTAACTTCATAGAGGATCTCCGAAACTGACATCCTATGGGCAACAGGCCGGAGTGCCTTTGCATAGCAGATCTTCGTGCACTCCAGACAGCTGTCGCAAAGCTTTCTGTTAATTTTGATCACATGTTCGCTGTCGACGAAGACGGCGTGTTTCGGACACTCTTTGACGCAATAGCCGCATTTGATACAGCTGCCCGGCATCTCGATGACCTGCTGATCAAAAGAGATCAGTTCAGGGTTGTGACACCACGCGCAGTCCAGAGGGCAGCCCTTCAGAAACACCGTGGTTCTGATGCCCGGTCCGTCTTCTGTGCTGAATTTCTGTATTGATCCGACTAAAGCCGTCATTTCATTGTTTTCCATCTTCATCTCCAAAAGTTAAAATTTCATTTTTATGCCTCTTTAAAGTGAGACGTTCTGTAAATGATGGTATCCTGCGCGCTCTTGTCAAGTTCAGTAAAGTAAGCCATATAGCCCGCTACACGAACCATCAGTCCTTTGTAGTGCTCCGGATCCTTCTGAGCGGCTTTCAGGGTCTCATCGTCTACGACGTTGATCTGCACGTGGTTGCCGCCGTTGTTGAAGTAAGTCCTGATGACGCCTTCGATCCTCTGCAGACCTTTTTCACCTGCAACGCCCTTCGGGTCAAAGCGCAGATTAAACAGCGCGCCGTCGTGGAATTTCTCCTGACCCATGGACGCCACGGATTTTACAGTGGCGGTCGGTCCGCTGATATCCCGGCCCATCATTGGAGAAGCGTTATCGCAGAACGGCTCGCCTGCCAGTCTTCCGTCAGGTGTCGCGCCGCAGACCATACCGTGGGAAACGTTTACAGTCTGAGAGTGCACGTTAAAGGAGAACCAGCCGCCTCTCGCATCCGGCCAGGTCTGTACGTTGTCCGCGATAAAGTGCATCATTTCTCTGTAGACCCCGTCTACGTGCTCGTCGTCGTTACCGAATTTAGCAGGTTTGTTCAGCAGCAGCTGGCGCATTCTCTCTTCGCCCTCAAAGTTCTTGTCGATGGCGGTGATCAGCTCGTCCATGGTGATATCTTTGTCTTCGAATACGCATTTTTCGATGGCAACGATAGAGTCAGCCAGATTCGCGGCGCCGGTGACGTACATGCCTGCGGTGGTGTACTTGGCTCCGCCGTGCTGTACGGACTTGCCGCTTTCCACGCAGCCCTTGGTCAACATGCCGGCAAAGATGACCGGGAACCGGGTCATATGCATGCTCTGCATAATTTTGTATCCGGTCGCGACCAGTTCATAATGGTGCAGGATCTGCTTCTTCAGCGCGTCTTTAAATTCTTCGATATTCTTAAAGTCTCTCGGATCTCCTGTCTGCAGTCCCATCAGCTTGCCTGTGGAAGGGTCGACGCCGTTATGAAGTACGAATTCCAGCATTTTACCCATGTTGACATAGCCCGCGTCCGGGGAACCGTCGGTGGAACCGCCGCCAGGTCCCGGCTGGATGCATCCTACGATGGTCCAGTCTCTGGCTTCTTCCATGGTGCAGCCCTTGCCCAGGGTCATCTTCATGGCGACGTCGTCATTGAAGAATCCCGGATTTGCCTGACCGTCCTGGATCATTTCGCAGCCCTTGCGGATCAGATCTTCCGGCGTACCTTCCCAGACTCTCACGCCAAGTACCGGCTGTGTCGTCTTCAGCTGGTTCGCAGCCTCCAGGCATACATAGGACAGTTTGTTGGTCGCGTCTTTGCCGTCCGGCGTCTGACCGCCGACCAGCAGGATCTCCCACATCGGATATCCGGCAAAGGAGGTCGCGTACCATTTATCTCTGACTTCGTAAACCTCACAGGATTTCAGATACAGGCACTCCAGGAGTTCCATGGCTTCTTCCTCTGTGATGTTCTTTTCGTCGATGACGTCTTTTTTATAGTAAGGCCACATGTACTGGTCAAATCTGCCGTAACCGTTCGCGGTCGTGCAGACTTCGATATGGAAATATACATGGGCAAACCAGATCATCTGCAGCGCCTGCCAGAAATTCTGCGGCGGATTTTCCGGTACGACACGGCAGTTTTCGGCGATGGTGAGAAGTTCTTTCTTTCTCTTTTCGTCCTTGCATTCTGCCGCCTGGCGTTCCGCTTCTTCGGCCATTCTGTGGGCATAGGTGATCAGACCCTGGCACTGAATGATGCAGGCCTGCCAGAAGTTTACTTTCTCTTCGTCTGCCTGACATTCACGGATCGTGTTGTCGATATTTCTCTGACATTCTTCCATGTATCCGCGGAGACCTACGGTCAGCAGCTTTTCATGGTCGCAGGTGGTCTCGCCGGAAACGCCGTTACGAAGGCCTACGGTGATAATGTCATCCTGAATACATTCTTCGATATGGGCAGGAAGCGCCGTCTTGGACATATCCTCCATGGATCTTCCCTCCCAGTACGGCAGTGTCTTCAGGATCAGTTCTCTGTCTTCCGGTGAAATGTCGTAAGGATCCTTCGTCCGCACAGGGAAATCATCGATATCGCTGATGTACCAGGAGCTGGACTGAAATTCCGGATGCAGATTGGCGCCTCTGTATTTATTGGTCGCCGTACCGACGATCAGTTCATCCTCCATGATCAGCGTTGTCATATGTTCCATAATGTAGTTGACAACCTCTGCGCGGAATACCGGTATCGCGTCACCGGCAAACTTCTTATACGCCTCGGTCGCGAGAACAAGCCGTTCTGCCGTGATGCATGGCCGGGTATTCCACAGCTTGTCTCTCATCCGAGTCAGTCTTTCATTTAACATAGAACAAATTCCCCTTTCCTCATGTACAGTTAGCCGAGCATCATACCGCCGTCAGCAAGCACGTTGGAGCCGTTGAGGAAGTTGGCTTCCGGCTGGCACATGAAGTAAACGATATCTGCCATCTCATACGGTTCTGCCGGACGTCCCAGAGGCCCAAGAGTGATGCTGGCATCTTCCATATCAGCGAAATCTTCTACGGATTTCCTGAACATAGCGGTGTTTACCCAGCCCGGTGAAATGGAGTTGGAACGGATACCGTACTGTCCGTATTCGTTGGCAACATTCTTGGTCATACCGATAACAGCCCATTTGCTGGAGCCGTAACCGATCTCGCAGGTATAGCCGCTCATGCCGGAAACGGAACCGAAGTTTACGATGTTGCCGTGTTTCTGCTCAAGCATAACAGGCAGGGTGTGTCTCATCATTGCAAAGGTTCCGAACACGTTTACGTTGTAGATGTTCTTGAAGTTTTCCAGCGTGCAGTCGCAGGTCAGACCATATTCGCCGATGATAGCCGCTGTGTTGACCAGCGCATCGATCCTTCCGAATCTCTCTTTGATCCCCGCGATGGTTGCGATGACCTGTTCTTCTACTGTAATATCCAGCGGGCAGATGGCTGTTCTTGCTTCATCCAGCTTCAGATCAGCAGCGACAGTCTTCAGCGCCTCTTCATTGATATCACACATTGCCACGCTGTAACCATTCTCATAAAACTTCTTAACGATCGCGGATCCGATTCCGCCGGACGCGCCGGATACGATTACAACTTTTGCTTCATTACTCATGATATTTCCTCCTTTTATCATCTGCCCATACAGGCACTGCGTCAGTTTTATTAATCTTATTCTAATTAGATTTCGCCTTACATTCAATAATTGTATTGCCGTAAAATTCAATTATATTGCGCAAAAAAATCAACATATCGCTTTCAAAGGGATATCTTTTATGTTACAATTTTAACTATAATATGAAAACGCAGGTGATGTCCATGCTTTTTGAAAAGATCACGTATCAGGATGATTTTCCGATCAATATTACTATCGCGAATATAGAAGAGTACCCGATTCATTACCATCAGGATATTGAATTTGTTTTCGTACTCAAAGGGCATGTCACGCTGAAAAACGGCTATTGCAGCTATAACCTCAACGAGAGGGACATTTTCACCAACTCGGGTCATGAGGTACACAGTCTGACCTCAGATGATCCGGACAATATCGTCGCTCTGATCCAGATCAGCACTCACTATTTTTCCCAGTACTTTCCTTCTCTCAGTAAGGCATGCTACCGGACCTATACCAACAAAGGGCGCAGCAGCAAGCATGACAATCTACAGGAAAAACTGCTGGATATTCTGCTGCAGTATTCCATCAGAAGCTCACGGTATAAGACTGTATGTACCTACGCCATGATCGACGTTATCAAATATCTGGAAAAGATCTTTAATCTCTTCGCCTTTAACGGAGAAATGGTCATCAATTTTGAAAGCAGCAATCCGGTGACGATCGAAAGGATCAGCCATATCATCGGCTATATATATCAGAATTACGCCGAAAAGATCACGCTGAATGACCTGGCGGAGATCGAGCACCTGAGTACGTTCTATCTTTCCCACATTATCAAAGACTGCACCGGCATGAACTTCCGGGAGTTTCTGTGCTTTGCCCGCGTGGAATGGTCCGAGATCCAGCTGCTGGATACCACCAAGAAGATCAGTCAGGTCGCCAAGGACGTGGGCTTTTCCACCACCTCCTATTACGAAAAATATTTCCGCAAATGGTTCGGCCACTCTCCTCAGGAACACAGAGACCGTTATATGCCGATGGTAAAAAGCGAATTTCATCAGGAGACGCTGACACTGATACCGCCAAACAAGGCCATCACGCTGATCAGAAACCTGCTTTCATCTTTAAATTCACAGAAGAACAGCACGTCTCTGGTCAACACGCTGAAGCTGGAGATCGATGTGGATATCCACGCGGCTCCACTGTCCCGCATCTCCCACAGCCTGATTCTAGAAATCAGCTGTGAGGATTTCAAAGCCTTGGGGTTTCATCTCTTCTCACAGCTTTCCGACCTGCGTCCTGAAGGCGTTCTGCTGCGCTACAGCGATGACGACAGCCCGGAGCAGATCATGAAACTGCACGAACTTCTGGAAACCGCGGGATTCCAGACTGCGTGCGTAAAACAGAATCACGCGCCGTTTGTCATTACCTCTGCCGGTAACGATTCCATCGCTTATCCTATCCACCTGATCCATAAGCTGATCCGCTCAGACGAGGAACAGCTCTCTCTGACGCTGCGGGATCACAGCAGCGGAGAAAGCATTTTGAGCGGCCAGCCTTCCCTGCTGACCGCAAACGGCATCCGCAAGCCGGGATATTTCGCCTGCCAGCTGCTTTCCGGTCTGAAAGGCGATCTGCTGTGCTGGGGAAAACAGTACTGCGTCATTGAAACCAGTTCCGGCAGCAACGCCGCTTATGTCATCATCGTAAGCAATTTCAACGAAGACATTTACGAAATGTGCGCGAAGGAGACCACGGCTCATCAGGCAAAAAGCATGCTCAATGAATTCAAAGACGAGATCGACTTCAATGTCAGCCTGAATCTGCCTCCGGGCATGTATTCCGTGACGAAGTATTCTCTGACAAAGAACCGCAACATCTTCGCTTACATGTCCACGTTCGATTTCAATGATGACGCGAGCCTCAAAGGCGCCGATGCGGTGACGATCCCGACAGAGCCGGAGCTTGAGATTTACATTGAAGATGTACGCACTTCATTCAATATTAATTTTTCCATGAAAGGCGTGGAATCGCAGTATGCTGTGATCAGACTGAAAGGAGACTCAAAAGATGTCAGGTAAAGGTCGTAAAATAAATGAGCGGGCTGCCGCTGCTGGACTGATGCTCGCCGCCCTGTTCTGGGGACTCAGCTATCCCCTGACGAAATACGTGGAGGACTGCCCCACGTTTTATATCATTTCCCTCCGGTTCGGCATAGCCGCACTGTTTCTTGCCATTGCGTTCCACCGGAGATTTAAACTGCTGAACAGAGACGTGATCAAATACGCGTTTTTACTTTCCTTTGCCGTTTTTCTCATGTTCGCGTTCGGCATCTGGGGCATCAAGTATACCACGTCAGTCCGGTCTTCTTTCTTTACGACCCTGTCCTTTCTGATGATCCCCGTACTGAACAGAGTGCTGTTTAAAGTCCGGATCTCCAGGACCATCGTCATCAGCGCGCTGATCTGCCTTGTCGGCGTGTTCCTGCTGTGCTACGCCCCCGGCATGGGCGGACTTATCATCAATTCGGGAGACATTCTGTGCACGCTGGCGGCCGTGGCAGGATCTTTTCATATCATACTGGTAGAAAGAGTTTCAAAGAATCCGCGCATCGACTCTTCTCTCTTTACGGTATTTCTGATGGGATTCATTTCCCTGTGGGGAACGCTCATATCCATAGTGACCGGCGATATCCATTACTCCCTCTCAGACAACAGCCAGCTGATCGCGATCATTCTCATGGGACTGTTCTGCAGCGCGGCCGCCTTCTGCCTGCAGTCACACCTGGAAGCGTTCGTGCCGCCTGACAGAGTCGGCGTCATCTTCGCTCTGGAACCAGCCTCCGGCTGCGTCCTGTCCGTCATTCTTCTGGGAGAGACCATGCGGCTCACCGGCTGGCTGGGCGCCGCTGTCATCATGGCAAGCATTCTGTACATGGAGTTTTCCGCAGGCAGAGAAGCTGCCGCGCCAGACCCGCGCTAAAGCGCGGTCCGGTCCTGCTCTACAGGCACAATTTCCGGCATCCGTTACTTATTCGGATGCTTTTTCTTTGCTCTTGATTTTGCCTTTGCCTTCGCTTTTGACTTGGCTCTGGCTTCCTGTTTCGCTTTTGCCGCGCGCATTCTTTCCTCATCCAGCTTTCGGTTGTACTCGTCCGCGTCTTCCCGGCGTTCTTCCGGCGTACGGTCGTCTACATAAGCATCCGGATTCATCTTCTTTGCCAGTTCCATTACGCCCCAGGCGTCTTCTTCTGTAAATATAAAAGCTCTGATCGTCACGTCTTTGGCGATCTCCAGGAGTATATTCGGTCTGGCTTTTTTAAAGTCAGGACGGATCGCGGTGATCTGATCCCATTCCCACTTGTTACTCACTTTTATGCCAAATAACTCATATTCGATACTTACGCCCTTTTCTGATACCACATGCTCTTTTTTAAAGAATATAGCCAGAATCAGGATCACGGCCATCATGATATACAGCCAGTTTCTCTGCATGACCGCCATACCCAGTATGAGAATGCCTCCTAGCAGTAGTGTTACTTTCTTTTTCGTATCTCTTTTCTTCACGATACCCTTATACATCATAACCTGTTCATTCCTTTTCTTTTTCTGCAAAAAGCGCATACCCGTAAAACGGGTATGCGTATGCTTTTTGATTTATGTTTCATGACTGCAGATTGCCGGTCGATTAAGAAGCGATCTGCTTGTAAGTTCCGTCAGCTCTCATCTCAGCAAGTCTTTCAAGTGCGTGTTCATGTTCTTCAGCAGGTGCAGCTGCAGGTTTTCCAGCCTTGACTTTGCCGCCGAAGAATCCGGTATGTGAACCATCTGCGTAGATGATGTTGCCGCCCCAGGCCGCTGTTGCCAGGGAGATGATCGGATTCAGGATGTTGGTGAAGCAGAACGGCAGATAGCTCATAGTGCTTACGCCCAGCATGGAGGAGTGATATACACCGCAGGAAGACCAAGGTACCAGTGCGGAGAACAGAGTTCCGCCGTCCTCAGTACATCTGGAGAGCAGGTTTCTGGAAAGACCCATATCGTCGATCTTTTCCTTGTACATTGCCGGCGGGATAATGAGTCCCAGATACTGGTCGCACATAGTCAGGATGCAGAACATTGCGGTAACGATTACTGCAGCCATCAGGTGGAACGGTGTTCTGATCTTCTTGATGAAGGATCCCAGCAGGGATTCTACTGCGCCGATTCTGGAATACATACCGCCGAAGCCGATGGCAATGAGAGCCATATTGATAGTCCATAGCATGGAATCCATACCGCCTCTGTTCAGCAGAGTATCAGCCAGTTCGTTGCCTGTTTCTGCAGAGTATCCATAGTGAACCATGGAAACGCATTCCGCGAAGTTCGCGCCCTGGAAGATAACAGCGAAGATACAGCCTGTCAGCGAAGCCAGCAGTACGCCCGGAATTGCAGGCATCTGTACCAGCGCGACGATGATGATCACTGCGATCGGCAGGATCAGGACAGGGCTCATATACGCAAAGTTGTTTTCGATCGCGTCTGATAAACCGTTTACCAGCTCCGGATCATATTCTCCGGCCTTACCGGTAAGCGCAAGGATAGTGTAAAGCACGAACGCGACCAGGAACGCAGGGAAAGTCGTTCCGATCATTGCCTTTACATGGTCGAACAGTCCGGTCTGGGAAGCCGCAGCTGCCAGATTTGTGGAGTCGGACAGCGGGGAGAATTTATCTCCGGTACAAGCTCCGGAAAGAACGGCGCCTGCGATCATAGCCGGGTTGATGCCCATGGTAGCGCCGATACTCATAAACGCGATACCCAGTGTCGCGGATACAGTGTAGGAAGATCCCAGGGATAAACCTACGATCGCGCACAGCAGGCAGACAGCCGGCAGGAATACAGCCGGTGTGAAGATCTTCAGTCCATAGAATACGATGGCAGGGATAGTTCCGCACCATTCAAAGGAACCAACCAGACATCCTACGAAGAGCAGGATGAACATTGCTTCCAGGATCTAGCTTACAGAATCAAATCCTGCTGCCATGATCTCCTTGAATGGAACCTTGTTCTTTACACCGATAACACAGCATACAACTGCTGTGATCAGTACGTAAATATGAGGGTCATTTCCCCATTCAAAGTAGAAGTTCGCAAACATCAGTCCCAAAAGCGTGAGAACCGGCAAAATGGCCTCAAACTTATTA
Organism: Eubacterium sp.; assembly: GCA_021769965.1. GTDB lineage: Bacteria > Bacillota > Clostridia > Peptostreptococcales > Anaerovoracaceae > Senimuribacter. The sequence continues at coordinate 14,702 of JAETRU010000042.1, forward strand.
GGAAGGCGTTCGCTCGTTTTTTTGGTCTCTGTCATAGCTAACCTCCTAAGTATAATGAGAAATAATTTCTTTACGTCTGTTATTGTATCATAACTGCCATTTTCTGATTTAGTCTTAAATACAGTGTTTTTCGCAAAATATTTGCAAATTTCCTGTCAAGCCCTAAAAATCAACAGCAAAATTATGATTTTGCGTAACAAACAACGTAAACTATGTCATCATTATACCCCTCTTGTCGGAGATTGCAATGATTTCCTTGCTACTTTTATTTACCAGCTTGCTATTTGTGAATATTTCATCAATAATTATTTCCTATTTATTCAAAGTTGTATGCCGTTACGATCGGTTCGCGGCCCAGGGTCTTATCATTGAAATATTCATACAGACTGATTCCCAGGAAAGACCCGCTGACATTCACGATATTTGTAAATCCGTTGCCCTGCAGACAGCATGTCGCGTAGTAGGATCTCTGACTGGAGCGGCAGTGGAGATAAACCGGCACATCTTTCGGGATCTCGGAAAGTCGTCCGCGCAGCTGGCCCAGCGGAATATTCTTCGCGCACTTGAGATGTCCCTCTTCAAATTCCTCCGGACTTCTGACATCAATGATGCAGGCGCCGCTTTCGGCCAGATCCCGCACTTCGCTGACATGAGCCTGTTTAATTCTGCCGTAAAGCACATTGAGAGCTACCAGTGCCGCCATGTTTACAACATCCTTTGCTGTAGAGAATGCCGGCGCGTAGCAAAGCTCCAGTTCTTTCAGGTCTTCCAGTGTTGCGCCCATGGTGATCATGGCCGCGATCACATCGATCCTCTTATCCGCCTCGCCGGTTCCGATCGCCTGCGCGCCCAGGATCCTGCCTGTCGGCACTTCAAAGATCAGCTTAAATACCATGTAGTTTGAACCCGGCATGATGCCCACTTTATCTGACGGGAAGATCATCACAGAATCAAAGGAAAAACCTTCTTTCCGCGCCGTCTTTTCATTCAGCCCGGTACACGCGGCGTTGAGATCAAACAGTTTGATGCAGGAAGAGCCGATAAAGCCTTTGTTGCTGCCCGGGATCCCGCAGATATGGTCTGCCGCCGCTCTCGCCTGGCGCTGCGCAGGCCCTGCCAGGGCAAGTCTGCCCGGTTTACGTGTCAGGCTGTTAAAGGATTCAATAGCGTCTCCTACAGCATAGATATCAGGATCGGTGGTCTGGTAATTATGGTTGACTTTGATGCCTCTGGTCTCTCCGATCGCCAGACCGGCCTTCTCAGCAAGCTCTGTCTCCGGCGCGACGCCGACTGCCATGATCACGGCATCCGCGTCAATACTGAAGGCCTCGCCCTTTTTCACCGCTGTCACCTTTCCCTTTTCAATCGCCGTCACAGAGGACTCCAGATACAGGCTGATACCATGATCGTCCAGCTCCTTATGCAGGATCTGCACCATGTCGTAGTCATACGGGGCCATGATCTGATCCGTCCCTTCTACGACAGATACATTCTTTCCTGCCTTTCTCAGATTCTCAGCCGTTTCAATTCCGATAAAGCCGCCTCCGACTACAGTAACGTTCTGCATTCCGGCAGCGTCCAGATATGTCTTCAGTCTGCTGATATCCGTCACATTTCTAATGGTAAAGACATTGTCTGCCTCTATCCCCTGAATGCTTTTCGGCATCACAGGCTTTGCTCCCGGAGACAGCACCAGCTTGTCATAGCTGTCCTCAAACTCTTCTCCGGTGTTCAGGTTCTTTACTGTTACAGTTTTCCTGCTGCGGTTTATTGCCGTTACCTCATGCCGTGTATATACATCTATATCATGATTCCTCTTAAAATCCTCCGGAAACATCATGATCAGATCTTCGTCAGACCCTACGACGCCTCCGAGGTAGTATGGGAGAGAACAATTGGAAAACGAAACATGTGCGCCTCTTTCATAAATTACGATCTCTGCTTTTGCATCAAGTCTGCGTGCTCTCGCGGCCGCAGACGCGCCGCCGGCTACGCCGCCTACAACAACCAGTTTCATAATAATTCTCCTTTCGAAAGTAGAAAATACTTAATTATGTTAATTTTAGCACTTCAAAATCTCTATTTCAATTTATTTATTTGCTGACTATCTTGTCATCAGGCCGGACATCTTGTTTTTTTCCCGCTTTTCAGATAAAATAGGTTTAACTTACTGCATAGTAAAAACCGAGAGGAGATGTTATCATGCAAGATTATACAAAATTATCACAGGAAGAAAAGGACGCGCTGGTCAGAAAAGCGATGAACGTCGGCATTCAGACAGAAACCGATTACGGCAACTGCATCCAGAGTATGCTCAACGGTATTTATTCCGCGTTTCCTGACTTTGGTATCACCGAGGATATGCTGAAGGCATGTTTCGGGATCGCCGGAGGCTGCGGCTGCTGTCTGGAGGGCACCTGCGGCGCGCTCAACGCAGCGGCATGGGCCATCAGTATCTGTTACGGACGCCCTATCGACGATCTGGGCGGCGATTACGATGCATGTCACGCAATGGTCAGAGAAGTTGCTGATACTTTCCGCGAAGAATACGGCGGCATTCTCTGCAAAGATGTTATGATCCACACCATGGGCGCAGTCTATGACTGGAAAACGCCGGAAGGCGACCAGGGATACATGGATCACAACGGCACACACCACTGCGCTACCGCTGTCGCGTTCTGCGCGGAGATCATCGCCAGAATGATCGTAGAAGGAAAACTGAAACATGAAGCATAAAGTTGAGCGGTTTGAAACATACATTCCCGTCAGTGAGCTTTTGGAGCAGTATTTTGATTTCGGACTGACTCACAGCAAATGCAGCCAGTGCTCCGGATACAAAAAGACCTGGTCCTGCCCCGAATTCGACTTTGAACCGGCTGACTTCTGGAAAGGATTTTCAGAGTTTCATCTCATCGTCGACCGGGTCTCCTGCGCGTCAGCAGCCACTGTTGAAGAAGCGCAAATCTGGCTTTTTGATGAGAAAAAAAGATTTGACGCGGAAATGCGCCAGCTGGAAAAGCAGACACCGGGAAGCTACGGACTGGCAGCCCAGGAATGCGTAGCCTGCAAAAAATGCGCCCGCCTTTCCGGACTGCCCTGCGTACATCCCGAGATCATGCGCTACGGGCTGGAAGCCATCGGCATACTGGCAGTCAGACTGATAGAAGACAAATTCGGTTTCTCCGCCCAGTGGTCTGACGGAGTCTCTATTCCCGACTACTATCTGCTCATCGGCGGCGTCATCCTGAAGTAAATAACTAAAAAATAAGAGCGCCTGCGTAAAATGGCGCTCTTTGCATTTCTATTCTTTGTCTTTTCCGTCATCCATGACATCTGTGATCTTATCCAGCGCTTCAATGACACTCTCCTGATCCAGATACACCACCGAGCGGTACTGATTTCCCTCCGAGTAGCATACGTCCGAGTCCGGCGTACCGATAATGCTCTGCCGTTCGATCTTCCATCCGGGCATCCCGTCAAGCTGCATTTTCACCAGCTTCTGGATATCTTCCGGCGACAGGTTCAGATCCACGTTTTCCTCCACCGCATTGAGTATGGATGTATATCTTGTCAGAATCGTAGTACTGCTCAATGCCTTTTTCAGGATCCCTTCCAGTACGATCTGCTGATTTCTGTTTCGCTGCAGATCTCCGTCAGCAAAGGATTTCCGCTCTCTGGCAAAGGCGAGCGCTCTGGAACCGTCCAGATGATTCTCACCCTCGTAGAAAATATAGTAGACCCCCATGCCATGGGTATCAAAGGTATAGTCGCTGACTACGTCGATGCCGCCTATGGCGTCCACCAGTTTGGTCACCGTAGTGTAGTTGACCTTTCCGTAATAGTTGATATCGATACCCAGCAGATCTTCTGCCACGCCTACAGTCTCCTCGATGCCGTACAGCCCCGTATGGGTCAGCTTATCCTTAGCCTGTACCGATTTCAGGTCGATATAAGCGTCTCTCGGCAGCGAAGTCAGAAGGATCCTGTGTGTCTTCGGATTGACAGTAACGATCATGTTTACATCAGATCTGGCCTCGGTATCGATGGTACCTTCGGTATCCAGTCCGCTGATATAAACGTTGAACGGATTCTTCGTCACATCCACCGACTTGGCGATCTCCGCGACTTCCTTTTCTATCTTGACCCGGTAAATGATCTTTGTATCCGTTTCAAAGCCCTCCCGGTCCGCGCACAGAGAACTATAATTGGCCGCGCTGATAAACACAGCCTCATAGGTCTGATCCAGCAGGCCGTCGGCCAGAAGTTCCGGATTCTCCGACATCTCATAGGTGACATTCAGCTCGTCCTGCAGCTTGTTCCTGGCCTCAGAATACAGTTTGTCCGTATCGATAGAGGTCTGGATCGTTTTCCCTCTGATACTCTCGCCGTCATCATAGGCACTGTCTGCTCTGACCACCACGTCAAACTCTACGGTCTGCACTGCGGGACGCGAAGTGATCTTATTGAGAAAGTCCACAGTTCCCATGGCGTAGGCCGCGCCTATGCCATAGGCCGTCATCACCAGCAAAGACAGGATCAGACAGAGGACCTTCCTGGATTTCTTGAAGTTCCGAAAAAACAGCGCTGGAAACAGCAGCAGGAGCAGCAGCGCCACGCAGCCGCCGGCTATGCACAGATACTTCATCGGCAAAAGGTTCATATATACAATAACGCCAAAGAAGGCGGCTGACGCCAGAAGATAGACAATAGCCCAAAATCTGGAAAACATATAAAACCCGCCCTCTCCTTTTTTCTCACTTTTGTTATGTTTGTCGCTTCTCATTTACGTATCCTCTTTAAAATTCCTCAGATTATTCTATTTTACTATACAATGTCGATAGTTGTCGATAGTTCTGAAGAAAAATTAAGATTTTACTTGTGAAAACCGCAGGCAAAACAAAACCCGCGATCTCTCGCGGGTTTATTGTTCTCATGAAATTGATTCGAATCGCTTCTCGATTACTCGATGATCTCAGTTACAACGCCGGAACCTACTGTTCTGCCGCCTTCTCTGATAGCGAATCTCAGTCCTTCTTCGATAGCGATCGGAGTGATCAGCGCGATCTCCATCACTACGTTATCTCCAGGCATGCACATTTCTGTACCTTCCGGCAGCTTCAGATCGCCTGTTACGTCTGTTGTTCTGAAGTAGAACTGCGGTCTGTATCCGTTAAAGAACGGTGTATGTCTTCCGCCTTCTTCTTTCTTCAGTACGTATACCTGGCCCTTGAACTTTG
>JAETRU010000009.1 GCA_021769965.1 Eubacterium sp.
AGTTATAGCACTCGCAGCTGGCAGATTTAGCTTTACACGTTTGACGTGTTCGCGAGGAGTAGAGGGCTTTGCCCGACAAATGAAAACCACGCGTTTGACGCGTGGATGGTTTTTTCATACTCCCCAGCTGAAATTTTGTCGACTAAAAGTCATTGACTATTAGTCGACTTTTTAGTATAATGAGAACATATGGAGGTGCGTTTATGGCGAGCAGACAGGAGAACGCTTTGCTGACAAAGAAAAAACTTTTAGAGGCGGGCAGCAAAATCATAGCGGAGAAAGGACTTTCACATGCTACCATTGATGAGATCACAGCTCTGGCAGGCGTGGGAAAAGGGACGTTTTATACCTATTTTAAGAAGAAAGAGGATATCGTCTTCGCAATGGGCTACGGCGCATTCACGGAGATCCTGGAGGAGGCCATTTCCCTGAAAGGCACTTTTATAGAGAAACTTACCTATTATATGGTGAATTTTTCCGCCTGCATTGAGGACAGCAGCGCAAAGCTTTCTCAGGAGTGGATCAGAACAGTGGTCGACATTCCGGCCGGAGAAGAGAATAACCAGCGGGGAAAGCTGTGTTTTGACCTTGATTCCATCGGAAAGCTGATCGGCTATGGGGTAGAGGAAGGTCTTCTGGCAGAGGAGACGCCGGTAGAGGCGCTGGGACATACGCTGATCGATCTGCTTTACGGCCAGATGTTCTGCTGGAGCATGCGCGATGGCAGCTACAGCCTCAGAGCGCGCACCGAAGAGTTCTGCAGAACTTATTTAACCAGTATATTCAAGGCGTATATGATATAGAAACGAGGAGGAGATACAATGAGCGAGCTTGGAAAAGACATTAAGAAATTCGGATTCGGACTGATGAGACTGCCGCAGAAGGACGGCGTTATCGATGTGGAAGAAACCAGCAGAATGGTAGATCTGTTTATGGAGGCAGGCTTCACGTATTTTGATACAGCATGGGCTTATGCGGGTTCGGAAGATGCCATCCGCAAGGCGCTTGTTGAACGGTATCCGAGAGAAAGCTTTCAGCTTGCCACCAAAAATGCGGCGTGGATCAACTGCAAGACCAGAGAAGAAGCATACGAACAGTTCGAGGTTTCCCTGAAACAGACCGGCGCGGGATATTTTGATTTTTATCTGCTGCACAATCTGGGAGAAGCCAGAAGCAGATATTTTGATGACTTTGACATGTGGACCTTTGTGCAGGAAAAGAAAAAAGAGGGACTGATCAGGCACGCGGGATTTTCCTTCCATTCCACGCCGGAAGAGCTGGACGCGATATTGACCGCCCACCCGGAAATGGAATTTGTACAGCTGCAGATCAACTACGCGGACTGGGAGAATCCGGCAGTACAGTCAAAGGCATGCTACGAAACAGCGAAAAAGCACGGAAAGCCGGTTATCGTGATGGAGCCTGTCAAGGGCGGCATGTTGGCGACACCGCCGGAATCTGTAGCAGAAATTTTTAAGAAAGCAGATCCGGACGCGTCGGCAGCATCCTGGGCGGTCCGTTTTGCGGCGGATCTGGACAATGTGATGGTAGTGCTTTCCGGCATGAGCAGCCTCGCGCAGATGGAAGACAATCTGTCCTACATGAAGGATTTTACGGGGCTTTCGCAGGCACAGCGGGAAACTCTCGATAAAGCGAGAAAGGAGCTTGCAAGAGTCCCTATGATTCCGTGCACAAGCTGCAACTACTGCGCGAAGGTATGCCCGATGCAGATCGGGATCTCCGGTTCCTTTACAGCCATGAACTATTTGACCCTGTACGGGAACAAAGCGATGGCAAAGCATCAGGAAGACTGGATGGTCGCAGGCCACGGACTGAAGCAGGCGAGCGAGTGCATCGGCTGCGGCAGGTGCGAGGAAGCGTGCCCGCAGCATATCGCCATCAGAGAAGAACTGAAGAAAGTGGCGGAAAAGCTGCTGTAAGAGAGAACGAGACAGACCCTTACCGGGTCTGTTTTTTCGTGTAAATTTTTATAAATTGCACTTTGCATAAGAAGTGCTAAAAAAAAACAATTTGCCTGTGGACAAATGAGATATAACAATGTACTATAAAGATGTAATACATTTTTCGATATAAAAAGTTCGAGGTGAATCATGGAAGAAAACAAGAAGAAGTTAGTCATCGGCGTTATCGGCGCGGATGTTCACGCAGTAGGCATCCAGATTCTGAACCACGCTTTTGAAGAAGCAGGGTTTGATGTAACCAATCTGGGCGTCATGGTATCTCAGGAAGAATACATTGCGGCAGCCGTGGAAACAGACGCAGACGCGATTATGGTATCCTCCCTGTACGGACACGGAGAACTGGATTGCAGAGGTCTTCGGGAGAAATGCAATGAGGCGGGACTTACAGATATTTTACTCTATGTAGGCGGCAACATCGTCGTCGGCAAGCAGCCTTTTGATGAAGTCGAAGCGAGATTTAAGAAGATGGGCTTTAACAGAGTATTCGGACCGGGCACAGCGCCGGAAGAAACCATCAGCGCGCTGCGGGAGGACTTTGGTCTGTAAAGATCGGTGAAATGCCATGAAACGAGTATTATTGATAGATTTCGGCAGCACGTATACCAAGGTGACTGCCGTGGATCTCGAAGAAGAGCGGCTTCTCGGAACGGCAGCAAGCTATACGACCGTGGAAACCGACATTAACGAAGGGCTGGCAGACGCGATGGCGCTTCTGGAGGAAAAAACCGGGCTGACGCAGAAAGATTTTGATGAGCGATTCGCCTGTTCCAGCGCGGCAGGCGGTCTGAAGATGATCAGCTGCGGGCTGGTGCCGGAACTGACTGCAGAAGCGGCGAAGACGGCCTCCCTCGGCGCAGGCGCAAAGGTCATGAAGGTCTATTCCTATCAGCTGACCGAAGAAGACGCGGATGAGATCCAGAGACTGAAGCCGGACATTTTCCTTCTGACCGGGGGAACTGACGGCGGCAACAAAGATACGATCCTGGAAAACGCCAGAGTGCTGGCAGGGATTTCCGCGGAGTTTCCAGTGGTCATCGCGGGAAACAGAAATGCCGCAGGCGAATGCAGAAAGATTTTAGAGGACGCGGGAAAGCAGGCGATCGTAACGGAAAACGTAATGCCGCGCTTTGGGCAGCTGAACATTGAACCGGCACAGAGCTGCATTCGGGAGATTTTCCTCGCCCGGATCATCAAGGCAAAGGGCCTGTCCCGCGCCGGCCAGCTGATCTCCGGCATTATGATGCCGACGCCGGCGGCGGTGCTTTCCGCCATGGAGCTTCTGGCAAAGGGAACGGAAACAGAAAGCGGCCTGGGTGATCTGGTCGCCGTCGATGTAGGCGGCGCGACCACAGACGTTTACTCCATGAGCCTGGGCGAGCCCAGCGGCGTGAACACGGTCATCAAAGGGCTTCCGGAACCTTACGCAAAGAGAACCGTGGAAGGGGACATCGGCATGCGCTACAGCGCGGCAGGCATCGCGGAGGCGGCCGGTATCGGCGCGATCGCAAAGCTTTCAGGGCTGTCTGAAGAGAGGGCGCAGGAGCTGCTTTCCCTGATCTCAGAGAAGCCTGACACACTGCCCGAAACAGAAGATCTTGAGGCACTGGATTTTGCGCTGGCATCTCTGGCAGTCAAAGTGGGCATGACCCGTCACGCTGGGCATGTGGAAAAGGTCTATACGCCTGTAGGCGAAGCGTGGCTGCAGGAGGGCAAGGACCTGACAAAGGTGGAAAAAGCCGTTATTACAGGAGGTTCCCTGATCCACGCAAAGCACGCAGAAAAGATCGCCAGAGGCATTCTGTACGATATTGCGGAAGCTTCCTCATTAAAACCGCGGCAGGCGGAGATCCTGCTGGACAAAGAATATATATTATCGGCCATGGGCCTTCTCGCCAAACATGCGCCGGATACAGCATTAAAGATCATGAAAAAGGAGATGAAATCCTATGGAATTGAAAAATAAAAAACTGACAAATGATGAATTTTACGGCGTACAGAAGGAGATTCTGACCCAGTGGCCGACCGGCGCAGACGTTGATTTTGAGAAGGCGGTAGCATTTCACCAGAGCCTGCCGGAAGAAAAGAATTTCGGCAAGAAGCTGGTAAAGGCAAAGAAAGAAGGAAAGACTCTGGTACAGCCGAGAGCCGGTGTCGCGCTGGTACAGGAGCACATCGACCTTTTGACCTATCTGCAGGATAAGGGCGGCGCGGACCTGCTGCCGACAACAGTAGACAGCTATACCAGACAGAACAGATATAAGGAAGCGGAAGTGGGCATTCAGGAATCCGTCAGAGAGAGCAAATCCATGCTCAACGGTCTTCCGATCGTCAACCACGGTGTAGATGCATGCCGCTCCATTATCAGTGAGCTGAATACGCCGGTTCAGGTACGCCACGGCACACCGGACGCGAGACTTCTGACTGAGATCTCCTACGCCGGCGGCTTTACAAGCTATGAAGGCGGCGGTATTTCTTACAATATCCCTTACGCGAAAAATGTAAGTCTGGAAAAGACCATCAAAGACTGGCAGTACTGCGACCGTCTGACCGGTATTTATGAAGAAGCCGGCGTCAGCATCAACAGAGAGCCTTACGGACCGCTGACCGGTACCCTGGTTCCGCCTTGCATTTCCCATTCTGTAGCTATCATCGAAAGCCTGCTCGCCGCGGAACAGGGCGTAAAGAATATTACAGTCGGCTACGGCCAGTGCGGAAATCTGGTACAGGACGTCGCGGCGATCCGCGCACTGGGCAATCTGACGGAAGAATATCTGAAGAAATACGGTTATGACGATGTAGAGGTCACCACAGTTCTCCATCAGTGGATGGGCGGTTTCCCGCAGGATGAAGCGCAGGCCTTTTCTGTCATTTCCTGGGGCAGCGCTATCGCGGCACTGTCAAAGGCGACCAAAGTCATCGTAAAGACGCCGCACGAAGCCATCGGCGTTCCGACCAAAGAAGCAAACGCGCAGGGACTGCGCTGCACCAAGCAGATGATCAACATGCTCTGCGACCAGCAGCTGTCCAATACCAGCCATGTTGTCAATGAAATGATGATCATTTCCGCTGAAACCCGCTGCATCGTGGACAAAGTGTTCGAACTTGGCGAAGGCGATCTGGCAGTAGGCGCAGTCAGAGCGTTCCAGGCAGGCGTTCTGGATATTCCGTTTGCGCCGAGCAAGCTCAATGCAGGAAAGATGCTGCCGGCAAGAGATAATGACGGCGCGATCCGTATCTTAAACGCTGCCAACGTGCCGCTTTCCAAAGAACTGATCGATTTCAACAAAGAAAAGATCGAGGAACGTGCCCAGGCAGAAAAGAGAGACGCGTCTTTCCAGATGGTTATCGACGACGTTTACTCCATCAGTAAAGGAAAACTGGTCGGCAGACCTTGGAAATAGTTTGAGAGCATAGCTGCCGCGAAGTCCTCGGCCTTCGGCCTGCGGGAAAACGCGGCACGCTATGTTTCAAACTACGAAAACTGCAGGAAACGTTCCGGGAGCCGAGGCTGATATGAAGCCGGTTTTCAATTTTGATACTTTTGTTTTCTGGAGAAAACATTTTGGCCGTTTTCGAAAATAAACGGGCGGGCAGAGCGAATCGGACACAGGAAAAAGGCGGAAGGCCAGAAAGACAGGCGGAATTTTATAGAAATTTGAAATATCTGTTGATGTTTGCATATGTTTTGACCGGAAACGAGATCGGTGCGTTGCTGTTTCTTTCAAAATGTTTTCTATGGAAAACATTTTGACCATTTTAGAAAACATGGAAGTAGCCTGCCGTGTCACTGGACCGTCACTAGTCCTCGACGCGCTGCGTTTGCAGGAAACGTTCCGGCCCAGTGCACGACATACACAGTATAGAGTGAAAAAGAGCAGAATTATTAGGAGGATAACGACATGAAAATTAAAAAAATCATTTGTTCCGGAGGAAGAACCGGGTTCTTCTTTGATGACCAGAGAGCGATCAAAAAAGGCGCGAAGGCTGACGGCTCCGCCTATATCGGCGAGCCGGTGACTGATGGTTTTAAGGCTGTAAGACAGGCAGGCGAATCCATCTCTGTCATGGCAGTTTTAGAGGATGGCCAGGTTGCGTACGGCGACTGCGCAGCGGTACAGTACAGCGGCGCTGGCGGCAGAGATCCGCTGTTCCTGGCAGAGGATTTCATTCCGGTCATCATGGAGCATGTAGCGCCGGTGCTTGAGGGAAAAGAACTGAATTCTTTCCGTGATCTGGCAGCAGAGGTAGAAGCAGTACAGGTAAACGGCAAGAGACTGCACACAGCGATCCGCTACGGCGTGACGCAGACCATTCTGGACGCTGTAGCAAAGGCGAAGAAGCAGCTGATGTGCGAAGTTATCGCAGACGAATATGGCCTGCAGCCGGAATACCGCCAGATTCCGATTTTTACCCAGTCCGGCGACAACCGTTACGATAACTCCGACAAGATGATCATGAAAGGCGCTGATGTTTTGCCGCACGCTCTGATCAACAATGTAGAAACAAAGCTGGGAAAAGACGGAAGCATTTTGCTGGAATATGTGAAATGGCTGAGAGACAGGATCATCGCGCTCCGTCATGATGAGGATTACCAGCCGGTCCTGCACATCGACGTGTACGGAACCATCGGTATGGCATTCGGCGTCAACAATTATGAAGCCATGGCAGATTACATCGCGACGCTGGCAGACGCCGCGAAACCGTTCAAGCTGCGTATCGAAGGTCCGATGGACGCGGAGGAACGTGAAGCGCAGATGAAGGCTCTGGCAGCGCTGACAGCGGAGGTTGACCGCCGCGGCATCAATGTGGAACTGGTAGCGGACGAATGGTGCAACACCTTAGAAGATATCAAATACTTTGCTGACAACAAAGCGGGTCACATGGTACAGATCAAGACTCCGGACCTTGGCGGCATCAACAATATCGTAGAAGCAGTCCTTTACTGCAAAGAAAAAGGAATCGGCGCTTATCAGGGCGGTACCTGCAACGAAACAGACCGCTCCGCGCAGGTTTGTGTCAACCTTGCTATGGCGACCCAGCCTGACCAGATCCTGGCAAAACCGGGCATGGGCGTAGATGAAGGATATATGATCGTATATAATGAAATGCAGAGAATCCTTGCGCAGCTGGCCGCAAAAAATGAATGTTAATATAACTGCGGCAGAGATCGGGGCGATGGCCTCCTGCGCTCTCAGAATGGAGGCAGGAGCCACCCCGAAGCCGGGCCTTGTAGACAGGGAAAACAGCGGAGCCCATGACGATATGGACTATCCGCTGTTTTTGGCAAGCAGCGCGGCGCTGCAGCCCTGTTTTACCGCCTGCGCGCAGGCGGGCCTTGAAAGCGGCGGAAAAAATCCAAAGCAGTTAGTACCGAGGCTGCGGCGCATCGGAAGATGCGGTGAAACGGCTATGTACGCGGCTACCAAAGGAGTCAATACCCATAAAGGTATGGTATTTTCCATGGGGATCCTGTGCTGCGCCACAGGTATGCTGATCAGGGAAGCCGCCGCGTCAGCGGACAGCTCAGATCAGGCAGCGGAACAAAGGCTGCAGGCGCTCTGCGCTCAGCTGGCGGAGGCCCTGCTGCAGCAGGACACGGCTGCAGGGACCCACGGACTGCAGGTCCGTGGGGACGCCGGCGTAGGCGGCGTGCGGGCCGAAGCGCTGTCGGGGTTTGAAAATGTTTTTACGACCGGACTGCCCGTGCTGCGGCAGGCAAGATCGGACGGACACCCTTTGATGGAAGCCATGATCAAAGCCCTGCTGGCCCTGATGGTGAAAACGGAGGACAGTAACGCGGCGTACAGGGGCGGGGCGGAAGGCCTGGCTTTTGTACGGACCCGGGCGGCGGAGGTGCTGACCGGAGCGGATCTTCGGACGGAAGAGGGCCTTGCGATGGTTCGGGCGTTTGACCGGCAGTGCATAGCGCGGCATCTGAGTCCGGGAGGCAGCGCGGACCTGCTGGCGCTGAGTGTGATGCTGCATTTGTTTTTTGATGAGGAGAAAGAGGTGGAGTAATGTTAGAAAGAGCATGTGCTGGAACGGTGGAATCCAGCGATATCTATGTGGAAATAGAACCCCTTGCGCCAGGCAGCGGCGTGGAGCTCGCGGTGACTTCTGTGGTCTACGCGCAGTTCGGCGAGGAGATCGAGGCGGTGATCCGGGAGACCCTCAAGGAGCTGGGAGTCGCTGACGCAAAGGTCACGGCCAGCGACAGAGGCGCTGTAGACTGTACGATCAGGGCCAGAGTGGAGACGGCGGTCTGCCGCATGAAAGGAGAGGAATAGTCATGAGAAGAAGTATGCTTTTCCTGCCGGGAAACAGTCCTAACATCTTGCTGAATGCGGATTTTCTCGGCTCTGACAGTGTGATCCTGGATCTGGAGGACGCGGTCGCGCCGACAGAGAAGGATTCCGCGAGAATTCTGGTGCGTAACGGCATTCGCGCTCTGGAATATACCCGTGAGGTCATCGTGCGTATCAACCCGGTGGACAGTCCTTACTGGGAGAAGGACCTGGCTGCCATCATTCCTGTAAAGCCGGACATGATCATGCCGACAAAGGTCAGCTGCGCAGATGATGTAGCGGTCATTTCGGACCGGATCGCTGTACTGGAAAAACAGTGCGGTTTTCCGCAGGGCACGGTGAAGCTGATCCCTCTGATCGAAACGGCGCTGGGTGTGGAGAAGGCTTTTGAGATCGCTTCGGCTGACCCGAGGGTTGCCGCTATCTTCCTCGGCGGGGAGGATCTGACGGCAGATCTGCGCTGCAAGCGGACAAAGGAAGGCAAGGAGATCTTTTACGCCCGCTCCCGCATGGTCATGGCGGCCAGAGCTGCAGGCGTTGACGTATACGACACGCCGTGGACTGACGTGGAGGACTATGACGGTCTGGTGGCGGACGCGCAGTTTGCTAAGAGTCTGGGATTTTCCGGCAAGGCTTCTATCTCGCCGCGGCATATTCCGTTCATCAACGAGGTGTTCAGTCCGACCATGGCTGAGATACAGTACGCGAAGGACGTTTTTGAGACTATAACAAAGGCCAAGGCCGAGGGCAAAGGCGTGGTATCTCTGCGGGGCAAGATGATCGACGCGCCGATCGTGGCCAGAGCGCAGCAGGTACTGGAAGCCGCGGAGGCCATGGGACTGTATGTGCGGGCGGAAGCCGGCGCTTTGGATTCGGGCGCTGCAGCTTTGGAAAGCTCGGCAGATTCGGCAGACCGTTCGACAGATCCGGCAGTGAAAGGGGGCAGTGAGGAATGAAAAACGGAAAATTAGTAAAGGATATCAAAGAGGCGGTAAAGCTGTCCGGACTTAAGGACGGCATGACTATTTCTTTCCATCATCATCTGCGCAACGGCGACATGGTGGCAGTGATGGTGCTGGATGTTATCAGTGAGCTTGGAATTAAGGATTTAAATGTCAACATCAGTTCTATCTTTGATACTCACGCGCCTTTTATCGAATATATCAGAGACGGCGTGATCACAGGGATCGAAACGGATTACATCGGCGGCGTTGTAGGCCGCGCCATCAGTAAAGGCATTCTGGATAAGCCTGTCACGTTCCGTACTCACGGCGGCCGTCCTGCTGACATCATCAGCGGCGCGTCGCCGATCGACGTGGCGTTTATCGCGGCGCCGACTTCTGACCCGATGGGAAACTGCACAGGCAAATACGGAAAATCCGCCTGCGGCTCTCTGGGCTACGCTTTCGCGGACGCCATGTACGCGAAGACTTCGGTGGTCATCACGGATAATTTAGTGGACTATCCTCTGACAGACTTTTCAATCGCGGAGGACTATATCGATTATGTAGTCTGCGTGGACAAGATCGGCGAGCCGTCCGGCATTGTTTCCGGCACGACGAAGATCACGAAGGATCCGGTAGGTCTTGTCATCGCTGACTATGCGGCAAGGGCCATTGAAGCCAGCGGACTTCTGGTCGACGGATTTTCCTTCCAGACCGGCGCGGGCGGCGCGTCCCTTGCGGCTGCGAAGTACCTGCAGGATATCATGCTGCGGCGCGGCGTCAAAGGCAGTTACGGCCTTGGAGGCATCACCAGCTATATGGTAGATATGATGAAAAGCGGCTGTTTCAAGGCTCTTCTGGATGTCCAGTGCTTTGATCTGGGGGCTGTGGAATCTATCAGAACGAACCCGAATCACAGGGAAGTCACAGCGTCTCATTACGCGAGCCCTGCAGCGGCAAGCAGCGCGGTCGACAGTTTAGATGTGGTGATCCTGGGCGCAACTGAGATCGATACGGATTTCAATGTCAATGTCCATACGGATTCCAACGGATATATTATGGGCGGCAGCGGCGGCCACAGCGATACAGCCGCCGGCGCGAAGATGTCCATGATCGTGGCGCCTCTTTCCCGCGCGCGGCTGCCGATCGTAGTAGATAAAGTGCTCTGCAGATCCACGCCGGGCGCTACTGTCGACGTGCTGGTGACCCAGCGCGGCATCGCTGTCAATCCGCTGCGGCCTGAGCTGGCGCTCCGGTTCCGGGACGCGGGTCTTCCGGTGGTGGATATCCACGAACTTGCGGATGCGGCTGAGAAACTGAACGGTAAAGCAAAGAAGCCGGTACTGGGCGATAAAGCTGTCGCCAGAGTGCTGTATCGTGATGGCAGTCTGCTGGATACGATCTATAATGTGCCTGTGAAATAGGGAACTGAGTTTTTTGTAGCCGGCAGCCCGGCCGTAGGCCAGGCGATTGAGCAAAACCGGAGAAAAAGCAGGGATTTGCTCAATCTGAATAGAGGAAAGACGCGTCGGATTGAGCAAAAAAGAGAAAAAAGGACGGTTTTGCTCAATTCTGAGAAGGAAATGGCCAGAGAATCGGAGGAAGGATGTTCTATACTGAGGAAATAAAGATGGAGCAGGCGGCGGCGCTGCTGGCCGCCTGCGGCCTTTCAGCGCCGCAGGCTGTGGATTACACGGCGGGAGTCTTTTGTGAGGATGGAAGGCTGGCCGCCTGCGGCAGCTTAAAAGGTGATATGATCCAGGGCGTAGCCGTGGATCCCCAGTTTCAGGGGGAGGATCTGACCGCAAAAGTCGTAACCCAGTTAGTGGGCCGCGCCGGGGCCGCGGGGTACCGGAGTCTGTATCTGTTCACCAAACCGGAAAAGGCCGGGCAGTTTGCGGGGCTGGGGTTTCGGCTGGCGGCGGCGGCGCGGCCCTATGCGGCGCTGCTGGAGTGGGGCGAAGCCGGGATCCGGCAGTATGTGAAGCAGCTGGAAGGTTTTCGAGCCGAGGCTGAGGCGGCAGAGAACGGTGCGGAGAGGCAGAGCGGCATGTCCGATAAGCCGGCAGGCTGTCTGGTGATGAACTGCAATCCGTTTACAAAGGGGCACCGTTATCTTACAGAGCAGGCGGCGAAGGCCTGCCGGCACGTGTTCATACTGGTAGTGGAAGAAGACGCTTCCCTGTTTTCCTTTGCCGACAGATTGGCTATGGTGAAGGCCGGAACGGCGGATCTGCCAGGTGTGACCGTGATCCCGGGCGGGCGCTACGCCGTGTCCAGCCTGACTTTTCCCAGTTATTTCACAAAAGAAGAGAATTTAGCCGCTGCCCATGCCGCCATAGATGCAGAACTTTTCGCGTCACAGATCGCTCCGGCCCTTGGCGTCACCGTACGGTTTGTCGGCACCGAGCCGTTTTCCCCGGTGACTGAGATATACAACCAGACCTTGAAAAAACGGCTGCCGAAGGCAGGCATCCTCTTAAATGAAATACCCCGTCTCACCTCGCGCGGTCAGGCTGTGAGCGCAACGTCTGTCAGACACCTTTTGATGGAAGAGCAAAGGGTGTCCGGCACACTGTCACAGCTGGCAGACAGCACGGTCTTTGATACGCTTGCGGAGCTGGTTCCGGAGACCACGCTGGACTGGATCCGAAAGCCTGACGTGCTTGCGCGGCTGGAAACGCGGCTGGAACTTTGAAAATCATTGAAAGCCATAATCAATCATTGACAGGAACGCCCATTTGCGGTATTTTGGAATCTGCCTCAATCGAGGCGAAATAAGAGACTTTGGGGCGGGAACGGAGCCGCGGTCAGCCCGCGACATGAGCAGCATTGAGACGGATCTGGTGGAATTCACTTTGACCGGGGGCAGGCAGACGTGCAGATAATAACAGATACGGGAATCTCCTTGTGTTTTTGGCAGGGAGATTTTATAATAGGAAAAGAGGAGGAGAGGATCTATGACGGAACGGGCTGTGACATTGAAGGAACTTCTGGATTCACGGGAAGACCGGGTACGGCGGCAGAGGGAACTGCTCGACGCGCGCGGCGGCATTCTGTTGTCTGTTACGCTGAACATTCCCGGACCGGTCAAAGACCGGGAGCGGTACCGGAATGCTCTAAAAGAGGGCATGAGACGGATCAGGATCCGGCTTCCGGAGAACGCTGTCAGGCATCAGGAAATGCATTTTCTGGTTACGGGGCCGGAAGGTTATCTGAGCCTTGATGAGGGTGTGATAACGCCGAGGCAGGCCAAAGCGCTGGCTGTTCAGGTGGAGGAAGCGGACAGACTGGGGCGCCTTCTGGATATCGACGTGATCACGGCCAATGGCGGCGTGAGCCGGTCAGATCTGGGGGTATCGGGCCGAACGTGCCTGATCTGCGGTGAGGATGCCAAGGTCTGTGCCCGCAGTCAGCGGCATCCTATGGAGCAGCTGCTGGCGGAGATCGAAAGGATCCTGGATGAGAATGCTATAAAGCTCTGAATGTGTTGCAGGGCTGCGCCGGCGTTTTCGCGATTGCAACAAAAAGTTTGGGTCCCGGCGGAAAAACGTTGAAACTGCGCTATTGACAAGTTGGCATGAAACATGCTAATATATATTGCAGAGTTCCAGGAAGGAACAGTGTCTTCAGAAAGAAGGCAGATATGTAAGACATAAAATACCGATCAAAAATAATTTGAAACAATGATGCCACGAAGGCAGGAGGGACTCCCGAAGGAGGCTCCGCGCTTTTGTGGTATTTTTTATTCTGTCAGAAGCCGGGATTCAGTTATCTGCTGGGATCCGGCCATAAAAACTTAATTCTGATGACAGGAAAGGAGATATATAGACGATATGGAACTGAGAGAATTTTTCCGGCAGCATCCCAAGGTGGCGCTTGCCTTTTCCGGCGGCGTGGATTCGGCTTACCTGCTGTATGCGGCAAAGAAGTGCGGAGCAGACGTTCAGGCATACTTCATCAAAAGCCAGTTTCAGCCGGAGTTTGAACTTGCGGATGCGCGGCGGCTGGTCCGCGCGCTGGGGGCGGATATGAAGGTCATCTGCTGTGATGTGTTGGCAGATCCCCAGGTCGCGGCAAACCCGAAAGACCGCTGCTATTACTGCAAGAATAAAATTTTCGATCTGCTCAGACGATCAGCGGCAGAGGATGGATATACCTGCGTGATCGACGGTACTAATGCCTCTGATCAGGCCGGCGACAGGCCGGGCATGCGGGCCCTTTCCGAGATGGAGGTCCTCTCGCCTCTGCGTCTTTGCGGCCTGACCAAGGATGAGATCCGGCGGAGATCAAAGGAAGCGGGGCTCTTTACATGGGATAAGCCTTCCTATGCCTGTCTGGCTACCAGAGTGTCTGCCGGGGAGAAAATAACGGCGGAAAAGCTGCAGAAGATAGAGCAGGGAGAGAAGGAACTGGCAGCGCTGGGTTTTTCAGATTTCCGCATCAGGCTTTATGGAGAGGCCGCGAGGATCCAGCTGCCGCAGAATCAGATGGTCAAAGCCGCGGAGATCCGCAGCTTGATCTGTGGCCTGCTGAAACCGTATTTTGATATTGTACTCTTAGACTTGGAGGGAAGATAATGGATAAACAAGATATGAAAAAGCTGCTGCAGCAGGTGGCGGACGGAGAGACCGCGGTGGATGACGCGTTGCTGCAATTGAAGCTGCAGCCCTTTCAGGATATAGGCATCGCCAATCTGGATCATCACAGAGGCGTGCGTCAGGGAGCGTCGGAGGTCATCTACGGCGCCGGCAAAACGCCGGAGCAGATCGACCGCATCGCCCATTCCCTCTGGGAAAGCGGACAGAAAACGATTCTCATTACCAGAATGAGCAGCGAAGCCGCTGATACGTTTACAAAGGACATTCCTTTTATATATTACCCCGAAGGCCGTATCGGCCTGGCAGGCGAGATGATAAAGCCCAAGCACAACGGATACATCCTCGTCGCGACAGGCGGCACCAGCGATATTCCGGTGGCGGAGGAAGCCGCGCTGACCGCTGAGATACTGGGAAACAGAGTAGAGCGGATTTACGATGTAGGCGTTGCGGGTATTCACAGACTTCTGGCTCACGCGGAGCAGATCATGCAGGCCAGGGTCATCGTGGCTATCGCGGGCATGGAGGGCGCTCTGGCTTCTGTGATCGGCGGGCTGGCTGACTGTCCGGTCATCGCCGTGCCTACCAGCGTGGGGTACGGAACAGCGCTGGGCGGCGTTACGGCTCTGCTTTCTATGCTGAATTCCTGTGCCAGCGGAGTCAGCGTAGTGAACATTGACAACGGCTTTGGGGCCGGTTATCTGGCAAATCTGATCAATAACATGGAGGACGGAAAAGAATGAAGACATTATATATAGACTGCAGCATGGGCGCTGCCGGGGATATGCTGATGGCGGCGCTTTATGAGCTACTGCCGGAGGCGGAGCGGCAGGAGTTTCTGACAAAGATGAACGGCCTTGAGATCCCTGGGGTCAGGGTCAGCGCGGAACAAAAGGAAACCTGCGGCATTACGGGTACTCACGTCCGTGTGGAGATCTTTGGTGAAGAGGAAGGGAAAGACCATGAGCACCACCATCACGATCCTGACCATCATCATGACCACGACGGCCACGGCCATCACCACCACAGTGGACTTGCTGAGATCCGAAAACTGATAGACAGCCTGGATCTGCCGGAAAAGGTGAAAGCAGACGCGAAGGCAGTCTATGAGATCATTGCCGGCGCAGAGAGCAGAGTCCATGGAAGGGAGATGGATCAGATCCATTTCCACGAGGTGGGGACTTTAGATGCTGTGGCCGACGTAGTAGGCAACAGCCTTTTGATCCATATGATAAAACCGGGTCAGATCACGGCGTCTGCTGTTCATGTAGGCTCAGGCACGGTGCGGTGCGCTCACGGCGTGCTGCCGGTCCCGGCTCCTGCCACGGCTTTGATCCTGCAGGGCATACCTGCCTATGGAGGCGAGATCAAAGGAGAACTGTGCACGCCTACCGGCGCGGCACTGCTGAGATATTTTGTCGATGAATTCGGCCCTATGCCTGCTATGCGGACCGGAGCTGTCGGATACGGGATCGGAACAAAAGAATTTCCGCAGGCTAACTGTGTGCGGGCTATGACAGGGGAGACGGACAAGCAGTCAGCGGATGTCATTGAGCTGGCGGCCAATCTGGATGACATGACTGCGGAAGAGATCGGTTTCGCTATGGAGATCCTGCTGGAGGCCGGCGCGCTGGATGTCTACGCGCAGCCTATCGTCATGAAGAAATCACGGCCGGCAGTCAAACTGGTCTGCATGGCCAAACCGGAAGACAGGATGCGGATGGCCGATCTGATGCTGAAGCACACCACCACTATCGGACTGCGGGAATACTCCTGCAGCCGTATCACCATGGAACGCGAGATTGAAAAGAGGCAGAGCCCGTGGGGCGAAGTGGACGTCAAAGTCTGCCGAAAAGACGGCCTGACCAAGGTCAAAGCGGAGTTTGACCAGCTGGCGACGCTGGCAAAGGAGCACGGGCTGTCTGTCAGAGAGATCCGAGAGAAAATAGATGAGTAACAGGACAAAATACAGACTGAAATATACAGCGGCAAAGGTGATACAGATGATCATAGTTCTGGTGATCCTGTCCATGGCGGTCTTTGTCATCGCGAGGCTCTGCCCGGGAGATCCGCTGCGGTCCTATTACGGCGACAGCGTGGAACACATGAGCGAGATCCAGAAAGAGGCTGCCAGAGAAAAGCTGGGGCTGGATGATTCCATGATCGTGCAGTATCAGAGATGGGCAGAGAATTTCTTTGACGGAGACCTGGGGCTGTCCTTCAAGTACAAGCTGCCGGTGAGTCAGGTCATCGGACGTGTCTGGACCAACACCCTGATCCTGGGCGCTTCTTCGTACATTCTGACTTTTGCGCTGGCTTTCCTGCTGGGATGCTTCTGCGCGCTGCGGGAAGACAGCCTGATCGACCGGATCATCTGCCGCGTCGGCGTGATATCCGGAAGCATACCCGCCTTTTTCCTGGCGCTGCTTTTGATCTTGTTTTTCGCTGTGGAACTGGGCGTGCTGCCTGCAGGCGGCGCTTATTCCTACGGAAATAAAGATAATATACCTGACCGGATCCTGCATCTGATTCTGCCGGTCACGGTCATGGTGCTGGAGCACCTGTGGTATTACGCATATATGATACGCAACAAGCTCCTTGCGGAGACGCGGCAGGACTACGTGCTGCTTTGCAAGGCTGAAGGGATCCCGCGGACAAAGATCCTCTGCTGCCACTGTCTGCGCAACGTCATGCCGTCCATGCTGGTCATCATGGCTATCGCCGTACCGCATATTCTGGGAGGAACTTATGTGGTGGAGACCGTGTTCGCCTATCCGGGACTGGGAACACTCAGCTTTGAGTCGGCCATGTATCAGGACTATAACATGCTGATGGCTCTGTGCATGCTGACCGGCGCCTGCGTACTGGTGTTCAATCTGGCGGCCCAGCTGCTGGGCGAGTTCATCGATCCCAGGATGCAGCGGGAGGAGGTGCTGGTATGAAACGGAAAAAGAGATTTCCCAAAGGGGCGCTGGCAGTGCTGGGGATTATCATTCTTGCCTGTCTTTTTGCGGGAATTTTAGCGCCTTATCCGCCGGATCAGATGGATGCCGGGGCAGTGAGCCTGCCGCCGGGCAGCGGTCATATCTTGGGCACGGACAATATGGGTCGTGATCTTCTGACCATGATTCTTTACGGCGGACGGTATTCTATCGCTATCGGACTTGCCAGCGGACTGATCTCTACGGCGGTTGCCGTGATTTACGGGACTGTCAGCGGTCTCGCGCCCGGATGGATCGACGA
Source organism: Eubacterium sp. (assembly GCA_021769965.1). Taxonomy (GTDB): domain Bacteria; phylum Bacillota; class Clostridia; order Peptostreptococcales; family Anaerovoracaceae; genus Senimuribacter. The sequence goes on from JAETRU010000009.1 coordinate 17,073, forward strand.
CCTTCTGATGCGTTTTTCTGAGCTGATGCTCAGTATCCCTTCTATTCTGCTGATCATCTTTTTTCAGGCTATGTGGGGACAGGCCACGTGGCTCAGTCTGTCTGTCATTATCGGACTGACCGGCTGGCCTAACATCTCCAAGATCGTCAGAAGCGAGGTCCGGCAGATCGGCGAAAGCGACTATATTCTGGCTGCCAGAACCATGGAAGGCGGGTTCTGGTATGTGCTGCGGCGGCATCTGCTGCCGGGTTTTGTATCATCGATTATGTTTATGGTCGTGACTAATATCGGACAGGCTATGATCACTGAATCGACCCTGAGTTTTCTGGGACTGGGACTGCCGCTGACCACGGTGTCATGGGGAAGTCTTCTGTCCATGTCGCAGGAGGTATTGCTGAGCGGCTGCTGGTGGCTCATCGTTATACCGGGCGCGGTGTTGATCACGACTCTGGTGTGCGTGACTGAAATCGGAGAGTATATCAGAAAAAAGAACACTAGAATTTATAGTAATTTATAACAAGGAGAGAGAATATGAAACGGAAACTTTTGGCTGCTGTATGCGTACTGGCGCTGGCTCTTGGCAGTCTGTGCGTGACCGGGTGCGGTTCCCGGGACGGCGAAGAGAAAGCCCCGGACGGAAACACTTTGATCTATGGGAGTCAGGACTATACGGCAATCAATCCGGCGATCTATGAGCACGGCGAGATCAATGCGCTGCTCTTTGCGGGACTGACTGCCCATGACGCTGACAACAAGGTCGTGCCCGGACTTGCGGAAAGCTGGGATTTTGATGAGGAAAGCCTCACCTATACATTTAAGCTGCGGGACGGCCTGACCTTTCATGACGGAGAACCTCTGACCAGCGAGGACGTCAGGTTTACGCTGGAAGCCATTCTGGATCCTGACAACCAGTCGGAGATCGTTTCCAATTATACGGATATTAAGGAAATCAGCTGTCCTGACGAGCGGACTGTCGAGATCAGGCTGAGCCAGGTCAACGTGGCGTTTCCGGATTACATGACCATCGGGATACTGCCTTCGCATCTGCTTGAAGGAAAGGATCTGGCGACCTGCGATTTCAATCAGAATCCGGTAGGCGCTGGTCCTTACAGGCTGACGGAGTGGGATCCGGGCCAGAGCATCACCATGGAACGGTTTGACGGATATTATGATGGTCCTGCCAATATCGAAAAGGTCATCTTCAAAATCGTTCCGGATACGGATGCAAAGGCGATGCAGCTGAAATCAGGCGACATCGATATGGCACAGATTACGGCAAAGACGGCTGGAGATATTGAAGAAAGCGGCAATTTCAATGTATACCGCATGGAAACCGCGGACTACAGAGCCATTGCCTACAACTTCGCGGGAAGCCCTTTGTTTAAGAAATATCCACAGCTTGCTAATATTTTCAGTTATGCCATTGACCGAGAGGCTGTCATCAAAAGCGTTCTGCTGGGCGAGGGCCAGGCCGCTTATTCTCCGATCCAGAAGAATAAATATAATAATGAGGATATGGAAAAATTTGAGTATGACCCCGAAAAATGCCAACAGCTGCTGGAAAAAGACGGCTGGAAGAAAAACGCGGACGGCTACTATGAAAAGGACGGCACGGAACTGGCATTTGTAATTTCGGCCATGTCTGATGATCAGGTCCGTGTGGATATGGCAAAGATGTGCGCTAATCAGCTACAGCAGATCGGGGTCAACGCGACTGCCGAGTCTAAGCCTTCTCTGGACTGGGCAGGACAGGACTGCTGTATTATCGGATGGGGAAGCCCTTTTGACGCGGACGATCATACGTACAAAGTCTTTTCATCCGGCGCCGGGGATAATTACACCGGCTACGCCAATAAGACAGTAGACCGGCTGCTGGCAGAGGCAAGACACACAGAGGACGGCGAGTCGCGGGCGGCGCTGTACGCTGACTTTCAGGAGGCGCTGACAGAAGCGATGCCGTATACGTTTATCGCTTATGTGGACGCGGACTATGCCGTCAGAAAGGACATCAAAGGTCTCACAGAGCGGACGGTTCTGGGCCATCACGGCGTCGGCATATTCTGGAATATCGCAAAGTGGAGCATTGAGTAAAAACATGGAGCAGATCTTATCCGTTGAAAACTTGATATTATCTTTTCATGGACCTTTGGGAGAAGTGCCTGCGGTCCGCAGCGTCAGTCTGCAGGTTTCCGCCGGGGAAACTCTGGCGTTGGTGGGCGAGTCGGGCTGTGGAAAAACGGCTCTTTGCCGCGCTGTCATGATGCTGCACAGCCAGCATGCTGTCATCGGGGATGGCAGGATCCTGCTCTGCGGCCGTGATGTGACAAAGATGACCGAAAAGGAGCTGGAGCAGATCCGGGGCAGGGACGCCGCTATGGTATTTCAGGATCCCATGTCTTCTCTGAACCCGACCTTATCCATCGGCAGACAGATCATGGAGCCGATCCTTCTCCATCAGAAGGTCAGCCGTCGGGAAGCAAAGGCGGAGGCCCTGCGGCTTCTGGAACTGGCAGGCATTCCTGAGCCTGAGATACGGTTCAGCCAGTATCCCCATCATTTTTCCGGGGGCATGCGGCAGCGCGCAGCTATCGCTATCGCTCTGGCCGCAAAGCCGAAACTGCTCATCGCAGACGAGCCGACGACGGCGCTGGATCCGGATACGCAGGATCAGATCATGGGGCTTTTGCGGCGGCTGGCCGCTTCCGGCGCGGAAGGCAACGGAAGACCGGAAGGCGCTGGAGGAACAGGAGGCGCTGGAAGTCAGAAAGACTCCAAAACTTCTGATGGCGGTCGGGCCATGATTCTGGTGACCCACGACCTAGGGCTTGCGGAACAGATCGCAGACCGCATCGCTGTCATGAAAGATGGAAAAATCGTGGAGACAGCCGCCGCGGCGGAAATTTTCGCTGCGCCGCGGCATCCGTATACGAAGCAGCTTCTGCGCTATGCCCGCTACGGCAAAGGGGGCAGCCACTACCACGGCGCTATCGGAGATGAGCGCTGCAGGAAAGCCGCGATAGACGGGACGCCTCTGGCCGGAGCGGCATTGAAGAGCGAAGCGCCGCAGAAAAAAGCGCCGGACGGAGTAACGCTGACCGGAAGTCCTTTGCCGGATGGGAAAACACCTCTGATGAAGATCACCGGGCTGACCAAGCGGTTCCGGCTGGGACGAAAAGCTGCGCATACGGTGCTGCAGGATTTTGATCTGACGGTAATGAAGGGCGAGATCGTCGGCATTGTGGGGCGGTCAGGCTGCGGCAAGTCTACGCTGGCGCGGTGCATCATGGGGATCTATCAGCCGGATGGGGGAGAGATCCGATTTGCGGACGGATGCCGGAAACAGATGATCTTTCAGGATTCGGCATCGGCGTTCAATCCGAGAATGACCCTCTTTGACATCATTGCGGAACCTTTAGTGATTAAAAAATCTTATGGCAGCCGGGCGCAGCTTTCTGAAAAGGTCTATGATGTGATGGAGCAGGTCGGCCTGGAACGGGAACTGGCAGAGCGGCATCCATATGATGTTTCCGGCGGTCAGCGGCAGCGGGCGGCTATCGCAAGGGCATTGATCACAGATCCTGATCTTCTGGTAGCAGATGAGCCGATTGCTTCTCTGGATGTGTCAATCCAGTCTCAGGTCATTCACCTTCTGAAGCAGCTTCACGATGACCGGGGTCTGACCATCCTGCTCATCGCTCACGATCTGCCCATGGTGGAGCATATCAGCGATCGGATCGTAGAGATGGAGTAACAGCTGTCGCTTAGTGCTAGAGTGATGCGGCACTAGATCGGGTGAAGTTCGGCAAAACAGCGTTGATTTGCTGCAGCGCCGAACGGAATGCCGAACTTTAGGGGTGAAGTTCGGCAAAACAGCGTTGATTTGCTGCAGTGCCGAACAAAATGCCGAACTCTGGGGGTGAAGTTCGGCAAAGCGGCGTTGATTTGCTGCAGTGCCGAACGGAATGCCGAACTCTGGGGGTGGAGTTCGGCAAAACAGCGTTGATTTGCTGCAGTGCCGAACGAAATGCCGAACTCTGGGGGTGGAGTTCGGCAGAATGGCGTTGATCTGCTGCAGTGCCGAACGGAATGCCGAACTCTGGGGGATGAGTTCGGCAGAATGGCGTTGATTTGCTGCAGTGCCGAACGAAATGCCGAACTCTGGGGGTGAAGTTCGGCAAAACAGCGTTGATTTGCTGCAGTGCCGAACAAAATGCCGAACTTTGGGGGTGGAGTTCGGCAAAACGGCGTTGATTTGCTGCAGTGCCGAACAGAATGCCGAACTCTGGGGAGGTGAGGCGCGGCAGCGTGTATATTCCTGCAGATCCTGACGCATACTAAGTGCATCATGTGACAGGAGGATCTGCAAAATGAAGGATGACAGAGCCAGACTGCTGCGGGAGATCAACGAAGGCTGCAGGACTGCCATGGACAGCTTTGCACAGGTGAAGGAATTTGTAAAATCAGGATCTCTGCAGCAGCTGGTCGAAGAGTATGACGAGCAGCATAAGGAGATCGGCTTTTTGTGCAGGCGGCTTTTGACGGAAGACGGCGAGAAGGAAAAGGAGCCGGGAACCATGACAAAAGCCATGATGCGGCTGGTGACAGAGTTTAAGCTGCTGACCGATCAGGATGACAGCAAGGCAGCGGAAGTTCTGCTGGACGGATGCCATGCCGGGATCAAATCGCTGGGACGGTTGTTGGGGCAATATGAAGGCGCAGGCCTGGAGGAGAGATCCATCGCCAGACGGCTCATGGATATAGAAATGGAACTGTACAAAAAACTGCTGGTCTATCTGTAGGACGGCAGTTTTCTTTATACAAAAACCGCCGTTTCAACGTTTTTTCGTTAAAGCGGCGGCAGTGTTTTTATATGTTCGCAAATCAGCCAGACAGGGGTACTCAGCGGACTGCGGCTTCCAGAGCCAGCTTCATCATATCGGTAAAGGTGTTTTGTCGTTCCTCTACGGTGGCTTTTTCGCCGGTGACAAAGTGGTCGCTGATGGTCATCATGGCCAGCGCGTTTCGGCTGTGATAGGCGGCGTTCATATAGAGGGCCGCGGCTTCCATCTCTACTGCCAGTACGTCCATGGACGCCCATTTTTTCCACCACTGGTCGCCCAATTCGTAGAACACGTCGCAGGATACGGTATTGCCTGCTTTGAAGGCAATGTCGGTTTCGCGGCCTGCGTCCATGACTTTGGTCAGCAGATCAAAGCTGACACTTGGCGAATACTGTCCCGGCAGATCAAAGGCGTGCTGATAGCGGGAGTCGGTGGAGGCAGCCAGAGTGACCAGAATGTCGCCTACTTTGATGCTGTCGTGAAAAGCGCCTGCGGTGCCGATTCTGATAATATTTTCTACATCGAATTCTGTAAAAAGCTCCCAGGAATAGATGCCCATAGACGGCATGCCCATGCCGCTGCCCTGTACTGATACGGGAACGCCTTTGTAGGTTCCGGTGTACCCGTACATGTTGCGGATCTCTGAGTATCTGACCGCGTTCTCTAAAAAGTTTTCTGCGATAAACTGCGCCCTCAGCGGATCTCCCGGCATGAGAACTGTCTTTGCGATCTGGCCTTTTTCGGCGCCGATGTGTAATGACATAACAATCAGTCCTTTCTATTTTCAGGTAAAAATAAAACCGATGGGAGACACATCCATCGGTTTTTCTGCTCTCGCATGTGTATTTAACTTATACACTGGTGGGGACGGGTGAGACTTATTTTGCTGCTTTTGCAGCGTTGAATCTTTTGGTCAGTCTGGAAACTTTTCTGGAAGCAGCCTTCTTGTTAAGAGTTCCCTTAGCAGCAGCCTGCATCAACTTCTTTTCAGCAACTCTCAGCTTCTCGGAAGCTGCGTCGAAATCAGCAGATTCCAGTGCTGCGTCGAAGTCCTTCAGAGCTGTTTTGACATGGTCCTTAACACGTCTGTTTCTAGCAGTTTTCTTGTCGATGACTTTGATTCTTTTTTTTGCGGATTTAATGTTTGCCATAATTTTTCACCCCACTATTAAATTTTTAGCATTTTTTTAGCTAAATTCGCACATTTTAGTATATACGAAAGCCGGGGAAATTGCAAGAGTTTCCTTGCAAAAGACCACGGCAAAAGCAATATAATTTTCGTGTAAGTGCCGGCCTATTTATAGGAGACGCAGCATGATAGCAAGAAAGATCTGTGTGCGGCAAAAAACGACAGGAAAATGTAACAAATTACGTTGGATAAGGGTTGACAAAAATGTACAGGGGGGGGTATAATAAATTTGTAAATTTAAAAGGCAAAACTGCCGTGAGGCAGTGACGCAAAGCTATAGGGTCTTGGCAGATCGACAAGACAGCCAGTTGCATTTTACAGTAGAGGATATACCCTTTACGTGCATAAGACGACCATAGCCTTGCGTTTATTGCAAGGCTTTTTGTCTGCATGAAAGACGTTCAAAACGTCGGAACTAAAATCTTTAGGAAAAGGAGGATATCTTGCCAAAGCCGGCGAAAGCCGGTGACGGAAAGCTAGAGGGCCTTACCATCCCCATGGTTGGCAGCCAGCTGCCCGGGTCAAAAGAAGAACCCGGCAAAAGCGGTAATCACCGCAGGATGGGGAAACAATGAAAAAATTTAAAAAAGCAACCAGTATTTTTCTGAGTCTGCTGATCGTACTGGCAATGATGCCGATGGCAGCATTTGCTGATGGCGAAGAAGCGACACTGGAGGGAAATGATCAGAAGATTGTAACTCTTGCTGATGACAATGGAACCACTGGAGGTTCTACTGAAGATAGCAACAAAGATGACCAAACCGGTGATAATGGCGGTGACACAACTGTTACACTGACATATGATGCCAACGCTGATGGGGATGAGGTTACAGGACTTCTGAATCCGGCTTCAGAGACTAAAAAAGTCAATGAAAGCGGCTTTGCAAGCTTCACCATTAAGAACTACAAAAACATGGCGCGAGAGGGCTATAAGATTTTGGGTTGGAGTACTAAACAAAATGACACGTGGTCGGAAAACTGGCAGATTGGTAGTTTGCATACTTTTGACAAAGATACCACGCTCTATGCTATTTGGTATAAACTACCTGATACAACGGAACCTCCAGAAATTGAAGTACCTGAAGGTGCGAAACTGCAGCATATAAGCATTCAGCCAAAGTTTTCAGAGTATGTTGAGGGAAAATACAAATCAATTTCGCCAGGTAGCGATAATATCAGTTATGAGTACAGCTATACATATGCAGGAAAAGAGTACACTGGTGAAACAACGAATGAAATGGACGAAATATTTCCGGACTATTTCGTACAAACTGGTAATCTGGTTATGGATGTATGGGTAGATGAAACTGGAGTGAAAGATACGGTGGTTACGCTGAAAGCAAACAGCTATGGTCTTGATGGGTACACGTGGTATGCACAGGAGGCAAAACGGCAAACGCCGCCCCATGTAAGCACATCTAAGAGTAACACAATCACAATACCTGCCAATGCAAATATGGATTATAAGATACCAGTTGGAGATTCTTTTATGGATTTTCCTGATATTCTTGTAACAAATTATTATACAAAAAATCCGGGTCCAATAGAGGTGACTGAACGTACCGTTGACATTATGGTATCCTTTGTAGATGCTAAGCATCTTCCACTTTCAGTGAAAGATATTGATAATGATTATGCATTGACATATAGCTACAAGGATGAAAGAGGCGTAACGATTGAGAACACGCTTAAGCGCAACGATCCTGATAATCCTGCAGAAGTTGTGCGGATTCCTCGTAGTGAGCTTGGAATCGGCGATAACGGCTTATGGGAAATCGTAGATGAGGATGAAGATGTCATTTATGAGTATCTGAGCTGGACAATTACCGTGCCTGTACTTAATTCGGGCAGCTATTTGGATATCAAGCAGAGTAACTTTAATGTCACCAGAACAGGTCCTAATGAAAAACCTTATGTCTGGAACGGTGTTTTTGGTGTAAATGTTAAGGGAGAAGATGGCTGTAACCTTGGAGAATTATATGTTTCCAAAGATGGTAACCCTGTTACGCCATATATCTATAATGTTTATGATGAAGAGTTCACCGTAACCTATACCGATGGTGTGGAGAACAGTGTGATTTTCCCTGACCAGGTTTCTACTGTAGTAAAAGGTTCTGCAACACCAACCTTTAATGACGGTGAAAACCCTAGCCGTTCCGGCTATATATTCACTGGCTGGTCTCCTGCTGTTGCAGCTACTGTAACCAGTGATGTGACCTATGTCGCTCAGTGGAAAAAAGTCGAAAATCCTGTAATTACTTACACCGTAACTTACACTGACGGTGTGGACGGCGAGGAAGTGTTTGCGGATCAGACAACTTCGAATCTGTACTATGGTGCAGCTACACCTTCCTTCAGAGGCACTCCTGCCCGTGAAGGATACACATTCACTGGCTGGTCTCCAGCTGTTGCGGAAACTGTAACCGGAGATGTGCGCTATGTCGCTCAGTGGAGTGAGAATACAAATATCGATGATCCTGATACACCGCTGGGACCTGGCCCGGACGATCCGAGCATCGATGATCCTGATGTTCCATTAGGACCTGGACCGATCATTGACGATCCAGATGTACCGCTTGCACCGGCACCAGCGGAAGACGCAGATCCGAACCAGCCGAAGACAGGTGATGAAACACCGTTTGCACTGCTGATGGGAATGTTCCTTATTTCAGCCGGAGCACTGGGTGCGGTCTGCATCAGAAGAAAAGAGAAAACAGAAAAATAGACTTATAAGATTTTGAGTTCTAATAATTTTGTCAAGAGAGCCGTTTCAGGATGAGACGGCTCTTTTGCGTTCTTTGCTACTATTTACGGCCAGTCTGCGCGCCACATTTTGCGGAAAAAACCTTTCATACGGCGCTCGTTATTGAGAACATGCCGCATTTTTGATAAACAGCACATTGATATGGCGTTTTTCATATTGCTGTACGGATACTTTCATCTTGAACATATCACATGATTATAAAAAACAGTAAAAACCGCAGCGAATTGATCTTTGCGCGCCGTATAGCAGTACAATCACAGGAAAATATGGCGCGCTTCAGGCAGGAAACGCCGTATGAGTGCAAAAAAGCAAAAAATGTGGCAGAAACAGCAGCAACAATGGTCAGTGTCAGCTTAATTTAATGACATTGCAGCAGTGGTGAGTCATTGTGAATCGAAACGGTTTTTCTTGAATTTTCAGGACAGTTATCATATACTGTTGACAGAGAAAAATTACGGATGAAACTGCAGAAAGCAAATTCTGAAAAAATACTGGAAAAAGGAGAGAAGATCTTATGTTAGTACTTAAAAATGCGCGTTTGATTCCTGAATTAACGGAAGGCTATACAGAGACCACCGCGGATGTGGTCGTGGAAGGAAGCCAGATCGCGGATATCAGACCTGCCGGCAGCGTCAGCGCGGAAGCGGCTGAAGTCATCGATCTTAATGGAAAGACTCTGATGCCGGGTCTTATTGAGGGTCATCTGCATCTGGACCTTTGCGGTAAGAACACCTTTGAGGAAAATGTAGAACCTGATTCCTACCGCATCATGCGCTGTCTGAAGCTGGCGCAGGATAACCTGAAGAAAGGCTATACCACCATCCGCGACGTTGGAGACAGAAACAATATCACCATCGGACTGGCAAAGGCAGTCAACGAAGGCATGGTCACGGGACCGGATATTCTCACAAGCGGCGTCATTCTTTCGCCGACGGAAATGGGAAATGATTTCTTTGGAACTATGTATGCGGAATGTGACTCTCCGGCGGAATTTACAAAAGCGGTGCGCCGCCAGTATCAGCTGGGCGCGGACTGGATCAAAATCATGGGAACCGGCGCGGTAATGAATCCGGGCGGTGAGCCGGGTATGCCGATCATCTACGAAGAAGAACTGCAGGCGGCCTGCAGAGCTGCGGATTACGTGGGACTTCCGGTGGCAGTGCACTGTCACGGAACAGAAGCGATCAAAATGTGTATCCGCTGCGGCGTAAGGACTGTGGAGCATTCCTCAATTATGGATGAGGAATGTATCGAGATGTATACCAAAACAGACTGGTCGTTCCCGATGCCGACCCTGTCTCCGATGGTGAACTTTCTGGAGTTTCCGGAGGACAAGCCGAAACACTATGTAGAGAAGGCAAAGCGCATGGTCGAGACTCTGCTGCAGGGAGCCAGCTGGTATAAGAAAAATCATATCAAGATCGGCTGGGCCACCGATGCAGGCGTTTACACAGGAAGCCACGGCAACGGTATCTATGAATTCCGCATCAGAGTCAATATGGCCGGCTTTACGCCGCTGGAGACTCTGCTCCAGGCAACGAAAAACAATGCGGAGATCCTGATGATCGACGACAAAGTGGGAACCGTGAAAGTTGGAAAACGCGCGAATCTGGCCATCTTTGACGGAAATCCGGATGAAGATATCGAAGCGCTTGAAAAAGTGCATATGGTCATCAAAGCTGGTGAGATCGTAAAACTATAATAACATATAATAACAGCATATAATCTGTAATATAACAGAAAAACAAACCGAGCCGCGGCGCGCAGAGGATACCACACAAGCGTGCCGCGGTTTTGTAATGCAGCGTGTTCTCAGCGGGACTACATATTTTTCGCTGTTTCTGGAAAAGCTTTTCTATAGAAAAATGAAACAGCGGAGGTGTTTTTTTGAAGTACAGAACAGATCTTGCGGTAGAGGGAATCGAGAACTTAGAGGAATCCGGCGTCAGGCCGGGGGAAAAGGACGGCGTAATCGTAGAGAAGGCACAGATCGATGAGGACATCCGCGTCACCTGCGTAGAGGTGGTCAGCCTGAAAGGGGAGGCGCTTATGGGTAAGCCGCGGGGCCGCTATGTGACCATCGAGGTGGACGGCATCATCGACGAAAAGGACGGCATCAAAGAACGGGCGGCTAAAGCGGTCGCGGCGGAGCTGAAAAAGATGGTGAAGCACCGCTACGGCCTGAAGGTGCTGGTGGTAGGACTTGGCAATGAAAATGTCACCCCCGACAGTCTGGGCCCTGTGACTTTAGACAAGGTCCGGATCACAAGCCATTTGTTCCGCATGTTTGAAAGAGACGGTGATGATGAAATGTCCGACGTCAGCGGCATCGCGCCGGGGGTCACCGCCACCACCGGTATGGAGACGGCGGAGCTGATACAAAAAACTGTGGAGATGATAAAACCTGACGCGGTCATTGCCATTGACGCTCTGGCGGCCCGCAATATTGCCAGAGTCAGCACCACCATTCAGCTCAGCGATACGGGCATCGCGCCGGGAGCGGGCATGGGAAATATGAGAAAGCAGCTCAATGAAGAGACACTGGGCATCAAAGTCATCGCCATAGGCGTACCTACCGTCATTGATTCCAAAACAGTAATTCTGGAGGCCCTGGAAGAACTGCGCGTTCCCGGGCCGGAGGCAGCCAGCTACTTTGACGGACGCAGCTTTGACATGGTGGTCACCTCAACAGATATCGACCTGATCACAGCGTCTTTTTCTGATATTATTGCAAATGCTGTTAATATCGCTCTGCATCCCGGCATATACTCGTAGGGTACGCATTTGATAAAGTTTCGAAAGCCGGGGGATATATGAGTAGGAAAAATGTGATCATGCTTTTTTTGTTGGTATTTCTTGTGACAGTGGCATTTTTGATGAAGGATGCGGCGGCCGGCGCGGTCAGCGGGGACAATCTGACCGAGATGTGTCTGGAAAGCAGCCTGCCGTGTATGGATCTGGTGGCCGACGAAGAGACCCTGCAGAAGGAGCAGGCAGAGACGGCAAAGGCCCAGGAGTCTGAAGAGGAGAAGACCAGGACTGTGAAAAAAGCCAGCGGCAAGCCGAAGGTCCTGATCTATCACACCCATGCCACAGAGAGCTATCTGCCGACCTCGTCCGGCAATTATCACACGCTGAAAGAGCAGAACACCGTCCGCGACGCAGGCAATGTGCTGGCGGATACCCTGGAGGCTGCAGGCATTGCCGTGGTCCACGACAAGACCCTCCACGACAATCCGTCCTACAACGACTCCTACACCAGAAGCTGCGAGACCGTCAAGGCGCTGCTTTCCAAATACCCGTCCATCGAGTGCATCATCGACCTGCACCGCGACGCCATGGCCGGAAACGACCCGGGCCCGGTGACCAAAGTGGGCGGCAGGACCGCGGCGACCTATTCCTACGTGATCAGCAATACCACGGATACCTATACTTCCAACAAAGGGTTTCTGTCGGACCTTAACGACGCTGCCGCGAAGGACTTCGACGGCTATACAGGCAGTATTTTAGAGCGGCCTTACTGGTATAATCAGGAGCTTTCAGAGAAAGCGGTCCTCATCGAGATGGGAAATAACAGGAACAATATTGAAGAGGTGCGGGAATGCGCCAGACAGTTTGGCAAGATACTGGCGCAGGTACTGAATGAAGAGTAACAGAGGAGAATACAGATGAAGACCTTTGGCAGATCCGTTTTGATCTTTCTGATCTTTCTGGTGGGGACAGCGTCTTTGATCCATGTGGACCGGCAGTGCCAGCAGATGAACGCGGGAGACGGCGGATTTATAGAGAAAATGGAAAATTTCATTGAAAATCAGGGGTGATTGCTTTACAATATACATTGAAGTATTGTGTGCAAAGTGAGGTAACCAATGGATTATCAGAAATATATCAGGAATTTCAGCATTATCGCCCATATCGACCACGGCAAATCCACCCTGGCCGATCGGATCATAGAAAATACAGGGCTGGTAGCCCATCGGGATATGAAGGAACAGTTTCTGGACAACATGGATCTGGAGAGGGAAAGAGGCATCACCATCAAGCTGCAGACCACCAGACTGGTGTATAAAGCCAAGGACGGCAACGAGTACATTTTCAACCTGATCGATACGCCGGGACATGTAGACTTTACCTATGAGGTTTCCCGAAGCCTGGCCGCCTGTGAGGGCGCGGTTTTAGTAGTGGATTCCACACAGGGTGTAGAGGCGCAGACTATGGCCAATGTATATCTGGCATTAGATGAGGATCTGGAGATCCTGCCGTGTCTCAACAAGATCGATCTGGCAAGTTCCCGGCCGGAGGAAACAAAAGAAGAGATCGAGGAAATGATCGGCATCGACGCTTCAGAAGCTCCGCTGGTATCCGCCAAGGAAGGCATCGGTATCGGCGACCTGCTGGAAGCTATCGTGAAAACCATTCCGGCGCCGGAGGGCGATCCGGAAGGCAGACTGAAGGCATTGATCTTTGATTCTGTATACGACAATTATAAGGGCGTAGTGATCTATACCCGTATCTTTGACGGCCAGGTAAAAGTAGGCGATACCATCCGCCTGATGAATACGAAAAAGAAATATGAAGTTACCGAAGTAGGCGTTATGGCGCCGGGCCATGTGCCGACTAAGTTCCTGCGGGCAGGAGAAGTAGGCTATATCTGCGCGTCTATCAAACAGGTAAAGGACGCGAGAGTAGGCGATACTATCACGCTGGATAACGCTCCGACTGAGGAAGCTCTGCCGGGCTATAAAAAAGTACAGTCTATGGTCTACTGCGGTATTTATCCTGCTGAAGGGGAGAAATACGAAGGCGTTAAGGACGCTCTGGAGAAACTGCAGGTCAATGACGCGGCTTTCCTGTTTGAACCGGAGACGTCAACAGCTCTGGGCTTTGGTTTCCGGTGCGGATTTTTGGGACTGCTCCATATGGAGATCATCGTGGAGCGATTGGAGCGGGAGTTCGGACTGGCTGTCATTACCACATCGCCAAGCGTTGTGTACCGGGTGGTCATGGCTGACGGAACGGTGGAGATGATCCAGAACCCGACCAATCTGCCAGAGCCTGCGGCTATCGATCACATTGAGGAGCCGATCGTCAAGGCGGATATCATGATCCCGAAAGAGTATGTGGGCAGCATCATGGAGCTGTGTCAGGAACGGCGCGGCAGGATGCTCCACATGGAATATATCACAGAGACCAGAGTACAGCTTCACTATGAACTGCCTCTCAACGAAGTTATCTACGACTTCTTTGACGCTCTGAAATCCAAGACCCGAGGCTACGGCTCTCTGGATTACGAGTTCATCCGCTATGAGAAATCCCAGCTGGTGAAGCTGGACGTGCTGCTGAACAAAGATCTGGTAGACGCGTTTTCCATGATCGTTCACGAATCCAAGGCGTACAGCAGAGGACGCTTTGTCTGCGAAAAGCTGAAAGAGATCATACCGATGCATCAGTTTGAGGTGCCGATCCAGGCGGCGGTCGGACAGAAGGTCATCGCCAGAGAAACAGTGAAAGCGTACAGAAAGGATGTTATCGCCAAATGCTACGGCGGCGATATCTCCCGAAAGAAGAAACTCCTTGAAAAACAAAAGGAAGGAAAGAAGCGTATGCGTCAGTTCGGAAAGGTGGAAGTGCCGCAGGAGGCCTTTACAGCCGTACTGAAATACGATGATAATAAGTGATGAAAAAGCTGGGTATCTATATTCACATTCCTTTCTGTGTATCAAAATGCCGCTACTGTGGATTTTATTCTCACGGAGGCGCCGGCGAAGAAGAGAAAACGGCATATGTAGAATCGCTGCTGGATGATATTGCGGAATACGGCAGGATCTACGGCCGGGCTTATGAAGTGGATACGGTGTTTATCGGCGGCGGTACGCCGTCGATTTTGCCTGAGGGAGCTGTATCTGCCGTTATGGACAGCCTGCGCGGCGCCTTTAACATTCAGGAGGACGCGGAGATCACCATTGAGTCCAATCCGAAGACTCTGACCGGAGAGAAGCTGCTGGAATACCGCAGGTGCGGGATAAACCGGCTTTCCATCGGGCTGCAGTCCTTTGACGACCGGTGTCTGGCGGCTCTGGGACGAATACATACGGCGGCGGATTTTGTGGATAATTTCCGCCTCGCGAGGGAGTGCGGATTTGATAACATCAATATAGATCTGATGTTTGCCATCCCCGGGCATACGATGGCGGTCTGGGAGGATACTCTCCGGCGGACTGTCGCGCTGTCACCGGAGCATGTGTCTTTTTACAGCCTGCAGATCGAAGAGGGAACGCCTTTTTACGATATGTTTCTGGCAGGAGAAATAGAGCAGATCCCCGACGAGACAGACAGAAAAATGTATCATCGGGCTATTGATATGCTGCGTCAGGGCGGCTATGAGCACTATGAGATATCTAACGCGGCAAAGCCTGGATACCGGTGCCGTCATAATCTGAAATACTGGTCGATGGAGGAATATCTGGGGATCGGAAGCGCGGCAAGCAGCTTTGTGGACGGCGTCCGTTTCGCGGAAGCCCCTTTGATGGAGTTTCACGAGAACAGCCTTGCGGATATGGCAGGGGAGTTTGTCTTTACGGGGTTGAGAAAGACCTGCGGCATCCGCTTTGATGACTTCAAAGCCCTGACGGGGCGGGAATTCTGGGATGTGTTCGCGGGCCGCAGGGGAGAACTTGCGGAATTCTTCGCGGCGGGCCAGTTGGTGGAGACCGCGGATGGACTTGCTCTCAGCGAAGCAGGTATTGATATATCAAACGCTATTATGGCGGTATTTGTATGATTTCAGACAGGAAGGAGCAGGGTATGGACAAGTACATTTTAGCGCTGGACCAGGGGACCACCAGTTCCCGGTCGATCATTTACGATAAAAAAGGAAATATGGTCAGCGTGGCGCAGAAGGAGTTCCGGCAGTATTATCCCAGAGCAGGATGGGTAGAGCATGACGCGAACGAGATCTGGTCTACACAGATGACGGTAGCGCACGAAGCGATGCTGAAAGCGGGATTGACTTACAGAAACATTGAGGCGGTCGGAATCACCAATCAGAGGGAAACAACGGTAGTATGGGACAGGCATACGGGAGAGCCTGTCTGTAACGCCATCGTGTGGCAGTGCAGAAGAACAGCGGAATACGCGGATTCCCTTATAGCGCGGGGTCTGACGGAAACGATCCGGGAAAAGACCGGACTTCTGATCGACGCCTATTTCAGCGGCACCAAGCTGCGCTGGATCCTGGAAAACGTGGAAGGCGCCCGGCAGAAAGCCGAGGCAGGCGATCTGCTCTTTGGGACCATCGAGACCTGGCTGATCTGGAAGATGACAGGGGGACGGGTGCATGTTACGGATTATTCCAATGCATCCAGAACCATGATGTTCAATATTCATACGCTAAAGTGGGATGACGAGATCCTGAAGATCCTGGATATACCTAAATGTATGCTGCCGGAGCCTGTTTTGTCCAGCCAGATCTATGGCGAAACGGAGGCTGATTTATTTGGCGGACCGGTTAAGATCGCCGGGGCGGCAGGCGATCAGCAGGCAGCTTTGTTCGGACAGACATGCTTTGCGCCGGGAGAAGCTAAGAGCACCTACGGAACAGGGTGTTTTCTGCTGCTCAACACAGGAGAAACGCCTGTATTGTCAAAAAACGGTCTGCTGACCACTATCGCGTGGGGACTGGACGGAAAAGTGCATTACGCGCTGGAGGGATCTGTGTTTGTCTGCGGAGCGGCGGTCCAGTGGCTGCGTGATGAACTGAACATTCTGGAGAACTCTGCAGATTCGGAGGCTATGGCGGCAGCTGTCGCTGATAACGGGGGCGTCTATATTGTGCCTGCGTTTGTAGGTCTGGGCGCGCCGTACTGGGATCCGTATGCCAGAGGCGCGGTATTCGGACTTACCAGAGGCTCCGGAAAGAATCATCTGGTTCGGGCCACGCTGGAGTCGATGGCTTATCAGGCAAGCGACCTGCTGGACGCTATGGCTTCAGATCTGGGTCAGAGCCTTGTTTCTCTGAAGGTAGACGGCGGCGCCTGCGCTAATAATTTTCTGATGCAGTTTCAGGCGGATATTCTGGACAGAGACGTGCTGCGCCCGCAGTGTATTGAGACGACGTCTCTGGGAGCGGCGTATCTGGCGGGGCTCGCGACGGGATACTGGAAGAATCAGGATGACATTCTCGCGAACTGGCAGATCGACAGGACCTTTACTCCGACCATGGATGCCGGCCGGCGGGAGAGCCTGCTGAGCGGCTGGCACAAAGCCGTAGATCGCTGCCGCGGCTGGGCGAAGGAATAGTATTGCAGTAACGGAGGATTTCTATATGGGAGAGATAAAACAAAGAGACTACGTCTTTGATACTCTGCGGGGTCTGTGTATGTGGAGCATTCCCATCTCGCATTTTACGAGAATGGCGGGACACTTCAGCCACGACTCCCTGAGCGGTATCGTCTACATAACTATCAATGTATTTGTCATGCAGGCTTTTATGTTCCTGTCAGGCTATTTTTCAAAAAAACCGGAAAAGGGAAGAACGATTGCCTTCAAGACTTTTCTGTGGCCGTATATTCTGAGTATCTTTTTCTTTTACGGCATCAGGATGCTTCTGTGGGGCGACGCGACACTGTACTTTGACAGGCCGCCTTTTGCCATGTGGTTCATGCTGGCTTTGTTTCTGTACAAAGTGTTCCAGAAGAACTATGTGAAGATCCCGCATTTCTTTGCCATCACCTTTGTGCTGTATCTCTTTGCCGGATGCATGCCGTTTCTGACGGAAACGCTGTCGCTGGGAAGGATCGTGTCCTATTTTCCGTTTTTCTTCCTGGGATATTACTGCACGCCGGAGCATATAGCCAGGATCAAATGTCTGCGGAAGTGGCAGTGCTGGGTCCTGGGCATCGTACTGACGGGGATTTCGGTATGGCTGGCCTTCGGGCTGACTTCGATCCCGGTCGAATGGTATCTGATGCGGCGGCCGGGAGCTGAGATCGGCGTGGTCTGGTGGGCAGACGTGCTGATGCGCCTGCTGCTGGTGGTCCTGGGATGCGCCTGGATCATTCTGATGTTCAATATCCTGCCGGGAAAAGATAATTATCTGGCCTATGTCGGAAGGAACACCATGCCGGTATACATCTTCCATCTGGTAGTCCGCCAGTGGATCAAAAAACACGGCATCACCATGGGACTGTTCGCCCTGCCGGAAGCTGACAGCGTGCTGTATTACGTGCTGATCTTCGGACTGGCGTCCCTGTGCGTAGTGGTGTTCTCGTCAAAACCGGTGTCGAAGTTCTACGACTTTGTCGTAGACGGTCTGTACAGCATCTTCATGTGGATCGTCAATCACATCGTGCTTGGATTTTTCGGCAACGTGGAAAAGATTTTAGCCTGCTGCGGCACGGGGCTGGTAGACTGGCTGGGACGGCAGAAGAAATAAAGCGGAAAGGCCGGCGATGTGTTTTCTTTTTTTTGCAGTTTTGGTTTCTATAGAAACCATTTTGCTCGTTTTAGAAACCAATTCGCTGGATTTTGAAACCAAATGCCCTTACGAAGAATGAAGAAGGCAGTTTGAAGGCGGTTTAGATTACAGTATTTTGAATAGTATCTATTTATTTACATAAAAATAGGGACGTTGCCGGAAGATCCAGCAACATCGTTTCTAATTTGTGAATTTTGGTTTCCACAGAAAACATTTTGCTCGATTTTGAAACGGCTACAGCGGAAGGTTTATGATTCCGCTGTTTTCATGTTTTGAAAGTTATGGTAGAATGAGAGCAGGAGATAGATGGCAGCTTAAGCTGCTTTTTTTAATATGTCGTTGACTAAATAGGTCTGCCAGCTGTATATCTGGTGAAAGGGCAATGGCGTGAGAAAGGAGGAGGGATATGAGCGTAAATGAGTTTGAAGCCATTTATGAAAGAAATAAGGATACAGTCTTTCGGATCGCCTTCACCTATATGAAGAACCGGCAGGAAAGTGAGGATGTGCTGCAGGAGGTCTTTCTGAAGCTGTACACGGCGGAGCCGGTCTTTGACAGTAAGGAGCATGAGCGGCGGTGGCTGATCCGAGTGACGGTGAACCTGTGCAAGAACAGGCTGAAATTGTTTTGGAATACGAAGCGTTGCAGCCTGGATGAGATCGGGGAGCTGGCGGACAGGCAGGACGACAGAGAGATCATCGCTGCGGTTCTGGGCCTGCCGGAAAAGTACAGAAGCGTGGTCTATCTGCACTATGTGGAGGGCTATAGGTGCAGGGAGATCGCGGAATTGCTTAGTTTGAAGGAGTCAACGGTCAAAATGCGGCTGAAGCGTGGACGTGAACTGCTGAAGCTGCAGTGGGAAGGAGAGGAGGTTTTGATATGAACGAAGAACGGATCAGAGAAGCTTTTTCGCAGGTGCATACAGATGCGGCTATAGACCGAGGGGTGATGGAGCGTATTCTGAGGAATGGGTACCAAAGCAGAGAAAAAGGGGCGCACCCGGACAGTGAGGGTAAGGCGGCACGGCGGAGCTTTAGCTTGAGGCAAAAGGGGGTGGCAGCGGCGGCTATCGCAGCGGTATTGCTGTTTGGCGCGATACAGATCCCGCAGGTGGCGACCTATGCGGACAGTGTGATCGAAGGTTTCACAGCTATCTTTCATTTCCGTGGTCATGAGGTGAAGCAGGAGGGAGGTTTTCTGCATATCAGTGAGGATGCCGGCAGGCAGTGGCAGAAGTTTGACCATCTCAGTGAGATCGAAGATGAGATCGGTCTGAAGCTGCTGAAGTATGACGGGGCAGATGAACGGAAAGGATCGTGGACATACTATACTTCATCGGCAAAAGAATCAGGAAACATAAAAGAGGAAGTCTATGAGTATACATTCACTAATAGATATTATATAACAGGAGATCTGCGGAATGTATCGGTGCAGTCCTATGGATCGGCGGATACTGTAAACCAGATCAGCTACGAGCCAGGCAAGGTGTTCCACTCGCCGATCTCCTATCAGATCATCATACTGGCCGATAAGTATGGAGAGTTATCAAAGGATCGGGACTTTGAGGACGGCAATAAGGATATCGACCTTGAGGATGTCAAAGCAGAGCTATACTACTGTGAAAATCTGGATACAGAGGTTTTGATCTACCAGGTGTATACCGACGGGCCTGTTGCATGGAATCAGGCGGAGTCACGGAAAACGACTTTTATGCGCTTCTATTACAAAGGCGTGTACTACGAATACTGCGGGCAGGTGGATGTGGAGACCATGCTGGATATGGCAAGACAGCTGCACGAATAAGTGTAAGTATGATGAACAGTAAGCATGAAAACAGCGGAAGGTTTATGATTCCGCTGTTTTCACGTTTTGAAAGTTATGGCAGGAAAGCGGTATTGAAGCCTACTCCCGTTCGTACAGAAAACTGATCCGGTCATACAGAGCAGCAAAGTCGATAACACATTCTCCGTTCAGTACGGCTACGGGGATCTTATCGTCAAAGCCGGATATCCGATAGTCGTCATGCTCGAAGTCATAGATCATCACCGTTTTCTTATCCGGATCCACGATCCAGTATTCCCGGACACCGGCATTGAGATATTTATTCAGCTTGATGAACATATCTTTTTTTTTTGTGGATTTTGATAATACTTCCATAACGAAATCCGGCGCGCCGTAGACGCATCGACGAATGATCTTGCTGCGGTCGCAGACGATGATGACGTCAGGCTCTACCATGGTTTTGTCATCGCAGTCCAGCTGGACGTCTACCGGCGATATCATAGGAATGCACTGGCCGCCTTTGGCGTCGATATGGTAGAGCAGTTGTGCGTAAATGCGCCCCAGGATCGACTGATGAATGGTAGTCGGGGCAGTCATATCGTAAATGACACCGTCGATCAGTTCAAATCGCTTGTCTTCCGGCAGGTTATAGTAGTCCTCTAAAGTGTATTCGCCCTGCTTCTTTGTCAGGTAAGGCAGAGCGGTTTCCTTGACATCGGAGCACCCGCTTTCGGAAAAAGAATAGGCAGACGGCTTTTTCAGAACGGCTTCCAGAGCGCGCAGGGTTTCGAAGCGGGGGGATGCAGTAGCGCCGCTGAAGATCTTCTGAACCGTGCCCAGGGGTACACCCGAAAGCTCTGCGACCATGGCGTTGGAATAACCCAGTTCTCTTTTTCGTTCTTTCATTTCCTGTATCGTCATGACAAGCTCCTTTCGATGAGATCATTTTATATCCGTATTATAACCCGATCGAGAATAGATTTCAACCGTTTTAGAGTAAAATTATCTAAAAAATATCTTAAATATACGATTCGGCTTTCCGACATTTGCCGCAGGGCCAGCCAAAATCCGTAGTTTTCATTTCTTCAGCATTATGATAAAATAGGAAGAGAGTGTGACGGCTGTGGAAGATGTTCAGCCTGTATGTTAATGAGAGAAAAGGAGATATGCGTATGGAAGACCGGGATCTTGACCGTAAGAAAACCGATACCAGAACCGATACCATGGTGGACTTTGATTATGACAGGTATGCCGAAGTCGAATACCGCGCGACCCATACCGATGCGGTGGCCTCTTTGACCTGCGGCATTTTAGCCATCGTGCTGGCGGTATTTTACCTGCCCTTAGGCGTAATTGCCGGGATCATAGGTATTATTTTCGGCATCCGCGGCTGCAGAAAAAATCCGAGAAACTGCGGTATGGCTGTAGCAGGACTGATCTGCTCCGTCATCGGTATCATTATTGCCGCGGCCCTGATCGTTTTGGCGGTGGTTCTGTTCAACAGCGCGGAACTGTTGTGATCCGGCGCTTCTCAGCAGCCTGATCTTGTTGCAACAAAAAAACATAAGAACCTTGCAAAAACTACTGGACAACAGCACAAATCCAGTGTATAATAATGCCTGTGAGTTTTCGAGTTCACAAAATCAATTGTATATGCTGCCTTGGTCAAGTGGTCAAGACGTAGCCCTCTCACGGCTGAATCAGGGGTTCGACTCCCCTAGGCAGTACCAATCACCAAAAAGGACTTCAAGGATGCTTGACAGTCCTTTTTGATTATCACAGCGGACGAAAATCATACCAGTTAAAAGGAGAATCCATATGAGAAAATTCAAGAGCACCCGCGGCAGCCAGCGGGAACTGACCGGCGCGCAGGCTATCATTGCCGGCATTGCGGAGGACAAGGGACTGTATGTTCCTGTAGAGATCCCGGCGCTGCCTTTTAAGATAGAGGACATGTTGGGAAAGACCTACAGGGAGGTGGCTTTCCAGGTTATCGGCGCTTTCTTTGACGATTATACAGAGGAGGAGATGAAGCGCTGCGTTGACGGAGCCTACGATGAGAAATTCGAGGCGGCCGACATCGCGCCGATGGCATTCGCAGGGGACGCGTGGTTCCTGGAACTGTACCACGGCAAGACCGCGGCCTTTAAGGACATGGCCCTGTCCATTCTGCCGTATCTGCTGACCACGGCTGTAAAGAAAGAAAACGAAGACAAGAAGATCTGCATTCTGACCGCCACTTCCGGAGATACGGGTAAAGCAGCTCTGGAAGGCTTTGCCGATGTGCCGGGCACGGAGATCATCGTATTCTTCCCGAACCAGGGCGTCAGCCAGGTTCAGGAACGGCAGATGATCACCCAGGAGGGCGCGAACACCCACGTCTTCGCCATCAACGGCAATTTTGACGATGCCCAGACCGGCGTGAAGAAGATCTTTAATGACAGCGATCTCGCGCAGCGTCTGGCTGCTTCCGGCTGCAAGCTGTCTTCTGCCAATTCGATCAATATCGGACGTCTGGTGCCTCAGGTGGCTTACTACGTCTACAGCTACATCAAGCTGGTGGAAAAAGGCGTGATCAAAAACGGCGAGGCCATGAACATCGTAGTGCCGACCGGTAATTTCGGCAATATCCTGGCTGGCTATTACGCCAAACAGATGGGCATCCCTGTGAACCGCTTCATCTGCGCGTCCAACGAAAACAAGGTCCTGACCGATTTTATCAATACCGGCGTTTACGATATCCGCAGAGATTTCTACCTGACCAACTCTCCATCCATGGATATCCTGATCTCAAGCAATCTGGAACGCCTGCTGTACCATTTGTCCGGCGGTAACGGCGCGGAGATCAAAGACCTCATGGAACGTCTGGACGCTGACAAGGTCTATACTGTAAGCGACGCTATCAAAGGGGGTCTGTCAGACTTCTACGGCGGCTACGCCGATGTGGACGCGACGTGTGAGACGATCGGGAAAATGTACAGAGAACACGGATATCTGCTGGATACCCATACTGCTGTTGCGTATAAAGTGTATGAGGATTACAGAAAGGCTACCGGCGATACGACGCCGACGGTGATCGCTTCTACCGCCAGCGCCTATAAATTCGCTGAGAGCGTGGCTAAGGCTATCGGACTTGGTGAAGAAGAGAACGGATTCCGCTATGTGGAAGCGCTGGCAGCGGAGACCGGCGTCCGCATACCGAAGGGTCTTAAGGATCTGGATAAGAAGGAGATCCGCCATACCGGCGTCATCGATGTGGACCAGATGCTGACGACCGTAGAGGAAGCGGTAAAATAGAACTGAATAACGAACTTTGCGCCCTGCGGCTTTTGTGAAAATGGCTGCGGGGCTTTTCATTTTGTGGTACAATGAGCGTAATACAGGAGTGAGGAGGCGGCTGTTATGAAAAGAAAGTGTTTGTCTGCTGTGTTTTTTCTGCTTTTGCTGGTGATGATCTTTCCGGCGGCTGTAAACGCGGATGTGGGACCGAAGCCATCGGTCGTGGTGGCCTTTCAGGGTCTTGGAGATGAGCTGTGCTACGGGACCCTGCTTTCTGAGAATGAATCTACTGGGCCGTCGTCGATCTGGGACGGCAGAGAGGAAACCGCGAAGTACCGGGAGAACCAGGGCTATGACTGGGCAGAGCTGGATCACGAGACGTGGAAGGCTTTTGTAAGCTATGAGGATGCTGACGGCTATCACTTCCTGCAGGAGGGATGGCGCGTCGATGAAACCAAAGAGCTTGCGTGGACCTATTATCCGCCGTATTCCTTTAAAATACTGCTTTACTTTCCGGAGCGGAACGCCTTTGCTGTCAGCGGCGTCTATGAGCGGTATGCTTTTGACAGTTATTTCACTGTAGATATGAACGGCGTTTCCATAGCGGAAGCGCAGGGAAATACGCCTGTTCTGACGGCGGAAAAAAGTTACGATCACACCTGGGAACTCATCTCTCTGGCGGTCAGGACCGTGATCACGATCCTGCTGGAGATATGCACAGCGCTGCTGTTCGGATATCGCGCGAAGAAACAGCTTCTGTGTATCACGGCCGTAAACGTGGTGACCCAGATCATTTTAAATGTGGCGCTGAATGTCATCAACTACAGGTATGGTTACATGGCCTTTACCGTGGATTATGTGCTGTTTGAGATCGCGGTCTTTGTGATCGAAGCAGTTTTATTCTGCAGACTGCTGCCGGAGAAACGGGAAAAGCCGCAAGGGCAGGGACGGATCGTCGCCTACGCGTTTGCGGCTAATGGGGTTTCCTTCGCGGCAGGTTTTGCCGTGGCGAAAGTGCTGCCGGGAATATTTTGATCGGGGATCTACAGTTCTTTCAGCAGTTCGCCCAGTCTGCGTATGCCTTCATCGATGGTCTGGCTGTCAGCATTGGTGTAGTTCAGACGCATGGTGTTGGCGTTTTTTACATCGATATAGAAAGGATCGCCCGGTACGAATGCGATTTTTCTGTCGAGGGCTTTCTGGAAGAGGGACATGGCGCTGACGCCTTCCGGCAGGGTGACCCACAGGAACATGCCGCCTTTCGGCCGGGTGTATGTTACAGTGTCCGGGAAGTATTTCTCCATAGCAGAGATCATGGCCAGGGCCTGGCTTTGATACAGCTCCGTGATCTTCGCGATGTGAGCGTCCAGATCGTTATGGATCAGGTAATCCCAGAGCAGATATTGAGAGAAAACATTGGTGTGCAGGTCACTGGCTTCTTTGGCAATGGACAGATAACGCAGCAGCTCGGTATTTTCGGAGATGATGAAGCCGGTCCGCATGCCCGGTGTCACGATTTTTGAGAAGGAACCCATGAGAAGGCTGAAGCGGAGCCGGCCGGCGCCGATGTAAGGCAGGTGTCCGCCTTCAAAGCGCAGCTCGCCGTAAGGATCGTCTTCGACCATGACGATGTCCTTGTCCGCCAGCAGTTCATAGACTTTCTCGCGGGTCTCGGCAGAGTAAGTAAGCCCTGTCGGATTCTGGAAATCAGGAATAGCGTAGAACAGCTTTACATTGTCATGCTGCAGGGCTTCTTCCAGCTGGGCCAGATCCGGTCCGTCTTCGTGAAGATCGACAGGATAGAAGACAGGCTGACTCATGGAGAAGGTCTGTATGGCAGCCAGATATGTAGGTTTCTCCACGATGACGCCGTCTCCTTTGTTCAGCAGAACCTTTCCGATCAGATCCAGAGCCTGCTGGGAACCGGTAGTGATCAGAATATTGTCAACGGTAAGATCCATGCCGAATTTGCGGTTGTACCGGTCGGCGATATACTGCCGGAGCTGCGGCAGCCCGGCCGTGATGGAGTACTGGAACGCCTGGCTTCCGTAATTTTTTACGACGCGCCGCGCGGATTCCAGCAGTTCTTCCTGAGGAAAAGAGATCGGATTCGGCAGGCCGCCGGCAAAGGATATGATGTCGGGATCTGAAGCGGCTTTCAGAATGCCTCTCACGAAGGAAGGCGGCGTCAGTCTGATTCCATCTGATAACATTTTTTCCATAGTTTTGGTCCTCCTTGATGGTACCTTTTGAAATTTGTTATTATTAAATATATGCTTGTACCAGACAGAAAAGAACGGTGAGAACAGATAATATATCTATTAGATAAACTTATAGATATATTAAGAAGATTTGACAAGAAATTAACAAAATCGTTGCTAGTACTAAAGTACTATGCTAGAATTAGAGTATAGTACTGCCTATTTAATAAGAGGAGCGTGATTGAATGAGTCAAAACAAAGCAAAAAAAGGAGTTCATCCGTACGAAGGAAAAGAACTCTCCAAGGATAGTCCTATCGCTTCCGTTTCTGCAGCGAGCGTCATGGTCTATCCTTTGTCACAGCATATTGGAGCGCCTGCGAAGGCAATCGTTTCGCCGGGCGACCATGTTCTCAAGGGGCAGATGATCGCGGAAGCAGACGGCTTCATTTCTGCTCCGGTCTACAGTGCGGTATCAGGGACAGTGAAATCTATTGAGAAGAGATTCATTGCAAATGGAGAAAAGGCTGAGTGCGTTGTCATTGAAAATGACGGTGCGGGAGAAACGGCAGATCCGTTCGGCAAGACCCGCAGTCTCGACAGTCTGTCAGGCAGGGAAATTATTGATATTATTACAAAGGCAGGCATTGTCGGTCTGGGCGGCGCGGGGTTTCCTGCGGGAGTGAAGCTTTCGCCGAAGAGTCCCCAGGACATCGATACCATCATCATCAATGGTTCTGAGTGCGAGCCGTATCTGACGGCAGACTATCGCCTGATGATGGAGAAAAGCGACGAACTGATCCTGGGCGTCAAAGCGATCCTGAAACTCTTTGACAAAGCGAAAGCTGTGATCGGCGTGGAAGACAATAAGCCGGACGCGATCCGGCTGCTGGAGGAAAAAGCCGCGGGAGAGGACAGAATTTCTGTTCTGGCCCTTAAAACAAAGTATCCACAGGGCGGTGAAAGACAGCTGATCTACTCGGTCACCGGAAGAAAGATCAATTCGAAGATGCTGCCGGCTGACAAAGGCTGTCTGGTCTTCAATGCGGCTACCTGCTTCGCGATCTATGAAGCAGTCTGTCTGCAGATGCCTTTGATCCACCGGGTCATGACAGTCACCGGCGAAGGAGTGAACACGCCATGCAATCTGGATGTTCCACTGGGCATGACTTTCGGACAGGTTCTGGAAGCTGCCGGCGGCGCGGCTGAGGGCGCAGTCAAGTTCATTGCCGGAGGTCCTATGATGGGTCTGGCGCTGAGCACTTTGGACGTGCCTGTGGTAAAGACATCTTCTGCGCTTCTTGTTTTCACGCAGGACGACGTCGCGGTCCTTCCTGAGTCAGCGTGTATCCACTGCGGACGGTGTGTCGGCGCCTGTCCGGAAGATCTGGTTCCACAGATGCTTGCGAAAGAGATCAAGGCGGAGAATTATGAGAGATTCGACCAGTTAGGCGGTATGGAATGTATGGAATGCGGATGCTGTACCTACGGCTGTCCGGCAAAGATCCCTCTCACACAGATGTTCAAATTAGGCAAGGTAAAAGTGCGTGAAATGCGTATCGTCGGTTAATGAAGTAGAGGTGTTTTATGTATAATGTTTCAGTGTCTCCTCATGTGAGGGAGCAAAGCACGACCCAGTCTATCATGCGGGACGTGATCATCGCACTTCTTCCGATTCTCGCCTTTGGCGTATATCATTTCGGAATGGGTGCACTGCAGGTGATAATTATTTCAGTAGTGACCTGCGTAGTCGGAGAACTTTTATTTGATCTGGCGGCGAAGAAACCGGTTACGGTCTTCGATGGCAGCGCAGTGGTAACAGGATTGATCCTCGCGATCAATTTACCGGCTACTGCCATCTGGTGGATGCCGGTGCTGGGTGGCCTGTTTGCCATCATCGCGGTCAAGATGCTGTTTGGCGGACTGGGTCAGAACTTTATGAACCCGGCGCTTGCTGCCAGATGCTTCCTGCTGATATCTTTTTCGGGAAGAATGACAGATTTCACTATGGATGGTGTCTCTTCGGCTACGCCTCTTGCGGCGCTGAAAGCCGGTGAAACGCCTGACCTGTTATCCCTGTTTTTAGGATTCCATGGCGGCTGTATCGGTGAGGTATCCGCGCTGGCGATTCTGGCCGGCGGTATTTACCTGATCGCGAAGAAAGTGATCTCTGTGAGGATCCCGCTTACTTACATACTGTCGACAGCAGTATTTATCCTGCTGATCAATCTGATCAACGGCGGAGATACCAGCATGAACTATCTGCTGGCGCAGGTGCTTTCCGGCGGTCTTCTCGTAGGCGCGTTCTTTATGGCGACAGATTACGCGACCAGCCCGATCACAGTGAAGGGGCAGCTGCTTTACGGCGTTCTCCTGGGACTGTTTACGGCGCTGTTCAGAACCATAGGTTCGTCGGCAGAAGGCGTTTCTTATGCGATCATCATCTGCAACCTGCTGGTTCCTCTCATTGAGAAAGTAACCATTCCAAGGCCTTTCGGCTGTGAAAAAGCGAAAGGAGGAAGCAAAGCATGAATAAGAGATCATCAACCTTAACTAATACGATCGTTCTGGTCGTGGTGACCTTTGTTGCGATCCTGGCACTTTCAGTGGTCTATCAGGTCACCAAAGAACCGATCGAACAGGCGGAGATCAACGCCAGGGCAGAGGTGTACAAGGTCGTCTATCCTGAGGCAAAGGGATTTGCGCAGATCGACGATACAGAGGCTCTGCTTGAGGGTTCGGCAGATCTGCTGAGTGAAGCCGGTTACAGCGGATGTTTTGTCAACGACGTACTGGCTGTGACAGACCCGACAGATTCCAGCGGCACGCCGGAGGGTTATGTTATCGCGGCGACTTCTCCAAGCGGATACGGCGGTGACGTTCAGGTTGCTGTCGGTATCACAAAGGACGGCGTGCTGACCGGTTTTAATGTAGTTTCCCATTCTGAGACAGCCGGTCTGGGCTCTAAATGTACGGATCCCGCGTTTACAGAACAGTTCGCTGGAAAGAAGGCTGAGACGCTTGCGTTCAGCAAGACCGGAGCGTCTGAGGACAACGAGATCGACGCCATCGGCGGCGCTACGATCACCACCGGAGCTGTAACGGACGCTGCCAACGCTGCTATCGCGTTTTATCAGGCGCATTTCGGCGGCGGACTTGCGCCGGCGGAAGAAGTGGATCCTATGGCAAAAGCATTCCCGGATGCTGATCCGGAAAGTCTTATCGATCATAAGATCGACGAGGTATCCGGCGAGAACTATACGGTGAACGAAGTAAAAGAAGTCAAAGATGCCGGTTATATCGTCATCGTGACCGCCCATAACGGATATGACGGCGACCTGCAGATCGCACTTGGTATCGGAAACGACGGACTGATCAAAGGATTCGCGACGCTGATATGCAACGAAACGAAGACTTTAGGCGGCCAGTGCGCCGGCGATGAGTTCGCGGCGCAGTTTGCGGGGATGAAAGCCGAAGCGGTATCCCGTGTGGCTTCCGGGGCAAAAACAGAGAATAACGAGATCGACGCCATTGCCGGAGCGACCATCACCACTGACGCGGTGCTGACGGCGGTAAACGGCGCTATCGAATATTATAACAAAGAACTGAAAGGAGCGTGAGATTGATGAAAGCAGCATTGGAAAGATTGTATAACGGCATCATCAAGGAAAACCCGACCTTTGTACTCATGCTCGGTATGTGTCCGACTCTGGCCGTGACCACCAGCGCAAGCAACGGTTTCGGCATGGGCATCGCGACCATGGCGGTACTGATCATGTCGAATCTGATCATTTCGCTCCTTAGAAAGGTGATTCCAGGCGGCGTCAGAGTACCGGTGTATATCATTATCATCGCGTCCTTTGTAACCATTGTGGAACTTCTGATGCACGCCTATATGACGTTCCTCTTTGAGAGTCTGGGGATCTTCATTCCGCTGATCGTAGTAAACTGTATCATTTTAGGCAGAGCCGAAACGTACGCGTCCAAAAACGGCCCGTTCCTGTCAGCCTTTGACGGCGTAGGCATCGGTCTTGGATTTACCCTCGGACTGACTGTGATCGGTATGGTGAGAGAACTGATCGGAAACGGGACCATCTTCAATATGCAGATCATGCCGGAAAGCTATGAGCCGATCTCTATTTTCGTCATGGCGCCGGGTGCGTTCTTCGTACTCTCTATTCTGTGTATGATTCAGAATAAGTTAAAGTTAAAAGGGGCAAACCGCCACGTAAAAGGCGAGGGAGGATGCAGCGGGAACTGCGAGACCTGTCCTGCTGCCGGTAAGGAGGTAGAGAAGAATGAATAGCAGTTTATTTTTAGTACTTCTTACAACAGCGCTGATCAATAACGTGGTATTGAGCCAGTTCCTCGGAATCTGTCCGTTCCTGGGCGTATCCAAGAACGTGAAAACGGCTGCCGGTATGGGCGGCGCGGTAATTTTCGTAATTACCATCGCCTCTGCAGTATCCAGCCTGCTCTACGATTATCTGCTGGTGAAGTTCGATCTGACATACCTGAAGACTATCGTTTTCATCATGGTGATCGCGTTTTTAGTACAGCTTGTGGAAGTGTTCCTGAAGAAAATGATACCGCCTCTGTATAAGAGTTTAGGCGTGTTCCTGCCGCTGATCACCACGAACTGCGCTGTTCTGGGCACAGCTCTGACCAACGTGCAGTCTTCCAATGACTTTATCACCAGCGTGGTATCCGGCATCGGAACTTCCATCGGTTTCTGCATTGCGATCATTATCATGGCGGGAGTCAGAGAAAAGAGTGAGACCAACGATTTCCCTGAATCCTTCAGGGGAACGCCGGCAGTTTTGATGACCGCGTGCCTGATGTCCATCGCGTTTTATGGATTCGGCATGTTAGCATAGAGGAGGGACAGGATATGAATATAGGTGAAATTGTAATCGCAGTAGTCTCTCTGTGCGTTATCAGCGCCATCATCGGCATCGCGCTCAGTGTGGCGGAAAAGATCTTTCACGTAGATGTCAATGAAAAGGAAGTCGCGGTGCGGGAAGCGCTGCCGGGCAGTAACTGCGGCGGCTGCGGCTATGCGGGCTGCGACGCCCTCGCAAAAGCCATCGCTGAAGGAAGCGCTCCAGTAACGGCATGTCCTGTAGGCGGAAAACCGGTAGCGGAAGAGGTCGCCAGAATCATGGGACAGGAAGTCGGAGAGATGGAAAAGATGGTGGCTTACGTCAGATGCAGCGGAACCAGCGAGGCGAAGCAGGTAGATTACCAGTATATCGGGATCGAGAGCTGCACGTATGCGGCAAAGATGCCGGGATCCAGTCCTTACGCCTGCAAATACGGCTGTCTGGGATACGGCTCCTGCGCCAAAGTGTGTCCGGAGCGGGCGATCCGCATCATCGACAAGAAAGCGGTCGTGGATGAAGAACTCTGTATCGCCTGCGGAAAGTGTATCAAAGTCTGTCCGCACGATCTGATCGAGCTGGTGCCTGCGGTATCGACCCACAGAGTGCAGTGCGTATCTCTGGCTAAAGGCAAAGAGGTAATGAACGCATGTAAGGCGGGCTGTATCGGATGCGGGCTCTGCGCGAAGAACTGTCCGGCAGACGCTGTCGTGATGGAAGATAACATTGCGAAGATCGACTACAGCAAATGTATCCATTGCGGTGCCTGCGCGGAAAAATGCCCGAGAAAGATCATCAGAGTGTTCGAGTAAACAGATACGAAGGAACACAAAGAATATTTGATAGAATATTGACAATCATCAGATTGTTCGATATTATATAGGTAAACGCTATTGCTAAAGTATGAGAAAGAAATTAGGAGAGAAAATTATGCTGAAGATGAAAAAATTATTGATCTCTGTATTGGCAATCGTTATGGTCTTTTCCTTTGCTGCCTGCGGCGGCGGAGACGACAACGGCGGCGGTGAAGGCGGCGACGCAAATGCTGCGGCAGGCGCTAAGACCGGTTATGCGGTAGTAAGCTCCATTGCTGATGTCGAGGACAAAACCTTGACGATCGATTCCGTAGTTGCTGCAGTTCTTGTTGACGCAGACGGAAAGATCATCAGCCTGAAGGTTGATGAAATGCAGATCAAGCCTGATCTGGCAAAGGATGGCGGCACAGTTGAGGATCTGAGATCCAAGCTGGACAAGAAGGAAGACTACAACATGAAAGGCGCTTCCCCGATCGGAAAAGAATGGTATGAGCAGATCGCCGCTTTAGAAGAGTGGGCAAAGGGTAAAACCGCTGATGAAGTAGCGGCTGCTGTTGGTGAAGACGGTTATCCGACTGACGAAGATCTGACCGCAGGCTGCACCATTCACCTGTCTGACATCGCAAAAGCTATTACAGCTGCGGTCGACAACGCGCAGGATCTGGGCGCTTCTGCAGAAGACACTCTGAAGCTGGCTGTTACCGCAGAAAAATCCTATCAGAGCAGTGATGAAAACCTGCAGTATGATGCGGATTATGCAGCTGTAACTGTAGATGCTGACGGCAAGATCACTTCCTGCCTCATCGATGCTTCTCAGGCAAAATGCGCTATTGACGGCGGTAAATTCAAAGTGGAAGCAGGTAACTACGCAACCAAGAAAGAATTGAAGGAAGACTACAACATGAAGGGCGCTTCCCCGATCGAAAAAGAATGGTATGAACAGGCTGCCGCTTATGAAGAATGGGCAAAGGGCAAAACTGTAGACGAGATCAAAGGCGCTGTTGACGGCGAAGGTTATCCGTCAGACGAAGATCTGAAAGCAGGCTGCACGATCGCGATCTCCGCAATCGTCGCAACGATTGAAGCTGCAATGGCTCACTAAGTATTTATGAAAGCGAAAAGAGAGCAAGGGCTTCTTTGCTCTCTTTTCCATAGGAAACGATGAAGAAGAGAATTATCTTGTTTTTACTGGCCGCCATGGTGCTTTGCTGCGGATGCGGCGATCTCGGTCTGGCGCAGAAAGAGCGGTTTTCGTCCAGTTTTATCGATCTGTTTGACACTGCGTCGACAGTCATCGCATACGACGAAAGCCAGGAAGCCTTTGATGAGCACATGGAAACCTTTCACCAGAGATTAGAAGAATATAATAAGCTGTATGATATTTACAATACCTATGATGGTATGGTAAATCTTGCTGATGTAAACAAGCGTGCAAAAGACGGTCCGGTAGAGGTCGATCAGAAGATCATCGACCTTTTGGAATACTGCCGGGAAGTCTATACTATGAGTAAGGGTAAAACCAACATCTGCTTCGGCTCTGTACTTTCTCTCTGGCATGACAGCAGACTGTATTCTTCTGATAATCCGGAAAAAGCGTATATCCCGGAAAAAAGCGATCTTGAGAAAGCGGCGGCACATACGAATTTTGATGATCTGATAATCGATAAAGAAAAGCGCACTGTATATTTTAAGGACCCGGAACTTCAGCTGGATGTAGGCGCGGTCGCCAAAGGCTTTGCCATCCGGGAAGTCTGCAGGTGGGCAGAAGAGAACCTCTGGTCGTCAGCAGCGATCAGCATCGGCGGTAATGTCGTTACCTTCGGGTACAAAAATGATGATGGAAAGACGCTGTGGAACATTGCCATAGAGCATCCGAATCCGGAAGCCGGTGAGAATCTGGCCAGTCTTACCATCACGGATCTGGCTGTGGTGACAAGCGGAGACTATCAGCGGTATTATATGGTAAACGGCAAAAAGTACTGCCATATTATCGATCCTGATACGCTGATGCCGGCAGAGTATGTGGCAAGCGTATCTGTGATCTGTCCCGATTCGGCGCAGGGCGACGCACTGTCGACGACGCTTTTCAACATGCCGATAGAGGAAGGAAAGAAACTGGTCGACTCCATGGACGGAGTTGAAGCAGTCTGGGTCGATAAAGACTATCAGCAGACTTACAGCGCAGGCTTTGAAGCATATTTGAAACATGAGGAGAAATAGTTATGAAGCAAAATGCACATTTTAACCCGAAATCATCCAATTGGGTGATCTCGCTGGTCATAATGCTCGCCATTTCAGTGGCGGTGGTATTCGGTTCAGAAGCGATTTACGGCAGTGCCAACAAAAAGTACACAGAGCCTGTAGAAGTGGATTTTACCGTTGCGTCCACGCAGGAGATTGATATTACGGGCACAGATGCTTCTGACTATAATATAACTGCCGTAGAGGAAGCTTACGACGCGGCAGGCACACTGGTAGGTTATGTTGTAAAGGGAACTACAACAGGCTATAACGCAGAAGAACCCATCGAGATGGCAACTACCGTCTCAGCAGACGGCACTCTGGTACTCGGCATCGAGATCCTGAAGCAGAAGGAAACAGAGTATCTGGGTGAACGGATCGCGACAGACGAATTCCAGTCGCAGTTTACAGGCAGATACCTTCCGGTCGTGATCACGGGAGATACAGCAAAAGGCTCTCCGATCGACGCGGTTTCCAAAGCGACCATTTCGTCTAAAGCCGTGGTCGACGGCGTAAATCAGGCCCAGGCCTTTGTGCTGGCAAACTACGCAGCCGCGGCGGAATAAGAGACTGTCAGCATGACAGCTTCCCATATACATCATATGAAAACGTGAGAGATCCCCGGTTTATTTTGCCGGGGATCTCTTTTGAAGCGGCGATGTTAAAAAAGGATGAACATCCTGTATAACGTATGGAAAAAGCGCAGAAGTAAATCAAAAGGCTACCGCTAAAATGGCAGATTTTTGATTTAATAGAACAATTAGTTGATTGTTTGCAGAAAGTTTTCTCTAAATAACTCTATAAATCTTTGAACGGGTTGTGTCATGACGCTGTCGTTGTTAGTAATGATGGCAATCTCCTGTTGAGGTGTATTTGATTGAAGAATATAGTAATCCAGACAGTCATTGCAGGCATCTTTGACTGCCATAAGCTCTGTGACTAACGTGATGCCTAACCCCTGCTTGGCCATATTATAAGAAGTTTGTACGTTGGAGCATTCGATGGAATAAAGAGGAGAGAATTCTTCCTTCTCACACAAGAGTCGAAGAGTTTCTCCTAAGAAAGTACTGCTGGGCAGGATAATAAATGGAAATCCTTCTAATTGTTTCATTCGGATTTTTCGAAAGTTTTTTTGCTTGGGCGCGTCGTTTTTTCCGGGAAAATCAAAAGCTTTGGGAGTTGCTAAAACCAGAAGCTCGTTTGTGAGGAATTGACTTTTGTATTGTATCGTATTGTGAATAGGGCTTCCTATCATTACGTCTATTTCATTATTGCCGAGCATGGTGAACAGCCCATTTTCGTCTTTGCTGTCTTCAATAGAGATAATACAGTCAGGATATTCTTCCAGCAGCGTGCGGATCAATTCCGGCATGAGCAGTACACTTTTTGACGGAGATATGCCAATGCGGATGCGTGGGCGTGGATTAGACACTACATTACTGATTTTGCGGTTGATCTGAGACTCAGATAACAGGACCTGCTGTGCAAATTCTATATATAGTTTTCCAGCATATGTGGGCATAATTGGATAGCTTTTTCGGTCGAAAAGCGGAGTGCCTAATTTTGCTTCTAATGCCTGAATATTTTGGCTAAGTGTTGGCTGCGAGACATACAGACTTCGGGCTGCCTTGGTGAAGTTGTGTTCTTTTGCCACCGCAACTACGTATTTTAGAGTATTAAAGTTCATTTTTTATACCTCATTTTAAGTTATTACGAAATAAATTGGAATTATTGCTTTTTCTTATTGAATTTTAACATAGTTTTTTTGACCTTTCAAGAATGGTAGTAAATTTGTGCTGCATAAATTAGCAGAAAATGGATCAAATCAATAGTTTTTTTTTATGATAATTCTAAGCGATTTATAATGATGAAAAAGAAAACAACTAGAATTATTCTATAAATAGAATAATTATACTAAAATTTCAATTAAAATAAATTTAAAATTAATAAAAATACATTGGTATACAGACGATGTTTGGAAATAATGGAAAATAAAAAATATTGAAATAGATTATGACAGGGCTTATAATTAGGAAAAGAAGTTTTAAAGCTTTAATCGGTCAAAAAATACGCGCGATATTGATTGAACTGCAAAATCAAAAGAACATGATAGGAGGTAACTATAATGGGAGATGTAGTAATAAAGGGTTATGAAGCGAAAGCAGGAGAGCATGCATTTTATCGTATGCCGGTTTCAAAGCTTGCTAGTGGATTACAGCTTGAACTGCCGCTACATATTTTGAATGGTAAAGAAAGCGGTCCGACACTTATGCTTACTGCGCTGTCTCATGGTGATGCGACGACAGGATTTGAAGTCATCAGAAATGTTATGGAACAGGTAGATTTAGAAAAACTCAGTGGTACTATTATCGCAGTACCGCTTCAGAATCCTTTGGCTTTTGAATGGGATTGGCGGAATACACCGCAAGACTGCTACAATATGAATAGAACTTATCCAGGAAACTCCCGCGGATGGGTTACTGAGCAGATGTCATCAGTTATTTCACCTTTGTGCGATTACGCGGACGCTTTGATCGACTGGCACGGCGGAGGTTATGGCGATGCAATCAACTACATTTTATCAAAAATGGATCCTTCTGTAGATCAAACAGATGAGTTGACTGAAAAAATCAATCATATGGCAAGAGTTTACGGTCTGGAGCATATGTATGGCGGAAAGCCTGCTGGTCCGGACGCAGCGTATGCGGGAACCCTTAGCGATTATATGATTATAAAAGGAAAGCCTTCCATCGTTGCGGAAGTAGGTACAGGCATTACTGTGCTTCACGACAGATTTGTCAATGGAAGTGTGCAGGGAGTATTCAACGTAATGAAGGACATGGGCATGTATCCGGGTGAACCTGTTATTCCAAAAACACAGTGGATTGTTAAAACTCGTTCTGTGGATCGCCCGAAAAATGGCGGCATGTTCTATCCAATGATCGGCCCGGAATACATTAACAAAACTGTGCCTAAGGGAACTCTGATCGCAGTGATCCGCGACCCGATGACTATGGAAGTTATTGAAGAAATGTATGCGCCTTATAAGGAAACAGTATTTTTGGACATGCGCGTAACTATGACAAAAGTGCATCCAGGAGATTATGCCTATATTCTGGCGGATCTTTCGGATGCAGAGCGGATCGATAATGAGTAACATTATCGTAATTTAGCTGGGAGGGCAGCTGTACGATGGTAAGGTATATAATAAAACGAATTTTACAGACCATATTAGTACTGTTTCTTGTGATGACGCTGGTGTTTGTAATACTCAGAGTCATAGGTGATCCGACAAAGATGATGGTCACACCTGATAGTTCTTTCGAAGATCTTGAAAAGGTTCGTCATTCCTTAGGATTGGACAGATCCATATGGGAACAGTATATCGAATATTTATCGAATATACTGCATGGTGATTTCGGAGATTCTTACTATTTCCAGAGACCGGTACTGGATTTACTGAAAGAGCGGCTTCCTGCGACTTTGAAAATTCAGTTCATCGCTCTTTTGATTTCCCTGCCTCTGGCGATTGTCTTCGGTATCATTTCCGCAATCAAGCGCAATTCGCTTTTGGATAACGTAGTGACAGTATCTGTAGTTGCAGGACGTTCTATTCCATCATTTTGGCTGGCGTTGCTGATGGTAATGATTTTTTCGGTAAAGCTTGGCTGGCTGCCTCCTTCAGGTTACGGCGAACCGAGTCAGCTGATTATGCCGGTGATAGCTGTAGCAGCGGGTATGGGAGCTAGCGTTACGAGACTGACCAGATCCTCTATGCTGGATGTTATGAGACAGGATTATATCACGACGGCCCGAGCAAAGGGCGCAAAGGAAAGCACGGTGATTGTCAAGCATGGCCTTCACAACGCATTGCTGACGGTCGTTACCTTTGTGGCGCTTCAGATTGGGTATATGTTTGCAGGGTCTGTGGTCATTGAATCAGTCTTTGCATTGCCAGGTTTGGGCAGACTGATTGTCACGGCGATTAAGGATTATGATTTTCCTTTGATACAGGCTAGTACACTGGTATTTGCGCTCATATTTTCTCTGATCAACTGTATTGCAGATATTTGCTATACCTTGATAGATCCGAGAATATCATATAGAGATCAGGGAGGTGCTTCATGAAAAAGGTTTGGGAAATATTGAAGCAAAGTACCCGCACAGCAAAATTTGGTCTTGTGGTGGTAGTGATATGGGTTCTTGTAGCAATTTTTGCACCGCTGCTTGCGCCTTACGGAATCAATGATATTGATGTTGTACAACGGCTTGCGCCACCGTGCTGGATGGAGAATGGATCAATGGAGCACCTTTTGGGAACTGATCAGTTGGGCAGAGATGTGCTTACGAGGCTGATCTATGGATCTAGAATATCCCTTATCGTGGGTATCGTTGCAGGTATTGTCGGATTGATCATTGGTGTGATCCTAGGTCTTTTGGCCGGATATTTCGGAGGAATAATTGATTCAATTATTTCACGGATCATCGATGTCATGCTGGCATTTCCATTTATCTTTCTGGCGTTGCTTCTAGTAGCGGCGCTTGGTTCAAGTCTGGCAAACGTAATATTGGTTTTGGGTATCACCGGATGGGTACCTTATGCCAGAACAATCAGGGCGCAGGTATTATCGGTAAAAGAAAAAGAGTTTATAAAATCGGCGCGATCGCTAGGATGCAGTGATAGCCGTATCATTTTTAAGCAAATATTGCCTAGCGTGATTGATTCGGCGATCATTCTTGGAACGATGGACATAGGAACAATTATTCTATCGGAGGCATCCCTCACTTATCTGGGCTTGGGCATACCACCTCATATCGCTACATGGGGCAATATGATCGCTAACGGCAATGACTATATATTCAGTGCTGGATGGCTTACGATGATACCGGGAATCGCACTATTATTGGGATGCATATCTATCAATTTTGTTGGAGACTGGCTCCGGGATATACGTGATCCAAGATTGCGGGGCGTCGATTAGCAGATCTATTAAATTATGCTTTAAAATTATCATGATCGAAATTTTGATAATGGAAAGGAGATAACGAAATGTTGCGAAATAAGAAGAGAATAGTCGTGCTGGGACTTCTGATATGTTTGGTAGCAGCTACTTTATTTGGATGTGGATCTGATTCCGGCAGTGGAGAAGAAAGTCCTTTTACTGTAA
Source organism: Eubacterium sp. (assembly GCA_021769965.1). Classification (GTDB taxonomy): domain Bacteria; phylum Bacillota; class Clostridia; order Peptostreptococcales; family Anaerovoracaceae; genus Senimuribacter. The sequence goes on from JAETRU010000009.1 coordinate 55,706, forward strand.
CGGTTGCACAAGGTTCTGACCCGCAGACGCTGGATCCACACAAGGTGGGCGGTGATATCAGCGCTAATATCTTTAGAAATGTCTGCGAGGCACTGCTGGCATATGACGAGAATTGGGAGATCTGTAGTCTTCTGGCTGATTCCTATGAGCAGGTGTCTGATACTGAGTGGATCTTTCATCTGAAGGAGGGTGTAAACTTTTCTAATGGAGAGCCATTTAATGCGGAAGCTGTTATCTGGAACTTTAAGAGAGCGGCATCAGACAAGTATCCTCGTCAGGCCTTTGAGTTTAAAAATTATGTGAAAAAGTATGAAGCGGTAGACGAGCATACTGTTAAATTTATTTTATCTAAACCTGATATTTTCTTTGCTGCTCATGTTGCAGAAGTGCCGATACTGGAACCTAAACACAGTGAGGAAATCGGAGAAGAAGCAATCAATGGAGATATCGTAGGAACCGGGCCGTATGTCTTCAAAAGCTGGGAAGCAGACAAAGAAATTGTTCTTGAAAAGAATGCTGATTATTGGGGAGACGCTGCAGAGATTGACCGTGTTGTGTTCCGTACGATTCCAGAACCTACAACCCGTATTGCAGAGATGGTAAACGGAAATGTTGACGTGATCATGAATGTGCAGAATGAATCCGTTGCGACTCTTGAAAAATCTGAGGGTATTACAGTTTTTCCTAAGAAAATGAACCGTACTGAGTATATGGGCTTCAATACTTATGATTGGTGTGAAACACCGGAATTGAAGAACCCGCTGGTTCGTCAAGCTATCAATTATGCTGTGGATGTGGATACGATCATTGAAAACATTATGGGTGGTTACGGCGAGCGTGTCTCTAATCTATGGCGTTCTGATTACGATGACTTTGATGAAAAGCTGGCAAACTACTATTCATATGATCCAGAGAAAGCAAAATCGCTTCTTGCTGAAGCTGGATATCCAAATGGTTTTACTATGACGTTGATGACTGACGTGGATAATCATGCAAAGGCACAGGAAGTAACAGAAGCAGTAGGTGCATACCTAAATGATATAGGGATCAAGACTGAAGTACAGGTATTAGATGATACGACTGCGTATGCGATTATTGTAAACGGGCAGAACGCAAAAAAATGTCCAGGAATGTTTGATTGGAACTGGGGATCGAAACCAGGGCTGTATGAATCCACTCTTACCGGTGTTCTCAGTTCTGAAGGCATGAGTTCATATAACAAAATCGATGGTTATGATGAATTGATTGAAAAACTGCTCGGAGAATCCACAGTAGAAGGACGCAAACCATATATTGAGGAACTTCAGAAGTTGATGGTGGAAGATCCGGCTTGTCTATATCTGTTTAGATTGTATGACATTTATGCTGTATCAGATCGTATCGAATGGAATCCAGAAGACTTCTATGCCCTGCGGGCTATTGATATGAGAATCGCTAAGTAACAAGTTTTAGTATAATATTCCCCGGCAGAATGTGAATGCATGAATTGCCGGGGATCGTTAAATACAGAGATAAGTGGGAAGAGAAGTATGGTAAACAATCAAAAGAATGAAAGTTTTGCCAAGGCAGAACGTCTGCTGGAAGTCAGACATCTTAGAACCTATTTCTACACGCCGGATAAAAAGGAAATACCTGCTGTGGATGACGTCAGCTTTAGCGTACGCAGAGGTGAGACTTTATGTATTGTCGGAGAAAGCGGATGCGGTAAAAGTGTTACTTCACTGTCTGTAATGAAACTTGTCGCAACGCCTCCGGGTAAATACGTATCAGGTGAAATACTTTTTGAGGGAAAAGACCTTTTAGGACTGAGTCAGAAGGAAATTCGCAGGATGCGATGCAGAGATATTGCAATGATCTTTCAGGAGCCGATGACTGCGTTGAATCCTGTTCATAAAATAGGTGCGCAGATCGCAGAAGCTTTGATGATCAACGAGCAGGTTGATAAGAAAGAAGCGCATGAAAGAGCAATTGAATTACTTGCTATGGTAGGCGTACCTGATCCTGCCCGCTGTGCTGCCTCATATCCTCACCAGTTGTCTGGAGGCATGCGTCAAAGAGCTATGATAGCCATGGCTTTTAGCTGCAACCCGAAGCTGTTGCTGGCAGATGAACCGACGACAGCTTTGGACGTTACAGTACAGGCGCAGATCTTGGATCTAATCCAGAACTTAAAAGAACAGCATGGCATGACAGTGGTCTTTGTTACACATGATTTGGGTATCGTTGCTGATATAGCGGACAGAGTCATTGTTATGTATGCCGGTCGGGTGGTTGAAGAAGCTAGTTGCAGAGAACTGTTTTCTAATCCGCTACATCCATATACGGGCGGACTCTTGAAATGTATACCGCGTATCGATGATACCAGAGAGTTTTTGGATACTATAGACGGACAGGTTCCTATACCGGCAAACTTTCCGACGGGCTGCCGCTTTCATCCTCGTTGTCCCCATGCAATGGGAATATGCAGGCATAGTGCGCCGGAACCTGTGAATATTGAAGGCCATAGTGTCGCATGTCATTTGTATGCGAGAAAAAGAGAGGTATAGTTATGGAAAAAAATATCCGAACAGATCATGTCTTGCTGGAGGTTGAAAATCTGGTAAAGTATTTTCCTGTATATGGGGGGCCTCTTTCCACACTGCAGGGCTATGTTCATGCGGTAGATGATGTATCTTTTTCTGTGAGACAGGGGGAAACTTTCGGTTTGGTTGGAGAATCCGGCTGTGGAAAAAGTACCTTGATGCAGACTATTATGCGTCTGATACCGGCGACTTCCGGTAAAGTCACCTTTGATGGAAGGGATCTGTTCTCTTTGAAGAAAAGAGAATTGCGTGATATGAGGAGGGAGTTTCAGATCATCTATCAGGATCCGTTTTCTTCTCTAAATCCCCGGATGACTATCGGTGAAATTATTTCAGAACCGCTTTTGGTCCACGGCATTAAGAACGCTGATGAAAGGAAAAAGAGAGTCTTGGAAACTATGGAAGATGTGGGATTGCAGTCGTCTTTTTATGGTAGATATCCCCACGAGTTTTCTGGCGGTCAGAGACAGAGAGTGAGCATAGCCAGATCTTTGATCTTGCGGCCGAAGCTGATCCTATGTGACGAACCGGTCTCTGCGTTGGATGTGTCAATTCAGTCTCAGATATTGAATCTGCTAAAAAAACTCGGCAAAGAATACGGACTTACTTACATCTTTGTTTCTCATGCGCTCAATGTGGTTCGGTATCTGTCAGATACGATTTGTGTCATGTATCTGGGAAAAATCGTTGAGACTGGAAGCACTGCGGAAATTTTTGAACAGCCATTACACCCGTATACGAAAGCGTTGGTATCGGCTATACCGGTGCCAGATCCAACGTATCAGCGCAATCGGATCCTACTACAGGGAGATATTGCTAGCCCTAAGGATCCTCCGAATGGGTGTCGTTTTCATACACGCTGCCCGTACGTCGGTGAAAGGTGCAGACAGGAAGAACCGAAACTTGCTGATTATGGAAATGAGCATAAATGTGCATGTTTTTTAAATGAAGTATAAGGAGGTGAATCTTTGAAAAAGAGATTGGAAATCGAAGATATTGCAAAATATAAATTTATTTCTTCTCTAAAAACCTCAAAAGACAAGAAAAACTGTGTGTTCCAAATACATACGGCCAATCTGAATAAAAACCAATATAACAGTGACCTCTGGTTATATGATGCAGATACAGAAACAGTAAAACAATTGACGGATTCAGGAAAAGCAGGAAGCGCAGTTTGGATAGACGAGAAGCATATTATTTACCCGCTTTTACAGGAAGATAATGTTAATAGCATGGAAGCAGGCAGGCCTATAACGTTGTACTATGTTATGGATATTCATAGCGGTGAAATAAAAAGGTATATGGAGATACCAGCTTCTGTAATCTGGATCGAAAGCTTAGGCAGAGATCAATTTGCAGTATTGGCAAAATCCTATATTCCTGATTTGGATGCGCCGGATACGGTAAAGGCTGAGAGGGATACATGGCATTGTGAAGAAAAAGACTATATCGTGGCGGATGAATTGCCATTCAGACAGGATGGTATGGGTATTACCAACGGTATGCGTTACAGAGTGTTTGTCTACGACAGAAAAGCAGACACTTTAAAAGCTGTTAGTGATAGGTGGCAGAATATTGAATCGATCCATGCGGAAGACGGAAAGATTATTTTCAGCGCCCGCAGGTTTGAAAAAGACCAACCGTATCTGTTTTACGGAGATGTGGAAGTATATGATACGGATTCGGAGAAACTTCAGGTTCTTATGGACGACAGTACCTATCGTGTGTATGGCGTAGGCTTTATCGGTGGAGAGCCTGCCTTTGTAGGTACAGAAGGACTGCTTCACGGATACCAGAATGAAAACAGTTCTTTTTACCGCTTTGATGAGTCTGGCAGACCGGAGTGTTTTTGCGAAAATGATAGAAGTGTTTTTAATACCGTGGGAACAGACGTTAAATACGGAGGGACGGCCAATTTCATTATGGATGACAAAGGAATCTATTATGTGGGCACTGAGGAAGGAAATGCATACCTGAAGCTGGCTTCTTCAGACGGAAATATACTCAAAATCAGTTTCGCAGAAGGTACCGTAGATGATTTTGCCATATTAGAAGGTAAAATATTGTATATTGGTCTTCACGAGAATCGGCCACAGGAGCTGTATGTACTGGAAAATGGTATCTCAAGGAGAGTCAGCCACTTTAACGAGGAGATCGTACAAACACGTTCGCTCAGTAGACCGGAGCATCTTCCATTTTCCGTGAACAATCTGGAAATGGGCGGCTTTGTTATAAAGCCGACAGATTTTGATGATCACAAGGAGAACAAAAGGTATCCGGCAATACTGTATATCCACGGCGGACATAAATGTGCCTTTGGCCCTGTGTATTACCATGAGATGCAGGTATGGGCAGGTCGCGGTTTCTTTGTAATTTACTGTAACCCACGAGGCAGCGACGGACGGGACGATGATTTCGCTGACGTGATCGGTCATTATGGATTCTATGAAGAGGAAGATCTGATGGCCTTCAAAAATGCTGTATTAAAGGCATATCCTCAGATCGATCCGGAACGCCTGGGTATCGGTGGCGGAAGCTATGGCGGATTTCTTACCAACTGGATGATCGGACGCACGGACTGCTTCAAATGTGCAGTATCTCAGCGCAGTATTGCCAGCTGGAACGGGATGTTCTTTACTTCTGATACCAATTATCTGTTTCCGTGCTGGAGCTTTGAAAATGATGTCTGGATGGATCAAGAACGGTATTGGCTGCATTCACCGCTGAAATATGCAGAGAACTGCGTTACGCCAACGTTGTTTATTCATTCAGAACAGGATTATCGTTGTCCTGTGAGCGAGGGTATTTCTATGTTTCAGGCGCTTAAGGTCAAAGGAGTGACTGCGCGGCTGTGCATTTTTAAGGGAGAATCCCATGGTCTTAGCCGCAGTGGAAAACCTGTTAGCCGGATTAAAAGACTAAAGGAAATGACTCATTGGTATGAAAAGTATCTGAAGCCATGAGAAGACATGCTATGTGCATGATTATGGCTAGGAATGGTAAGTCTATTGAAATATTGAAGGAGGTAATTTATGGTTATTGATTCTCATACACACATTCGAGCTGGTAATGATGATATAGGCGCTTTTATAAACGGGATGGATGAGGCTGGCGTAGATATGGCTGTTGTAAGCCCGATCGCTCCTGCTGAATTAGGATTTATGGACAATGAATATATGGCTAGGCTGGTAAAACAGTATCCGGACAGGCTTATCGGCTACGCATCAGTTCATCCTTCTGATGAACACGCAGTTGATCAATTGCGCCGTGCGGTGGAAGATTATGGATTGAAAGGCTTAAAACTGCATCCGCCGATTCAGAATATTTCTATGTTGGATCCGCGTCTGGGTCCAATTATTGAAACTTGCATTAGATACGATATTCCTATTCTGGTGCATACTGGTCCTGTATATTCCAGAGAATCCAGGATGATTTTCAGTAATTCCGTGGATATTGATGAACTGGCGATTCGCTATCCGGATGCAAAGCTTATTATTGCACATGGACATCCTTTTGGCATTGATCCTGTTATGGTGGCAAAACACGAGAACGTGTATATCGATACGACCAGTACTACTTCTGAGTATCTGACGATGTTCCCGCAGCTAGATCAGATGCTCTACGATTGGATGCGCAGAGATGATCGGATACTTTTCGGATCTGATTCCAATCAGAATCATCCGGAACGGTTTGCTAGTGATCTGAAGCCGCTCAGGGCCATGCGCATTTCTGATGAAAGTAAGGAGAAACTGTTCTCCGGAAATATTAAAAGATTGTTACATATGGATTAAAGGAAATGGTGATAAAAATGGAAAATTGGCTTCCAAAGATTTATGATGAGATCGAAAAGCGATTTGAACAAGAGCATCTTCCAAAGGTGCTATCGCTGGTCAAACAGCCGAGTATTGCAGGCACCGGACAGGGCATAGAAGAATGTGCGCAGATGGTGCTGGATATGCTGAATGATTTGGGATGTGTGGAAAGTCATCTGGAACATTATGTTTACAGTCCGGTGGTCAGTGCAAAGCTTATGTCTGAAGTGGCCGATGCGCCGACTTTGGTGATTTACGGAATGTACGATGTACAGCCGCCTGAACCGCTGGAAGAGTGGCGAGTACCACCTTATGAAGGTGCTATGATCAATGTAGAACCTTATGGTGAATGCGTCGTTGCTCGTGGTATAGCGAACTCAAAAGGTCCGCTGGTATGTTTCTTCAATACTGTTAAAACAATCAAGGAGACTCTAGGTTATTTTCCATTGAATCTGTGGTTTGTGATTGAAGGGGAAGAAGAGATGGGCAGTGAGAGTTTGGTGCCATTTACGCAGAAACATGCTGACGAGCTTTCAAAGTGTTTGGGAGTGTATCTTTTATCTGCCCGTCAGGATGAAAATGGAAAGCCGTTTACTACACTTGGGAATAAGGGTATTCTCTACTTTGAGTTGGAGGCTCGCGGTGGTGACTGGGGCGGTCCGCAAAAGATGGATATCCACGGAAGTAATGCTGCATGGGTTTCTAATCCGATATGGAGGCTGGTTAACGCATTGGACACTATGCGTGATGAGAATGACAATGTTTTAATAGAAGGCTTCTATGATGATGTGAAGCCTTTAGATGAAATGGATGCTTTCTATACGGATCGAATGGCACAAGTCTTTGATGAAGACATGTATCTGAATAAAAGACTGTATACAAGCAGGTTTATGCATGATGTAAAGGGCAAAGAAGCTCTGCATTCGTTGCTGTGGTGCCCATCTTTAAATATTGACGGCATTTATGGCGGTTATACAGGGCCTGCGACTAAAACAATTGTACCGTATCATGCTTCCTGCAAGATGGACGTACGGTTGGTGCCGAATATGAGGCCTGAAAAGATTCTGCAGAAAATCAGAAAACATCTGGATGATCACGGTTATGCTGATATCGACATCATTCAGAGGCAGAGCACTCCGTATTCCAAGGTTGATGCGGGTAGTTCTATCGCCAGAGCATGTGTAGCTGCTATGGAGCAAAGTGGATATCCGGAGAATACTGTGTGGCCGATATTTCCTGGAAGTGGGCCGGCATATCTGTTTACAGATCCACCTGTATCATTACCACTGGTAGATTACAGTTTAGGAATTAGCGGACAAATTCATGCGCCGAATGAGTATTTTACCGTAAAAGGATTGAAAGAGAATGAAATGTCGGTTGCCGCTGTAATATGGAATCTCTGTCGCATTATTGAAGAAGACGGCTGTGTCAAAAAATAAATAAACACTTGTGCAGTTTTATACTCGAGACTGTGAAAAAAAAGTCTGTAAATTACCTTCCATGGTAATTTAGACATTTGGAACATTGAGTTTTCAAGGTTCCTTAACTAATAACAATATAATATAAGTGTTTGGCCATGTCAAGGGCTCCTTCATGAAGAAGGAGTCCTTGACTGCTTTCAAAACTGCTTAAACTGGAAGCCGACCTTCGTACATAATGGAGAATTCACCATAAACCTTACCCCAGTTTCTGAGCGGCTGTGTCCATTTTTTTGTCGCTTGCAGTGTTGCAAGATACAGAGCCTTTAAAAGTGCCTTGTCATTCGGGAAAACAGTCCTTTGCCTGTTCAGCTTCTTGTAGGTGCTGTTCAAACTCTCGATTGCATTGGTAGTGTAAATGACCTTTCGTACATCGGTGGAAAATTTGAAGATTGGCGTTAGTACATCCCAATTCTGTTTCCAGCTCTTCATGGAATTTGGATATTTGTCATCCCATTTCTCTGTTACAGCCTGTAATGCTTCATATCCCTGCTTTTCATCAGGTGCCAGATAAATTGTCTTCAGATCTGCTGCAAATGCCTTCATATCCTTGTATGACACATATTTCAGCGTATTGCGGATCTGGTGTACGATACAGCGCTGATATTCCGTGTCAGGATAAGCCGTCTGAATGGCTTCTTTCATGCCCGTAAGCCCATCTGCGCAAATAACCATGATGTCTTTTACACCGCGGTTCTTCAGACTGTTCAGCACTCCCAACCAGTATTTACTGCTTTCATTTTCACCAATTTCAAGATTGATAACATCTTTCATGCCACTCATCGTGTACCCTAGAATCACATAGGCTGCAAGTTTACGGATTCGGTTGTCTTCTCGTACTGAGAAGTGTACCGCATCAATGAAAACAATAGGGTATACCTCGTCAAGCGGCCGTTTCTGCCAGTCATCAATATCCTGCAGGATCTTGTCCGTAACATCGGAAATGAAGCCTTCACTGCATTCAAATCCATAGATTTCTTCGATTTGTTCAGAAATTTGTCTGGTTGTCAGGCCACGGGCGTACATACTGATGATCTTCTGATCAATTTCCGTGATATCCTTCTGGCGTTTTTTCACGATTTGAGGCTCAAAAGTACTTTTACGGTCCTGCGGAACATCAATTTCAAATTCGCCATAGTTGCTGCGCACTCTTTTGGATTTGGTGCCATTGCGATAGTTATCGCTGTTGTTTCTTTCATAGCTTCCGTATCCCAGATGTTCATCTATTTCAGCATCCATCATGGATTTAATGGTTCCTCCCAGAAGGTCTTTGAGCGCTTCCTGAATATCATCTGCCGTTTCAATATCATATTCTTCAATCAGCGCTGAGATGATGTTCTTCTTGTTTTCGTTGAGTGGTTTTACTTTGTAAACTTCTTTTTTCTTTGCCATATGAAAAGCCTCCTATGATAATTTGATTTTACCATAGAAGGCCTTCTTTGTTTAGATATTTACAGACTTTTCTTCACAGTCTCTTTTTATATGTTTAGTTAGGAATTCGTGAAACCAATTACAGGACTCTTTCTGAGATCAGTCTGCCTATCTCTACGATATCATTTGCACCGGAGAATTCAAGTTTGACCTTTCCAAGTCCAGAGAAATACATCTCAAGTTCACTATCAATATCAAGGACACCTGCAGTTTCAACTGAAAATGCTTGTATCTTGCTGTAAGGAAGCGATGTGAAATCTTTCTTCTTGCCCGTCATGCCCTGAACATTTACCGCAATCATTCTTTTGGTTGTGAAGATCACGTAGTCACGAATACCCGTGTATTCTGAAATAAACTCCTCACCGGCGATAAATAACGGTCGAATGTCTTTTTCGTGGTCGAATCCTTTTGCTTTCTTCAGTTTGAAAACGGTTCCATTCTTAAAATCAATCATTACTTTGTTCCTTTCTGTGAAAATTGCAGTAATTTATTCGGCAAATCTTGCCATAAAACGCTCAGAAAGCGTTTTTTTCAGCAGCTAATAATCATTTAAGAATATCTTTAACGCCAACTGTGGCTTTATGATATACGCTGTTCTTTACGGATTTTACAGGATCCTTTGCAAATCCTACACCCTTCTTGCCGTATAGCGGATTGATGGCACTCTTTACAGCACGCTTGGATTTTCTAGTTGTACGTGCCTTGAGTGATTTTTTTATGCTGGGTTTTCTTATTCCGATTTTCATGTTGTATTCTCCACTGTTTTACAACGATATATCCCATGATAGGCAAGGCCTTCTTACCAGAATGCTCTATCAAGGGAGTTCATTCCGGTAAATGTGATGGCTACTTTCTTTCCAAAGATTTCAAATCCATTGATATTTGTTCATCGTCGGGTTCAGTTCTGTGCTCAAGGCGTTTCTGTGCCTCTTTCTCCAGCGTCTTGATACTCTTTTCTGGAGTAGGAAGATCTTCAGGCATGGTGCCTCCGAGTTCTTCGATCGTCTGCCGAACTTTTGCACCAACCTCATAATGCGTTTGGTTGGCAGCGTCCTTGCCTTGTATCTGATCTCTTCGAAGCTTTGCATCGGTCTGCGTTGCGCGGAAGAGGTTGGCAGCGAGTTCTTCGCTACCCATATGATCAAGGATCTTCTGACTCTTTTTTAGCCCTTTACGCTCGTGGATCTCTGTTTGCCCAAGACCACCGTACAAGCCTTGATATCCGCGATTTTGGAAGACAGCAAAGTCTTGCTGAGTTTCCACACCTGCTTGCTGGGCTGCTTCTACCAGCGATTTATTATGCTCTTTAAGTTCGCCCCTGATAGCAAGGCGGCGCTGGTCTTCCGTAAGCTGGTCGAACTGATCTTGAAGTTCCTGCCGACGGGTTTGCACAGCAAAATACGTTTGCGCCAGTGCAATGGTTTCTTTTCTGGGATCTCCATTCTGAGCGATCAGATAGCAGGCATAACGGGTGAGCTTGATATCATGCACGGGAATATCAGCGACTCCACCTTGTACCATTTTGTTGACGTCAACAAAATGGGATTTTTCAACGTTTTCCGAGTTAAGACATGCAGATTTCGCTTTGTCAATGACTTTCTCGAAATTTCGCCACTCTTTATATTCCAGCACCTCCTGAAGCTCTCTGGCCAGCCAGTATTCCTGTCCATTCTCATCAATGTGTTTAATCTCTTCAAAAGTATTCTCTTCGTTATTATCGAAAAAGAAAAACATGGTACCCTCCTTTTATTTCAACTGGTTACAATTTCTAACCAACTACAAAGATATATCCAATATTCTATGATATGTAAGTCCTTCACGCAGGAACTCTTCGTCTACATCCAGATATTCTGCCATCTCATATACTTGCGTATATCCCTTTGAAGCTGCTTCAATAATCCGCTCTACAGGGATCACCCGGTTAAATGCCCAAACTCTGGCCCGGCGTTCCTGCTTGGCATTGTTGAGATCTGATTGGTCTAAGATATTCCCGGCACTGGTCATATAGTGACCGATCTCTTCGGCGAGGACACACATTTTCTTGTTTGACATTTCAATATCTTTCCTGATGGCGATCCGGGTACCAACCTGCAGCCCGTCAACGCTTTGCAGCTTTTTTTCCTTCACATCTAATCCAGCATCTAATGCTTCGTCTAATAAAGTTTCGTATGTCAATTCCATATTTACCCCTAACCCAGTCTCACGACTGTATCAAAAGTCATCATCCAGCATGATCGCAAGGTCATGCTCTCTCATTTCATCTGTTACTTCGATATCTGTCCGGGCATGAGCGGCGATAGAGATTGGACCGGCGTCAAAGGTGGAAACATTATCAGACACCGCATATCTTCCGGAAGCTACAAGGTCATCCAGATAGTCGTTGGCCTTACGCTGACCGACAGGGTTCAGCTGGCGATAGTTATCCAGCAGCTGATGCTCTGGATCAGCAAGGGAAGGGATGGAATCTGTGTCATATCCATCAACAAAGTATTCTAAAGTAACACCGAGTTCTTTCGCCAAACGCTGTAAATCGTCCAAATCTGCCTTAGTGTTGTCACGTTTTATTATGCTATAAACAGTAGATGCTGGAACATTCGCAGCTCTTGCTACATCGTTTACTTTCCTGCCTTTACTGGTTATCAAAATGTCAAGTTTGCTTCCGATACCCATATCAAACCTCCTGTAAATGTTGATTCAATTATAAGGCGATTGCGTGATTAAGTCAACAAAAAATTGCGCAAATGCAGAAAAAAGCATTGGCAATATGCGTAAATGCGTGTATATTAACATTAGGATTACGCAAATGAACAAAAGGAGGTGAGAGAATGTATGAAAATCTCATTGTGGCAATGAAATTAAGACGGGTTACCATTGAGGATATTGCTGAATTTCTGGGAATACATCGAAATTCAGTAAGCAACAAGATCAACGGCAATAGCAAATTTACCATATCGTCTTTCATCGTAGAGCTTCGGCAGCGGGGCTACAGCATTAGAAGGCGAAAAACGATGTATTGGACGGAATCCGGTTCGTGGCGTCTATGCTGAACCGTGAACAGATCGCAGTATCTGACCAGTGCAAGGAGACCATCAAAGAGTTTGCCTCCTATGTTTGGAACGAGAAGGCTGCCGATTGGGGCGAGGACAAGCCTGTCAAACAAAATGACCATTGTATGGATGCCCTGCGGTATTTCTGCAATACGAAGCTCAGAAAGAGCGCAGGTGTATCAATTTTGAAATAGAGATTATCTATGGAACTTGAAATCATCAAAAAGCTGATTAGAAAACATATGCCTGGACACGGGAGCTTTATGCGAAGGGCAGAGGTGGCGGAACGGTATTACCGTAATGAGACGGACGTACTGTTTACGGAGCGGACAAAACCATCTCTTGATAAGGACGAAAAGGAAGATAATCCGCTTCGTAATGCCGATAACCGGATCTCGCGGAACTTCCACGGTCTTTTCGTAAACCAGAAGGCGTCATATGCGTTTACTTCTCCGCCGCTGTTTGACCTTGGCAACGTGCAGGCGAATAAGCGGGTCACAGAAGTCTTCGGTGATGAGTATGCGAAAAACTGCGCAGAACTTTGTGTCAATGCGGTGAATTGCTCTGTAGGCTGGGTTCATTACTGGGATAATGGCAGCGGTTTTGAATGGGCTGTAGTGGACAGTAAGGAAGTAATCCCGATCTTTGATGAGAGTTTGAAACAGAAACTTGTTGGAGCACTGCGGGTCTACAACACCATTGATGAAGAAACGGGGGAGCGATATGCGGTATATGAATACTGGACTGACGATGAATGCCAGGCATTTCGGCGCCGGATCGCAGACACTGTTGATGAGGGGCTTATGCATTATGATATGTTTTTCGATCCTACCTATGGGGAACCGGTCTGGTGGTATGAACATGATTTCGAGGAAGTACCGTTTATTCCGTTTTGGAACAACAACGTCAGAACCAGTGATCTGAAGAGCATCAAGCCGCTGATTGACGTTTACGATAAAGTATTTAGCGGTTTTATCAATGATTTGGACGCCGTGCAGGAGCTGATCTTCGTTCTTTCGGGATACAGCGGCACGGATCTGAATACCTTCCTGTCGGACTTGAAGAAGTACAAGACCTCAAGGTTGATGCGGATGAGAATAATCCAGGCGTCTCGACGCTCAGCATCGAGATACCGATTGAAGCCAGGAACAGCGTGCTGGAGGCGACCAGAAAGGCAATCTTTGAACAGGGACAGGGTTTTGATCCGCAGCCGGAGAATTTCGGGAACCAATCGGGAGAAGCGCTGAAATTCATGTATTCCCTGCTGGAAATGAAGACCGGACTGATGGAGACGGAGTTCCGGCTTGGATTTTCACGGCTGGTGCGGGCCATTTGCAAGCATGGGGGAATAGCATGCAGCACAATTACACAGGTCTGGTATCGAAACAGTATTAAGAATGATGTGAAGCTGCGCGCAGATATGCCGGGACAGTGAAGGCATCATCAGTCGGATGACGATCCTGAAGAATCATCCGTTTGTTGAGGACGCTGAGGCAGAGTTGAAGCAACTGGAGAAGGAAGAACAGGGAAACCTGGAGAAGATGAACCAGTACGGAGGAGCTTTCGGCAATAATCTGAAGGATCCTGATGATTCCGGCGGTGAAGGCGATGAAGAATAACGAATACTGGCGGTAGCGTTTTGAAGCCTTGGAGAAGTCTCTGGATTCCATCGGGCAGGAAGCATACTTCCAGATCGAACCGGCTTTTGATGAAGCACTGCGTGATATAGACGGGCAGATCGAGAAGTGGATGTACCGGATCGCTGATAACAATAAGCTTAGTCTGGCCGATGCAAGAAAGCTTTTGGATGCTGATCAGCTGGAGGAGTTTCGTTGGTCCGTGGATGAGTACATAAAACACGGTCAGGAGAATGCAATCAATCAGCAGTGGATGAAGCAGCTGGAGAACGCTTCGGCTAAATACCATATCAGTCGTTTGGAGGCACTGAAGGTCCAGACGTAGCAGTCGCTGGAAAAAGCCTTTGGAAACTATCTCGACGGCGTGGACGATATGGTAAGGCGAGTTTATGAAGAGGGCTATTACCGGACTGCCTTCGAGTTACAGCGAGGTTTTGGTATCGGGTGGAATATTTCATCGATAGACGAAAAAAAGCTGTCAAAGCTGATCGCAAAGCCCTGGGCGGCGGACGGAAAGAATTTTTCAGACCGAATCTGGCAGTCTAAGGTTCAGATGGTGGACGAGCTGCATAAACAGCTGACTCGGACATGCATTCTGGGGAAGTCTCCAGACGAGGCCATCAAGGCCATGATAAAATATGTGAAGAATGGTGTCAAGAACGCCAAGTCACAGGCCGCCCGGCTCGTCATGACCGAACAGGCCTTTTTTGCTTCCGCTGCGGAGAAGGATGCATATCTGGAGCTGGGTGTCGAGGAATATGAGATCGTGGCAACGCTGGACTCTCATACCTCGGAGATCTGCCAGGAGCTTGACGGCAAGCACTTCCCGATGTCGCAATACGAGGAGGGAGTTACGGCGCCGCCGTTTCATGTTTGGTGCCGGTCCACGACCTGCCCGTATTTTGATGATGAGTTTACCATAGGTGAGATGCGGGCGGCCAGAGGCGAGGACGGTAAGACCTACCATGTGCCGGCAGATATGAAGTGTCCTGAATGGAAAGAAAAATTTGTTGATAATACAAGGAAAAATGCTATAATAAGAAGTGCAAAGGAAAATGGAATTAATGGTGTAGTGGATGTAGATCCAAAGCCATTGAATTTAGATAAATATTCATTTGATGATGCACACATTAATGCGCAAAGAAAACACAATGTCACGAGAATAGAAGCGGAACAATTCATGAAGGAGGCGTCTGTTTCTTTGACAAGGTGGAACGGTAGGTTCGTCAATTTTTATGGCGAACAGGGTGCTGTTTATATTGATATTAAAAATAAAGTCATTAGGACAGCGTTTAGGAAAGAAGAATTTGATGAAAAAACCAAAGAATTTATGAAAGTGGTGTTGAATTATGGAAGATAAAATCATGTGCCCGCTTATCAATGATATAATTGAAGTAGGTGATTGCATTGTTTGTTCAGATGTATCAAGTGGTATGCTGAAAGAAGAATGTATTTCTGACAAGTTTAGAGAAAAGAAGAACTGGCGGGACATTTGCGTCTCTTGCAAATACCATGAAATGTAAAATCACTTTTATAAACGGTGAAATGTTATCTAAGGACTACCAACGTGGTGGTCCTTTTATATTGCCCTGGATAAGGCGTAAAAGTGTCCAGCCAAGGGAAGTGAACCCGTAAAAAACGTAGGAGGTAAAAAATGAAGAGAAAATACTTAGAGGACTTAGGCTTGGACAAAGAAGTGATCGATAAGATCATGGAGGAAAATGGCAGGGATATCGAAGCCGCCAAGGGAGAGCTGGAAGCCATTACGAAGGAAAGAGACAGTCTGAAAACGACTGTATCGGATCGTGATAAGCAGCTGGAGGATCTGAAGAAGTCTACTGGCGATGCTCAGAAGCTGAAAGCGACCATTGAGCAGCTGCAGGCGGACAATAAGAAGATCGGAATTGATGCTGCTATCGAAAAGGCACTGACCGGTGCAAAGGCGAAAAACCTGACCGCCGTTAAGGCTCTGCTGAAAGATCTGGACAAAGCAGAACTCGCTGATGACGGAACCGTTAAAGGTCTGGAGGATCAGATCAAAGCTCTGCAGAAGGCTGATGACAGTAAATTTCTTTTCGCTGACGACAAGCCGGGTAAACCGCAGATCAAAGGAGGTCGGAGGCGATGCAAACATCTGAGCTTATTGGCATACTGACGCTGTTTCTCGGTGGTAACGGCATAATCAGCTACCTGATTCAATATTCGCTCTCAAAGCGAGACAGGAGACAGGAAAAAGATGATCTTGTCATGCAAACGTTATCCTTACAGTCGTACTGCAATCTGAAGCAGGAGATTGTAGCATTGCTTGATAAGGGTTGGGCTGCTGAATCGGAACGCCGATTCTTGTACAAGATGTATGATAACTACAAGGCTCACGGCTGGAACGAGGACATGGACGCCATGATGCGGCAGGTCGACGAGTTACCTTATGGGCTATCGGGAGGATTGTCAACATAAAAAATGAAAGCCAGAGCATCAGTCCTGGCTTTCATTTTTTTGTATCGTATGCAGCCCTGTTTTATCTACGCCATAGAGGATTCTCAAAAATGTAGGTAGAATGTAGGTAAAGAAAAAACCAGCGGCTAAAACCGTTGGTTTTTCAATGTTTTTCTGGCGGAGGACATGGGACTCGAACCCACGGGGCTGTTACACCTTACCGCATTTCCAATGCGGCTCCTTAGCCACTCGGTCAATCCTCCAGGCACCATTACAATTTACCATAAACCGCAGAAAAAAGCAAGTGGTTTTTGACAAATTATATATTTTTTTTATTATCTTCCATAGATATGAGATAGATGGAGCGGACAACGGGAATCGAACCCGCCTCCTCAGCTTGGGAAGCTGATATTCTACCAATGAACTATGTCCGCATACGACTTATAGTATAGCACACTTTTAAGGAAAAGGGAAGAACTATTTTTTATTCGGAAGCGGGGCGTGGCTGCTCGCCGCGCAGGTACAGAGGCAGACGCCTTTGTGAAGGCTGTTTCCCTTTGCCGGATCTGCCAGAGAAAACAGGCGTGATCTTGTAACCAGATGGTAAAGGAATATTTTAGAATCTGTTTCTAAAACGTCAAAAATGGTTTCTATAGAAACCAGAATTGGTGAATCAGAAACGGACCTGACTCGTGCAGAAACAAGTGCTCTTGATTCTATGTAAAAAACAGGAATATTCTGGAACACGGAGTCTAAAAAAGCCTGAGCTCTTAAAAATATCCATAAATATCCATAAACACCCATGAAATAATTGACTGAACTATATAATTAAGTATTGCCATAGGATCCGCTGCTTAAAGCGGTTTCAAAATCAGGCAAAATGGTTTCAACAGAAACCAAAACCGCAAAAAAAGAAACCAACTGCACCACCGAGCCACCGCCCAAAACCGCGCCACATTACCCAGGCATCACATCAGCATCATCAAACAGGGAAGGAACGGAGCCAGGCTAAGACTTTGGATTTAGCCGCAGTGAATTTTGTGAATATCAGGCGGAAAAAACGGGAAAAATGAAGGCAGATGGAATTTAAACTTAAGTTCAATAGTCAAATGGACAATTCTGTGATAAAGTGAGAGCGTGTTAAGTGTTGTATGTGTAAGGAGGAAACAGTGATGTTAAAAAGATGTGGAGTGTGTGAAGGGTTTGTATGTGCAGGCAGTTGTGATTGGGGTTCCCGGGCAGATGCGTATAAGAAGATCTACACCGTCTTCGGCTGCGGAGCAGCAAGAAGATCGGCACCGCATCTGATGGGCGCAGATAATAGAAGAAGGAGGGGAACGAATGCAGCCAGGTGATTTCCTCATGCTGCTTGGAGGGCTGGCGCTCTTTCTGTATGGTATGCAGATGATGAGCAGCGGTCTGGAAGCAGCTGCAGGAAACAGGATGAAGAGCATTCTGGAAAAGCTGACCGCTAACCGGATCAAAGGCGTTCTGGTCGGCGCAGGTATCACAGCAGTGATCCAGTCTTCATCAGCGACTACTGTTATGGTGGTCGGCTTTGTCTCAGCAGGGCTCATGTCCCTGTCTCAGGCAGTTGGGGTTATCATGGGGGCTAATATCGGAACGACAGTGACTGGACAGCTGATCGCTCTCGATATCAGCGCGGCAGCGCCGCTGATCGCTTTTGTCGGCGTGGCGCTGACAGTGTTTGTAAAAAGAGAAAAGCCCCGGCATATAGGGGGTATCATTGCCGGGCTGGGAGTTCTGTTTATAGGAATGAACATGATGGGTACGGCGATGGAGCCGCTGCAGGATTCAGCAGTCTTTACCCGGGTGGTGACGACCTTTGACAATCCGGTGATCGGGATCCTTGTGGGGGCAGGGTTCACAGCGCTGATCCAGTCGTCTTCCGCATCTGTAGGTATTCTGCAGGCGCTGGCTACCGGCGGGCTTATCGGGCTGCCGCAGGCGGTTTACGTCCTGTTCGGGCAGAATATAGGGACATGCGTTACGGCGGTGCTGGCTGCTATAGGAACAAAGACAGAAGCAAAGCGGACTACTGTCATCCATCTTATGTTCAATATTTTCGGAACGATTCTTTTTACGCTGATCTGCATGGCGACGCCTTTCGTCGCTTTGATGCAGGGGCTGACTCCGGGAAACGGAGCGGCGCAGATCGCAAATGTGCATACCGTGTTTAACGTAGTGACGACTCTTGTTCTGCTGCCGCTTGGCGGGCAGATGGCAAAGATCGCGGTACGGATTCTGCCGGAAGGTGAAGAAGAAGCAATACAGTCTCACAGGCTTCTGCATCTGGAACCTGTCGACGGCAGGAAAAACCATCAGATGGGACAGTTGTCCATTTCTATCAGGCAGCTGGAAAGCGAAGTGACACGGATGCTGCAGATGGCGGCAGAGAACATCAAAGAGGCCTTTGACGACGTCCTCAGCGGCAGTTGTGAGCAGTTTAACGTTATCACAGACAGAGAAGCTTATCTGGATTATCTGGACGAGGAGATTTCAAAGTATATAGCAAAGATCATTCCCCTGGAAATGTCTGAAGCCGACTCCCGCAGGGTCAGTGGATATTTCCGCATTGTGGAGAATCTGGAACGGATCGGAGATCATGCCATGAATATTGCAGATCACGCCTGCTGCGTGAAACAGAACTCGCTGCGGCTGTCGGCAGCGGCTATGAAGGAGATCCGGACTATGAAATACCTGGCACTGGAGACCCTGGATCTGCTGCAGCCGCCATGGGGTACCGGCGCTGACGGCAGCATGCTGATCTCCGTCGCTAAGAAGGAGCAGCAGATCGATGATATGAGCAAAGCGTTCCGCGAAGGCCAGATCCAGCGGATGAAAGAGGGCATGTGCAGCGCGGAGGCAGGTATCGTATTCTCTGAGATGATCACAGATTTTGAAAGGATCGGAGATCACGCGCTGAACATCGCGGAGGAATATATGCATATGTGCTGATACATAAGCAATACAGGTGAATTGAAATAGATAAAACAGAGAGAGACCCGTCAGATGATGCGACTGACGGGTCTCTCTCTGTTTTATTTTACTTCGATCTCGTAATCATCTCCTGCCAGCTGACTGAGAAATTCGCGGACGCTTTTGACGGCGCTGCTGCGGGCTTCCGCAAGCAGGCCCTTTTCCACAGCCTTCTTTTCCATGGTCTCCTTCTGATCCTTGCTGAAGGCCTTGTAATCCTCGACCTTCAGAGGATTGAAGATACTGGTGCTCTCGTCGAAGACTTCGATGCTGTCCTCGTCGATCTCATGGGACAGGATCTTCGCGTCCGGCAGCGCCACGGTGATCCTGCTGCCGCTGACGTCGACGTCGGCCGCGGACAGATCGACGCCGGCTTTGATCTGTCCGTCATAGGTTATGATGAAACTTTTGGTAGTGAATGGCAGCTTCATGCCGTAGAAATCTTTGCTGCTTTCAAATTCCGCCATATTAGTATAGTGATAATTCATGGTGGCCAGTTCGCTGATCTCAGTCAGGCTGTTCTCCACGACTACGGCAGACATCCGGCGGTCAGGCGACGCGCTTCCCATGCCTTTTCCGGCAAAGAAGCACGCGGCGCAGAGAATGACTGCGGCCAGCAGGATGATACCGGTTCTTTTTACTTTCTTCATAGGTGATCCCTCTCTTTTCCCTTTCGACAGAATCGGACGAATTTCGTCCTGCCCCTATTGTAACATTTAAATCAAAAAAAGCAATATTTTTACCACGTTATGCAAAAATCTTTAAAGAGGCGCCGCCGGGACGGACGTAGAATAAGTAATATAATAGATGCAATCTAATATAGCGCTCGGCGTTGGAGGTGATACGGCAGGATGAGCGGGAAACATATCATTGTTATCGGCGGCGGCCCCGCAGGCTATTCGGCGGCGCTGGAACTGGGAAAGTCGGACGTCCGCGTGACGCTGATCGAGGAGAAAAACATCGGCGGCGTCTGTGTCCATCAGGGCTGTATTCCCACCAGATCTCATCTTCTGGCCGTCAAAGCCGCCATGCAGGCACAGGATTTTTCTGCCGGTCCTGTAGAACTGGATCTGACCAGAATGTCTCAGCAGGCGGCAGCCAAAAGCCAGCGGCTTGCCTTCGGCATGGAGTATATGCTGCAGCGAAGCGGTATCCAGATCCGGCGCGGCAGAGCGGCAGTTGTCAAAGCTGTACCCGCGGGAGAACAAAGGGTGCTCCTGTCTGACGGCAGCGAAATTTCGGGGGATGCCGTTTTGATCGCGGCAGGCTCTGAAGAGAAAATTCAGGATGTGCCTGACGGCGTCAGAGTCTGGCCGTCTGAGGAACTTTTGAAGCTGCAGTCCCTGCCGCAGGCTATTACTGTAGTTGGAGGCGGCGTTCTGGGCGTGGAGCTGTCTGTGATCCTCGCTGGCGCCGGATGCCGGGTGGTCTTGCGGGAAAAGGCGAAGCAGATCCTGCCCGGATGGGATCAGGATATTGCCCGCCATCTGGAAAGCTGGCTGCGGGCGCAGGGCATCGAGGTACAGCTTGAAGCGGCGGGAACAGGGGACGCCCGCGATGCGGCCTTTTGTATCGGAAGAGAGCCGCGGGGAAAGGAGCTGCTGGAAAATGACTGTAAAAATGCCTCATGGCTGTATTTTGCCGGAGACGCTGCCGGAGGCAGTATGACCGCCGATCATGCCATGGAAGAAGGCAGAACAGCTGCCCGGCGGATCCTGGAGGATCTGGGAGAATTCTGCCGCGGCGGAATCGGAAGATCCGGCATGGTCAGCGAAGCAGCCGGCGGACAGGCAGGGAAGGCTGCGGCCAGATGCGTCTTTACGCCTCTTGAAGCAGCGATGACCGGCGAGTCTGACAGTCCGGTATATAAATCCGCGTATATAGAAACCGAGATGCAGCCCTGCGGCCAGATCTTCGGCACGGAATACGGTTTTGTAAAAGCGGTAATGAACAAAGAAGATCACGTATTGAAGGGCTTTCACATTCTGTCGTCTATGGCCTCAGAGCTGATCGCGGTATGTCAGGTGGCTGTGGCGCGGAAGATGACGGCAGAGGAGTTTCTGGACGTGACATTTGTCCATCCCGTAGAGAGCGAACTGCTGCAGGAAGCAGTGAGGAGGCTGCTATGAGGCTTATTGTAGAAAAAAGCCAGGATCCTTATCACAATCTGGCCATGGAAGAGGCTCTGTTTGCGCAGGCTTCAGAGAACATCCTTTATTTGTGGCGCAACCGCTCGTCCGTTATCGTAGGCCGCCACCAGAATACCGCCGCTGAGATAGACCGTCAGTACGTAACGGAACAGAAAATCCCTGTAGTACGGAGGATGACCGGCGGAGGCGCTGTGTACCACGATCCGGGCAATGTGAATATTTCCTTTATTTTGACCGGTGCAGATTTTGATGTTCAGGTAACAAAGTGCGTCAGGCTGCTGACGGATTTTCTGGCAGATCAGGGAGTTCAGGCGGAGTGGACCGGCCGCAATGACATATGCGTCAGAGACGGTGACCGTCCGGACGGCAGTCTGCTTAAGATCGCCGGAACGGCGCAGACTCTGCGGCAGGGACGGGGGATCTTCCACAGCTGTCTGCTGTTCGATACGGACCGGGAGGCCATGGCACGCGCTTTGACGCCTCCGCCTGACAAACTGGTGTCAAAGGGGATCGCCTCGGTGCGGAGCAGAACAGTGAATCTGAAAGAGACCGCGGAAGGCTTCGGAGAAACTTCGGCAGATGAGTTCTTTTATCAGACCTGTGAATACTTCCGGCGCGTTTGCGCTGCGTCGGGCACAGCGCAGGATCAGGAGGACGCGGCTCTCGCTTTGATGGAAAAGAAATATCTCACCTGGGAATGGAACTACGGGCAGGACCCGAAGGGGAATCTTGAGAACGACCGCAGGTTTCCCATCGGACGTGTGGAACTGGCCATGTCCGTATACCACGGGCGGATCCAGGCATGCCGGTTCACGGGGGATTATCTGACAGACTTTGACCTGCAGCGGATCGGCAGCAGGCTGTGCGGCGCCGCTTTTGATGAGGCGCAGATAGAAACCGTATTAAACGAATTTGATATAGAAGGTATATTCCATATAGAGGACAGGAGGGAGTTTCTGGACTTTCTTCTGGGAAGGAGGCAGTATGCATAAGATCGAATTGAAACAGGAAATTTTTGATTCTGTTACGGAGACCTGCAGACAGATGTACAGGCAGGGAGAGATGATGACGGCAGATCAGGCTTTGATGAAACTGATGGATCTGCCTGGGATCCCGATGCATTATCCGTATCATCATTACATCATGCCGGCAGCGTTTCTGACTCTGGCGGCCATGGAGGACGGCAGTGACGAGGAGACTCTGACAGGATGGCTGGAAAAAGCGGAGGAGAGAGCAAAGACTGTGCCGGGCGGCTTCTGCGGTAACTGCGGCAGCTGTGGCGCCGGGGTAGGCGCGGGCATCTTCCTCAGTGTATATACCGGAGCGGCTCCGGTCAGACGGGAAAACTGGAATCTGGCCAACGAGATCACAGGCAGATGCCTGATCAGGATCGCCTCATATCCCGGACCGAGATGCTGCAAACGGACACTGTTTCTGGCCGCGCGGGAGTGCTGCGCATACAGCGAAGACAAACTGGGGCTGCATATCGGGGTCAGCGAAGAGATCCGGTGCCATTATTATCAGAAGAATCCGGACTGCCTGGGTGAAGAATGTCCGTTTTTTAAACAGGAGGAAGACAGATGAGGATCGGGATCATTGTGCCGGACAGCCTGATGCCGAAACCGCAGCCTTACCGTAACTGCGAATGTATGAAAAAACCGGTTGATCTGAAGACCAAAAAGGGCGTGGTGGCCTGGCTCTGTCAGGTGGGAGAGCACGTCGAGAAGGGACAGGTCATCTGCGAGGGCGAGGCTGATAAAAAAACTGTGGAGATCACAGCTCCCGCAAGCGGGATCCTCTGCGAAAAGGCTGTGGAGGATGAACTGGTTTTTCAGGCAGGAGATATACTGGGCTATATTGAAGGTGATGAAAAATAATTGATATATCGACTTCTTTTAGAGTAAAAGACAGAGTAAAAGACGAAGCGGCCGCAAAAGACATTCAGAATGCGGGTCTGCCTCGTTTTTTTCTTAATTGGACTTGTGATAGACCGGTCTTCTGTGATAAAATATAATATTACAGAAGTGACAGGAGGCGCGAGGCATGAGTGCGTATGTAGAATTTAAACAGGTAAAAAAGGTCTACCATATGGGTGAGGTCTCTATCGAAGCCCTGCGGGACGCGACCTTTGAAATAGAAAAAGGAGAGATCTGTGTCATCGTCGGCGCGTCAGGCGCCGGCAAGACGACTTTGCTCAACATCCTGGGCGGCATGGACACCCTGACGGAGGGTTCTGTTCTGCTGGACGGCAGAGAGATCTCAAGATATGATAAAAAGCAGCTGACCAGTTACCGGCGTTATGACATCGGTTTCGTATTCCAGTTCTACAATCTGGTGCAGAATCTGACAGCCCTGGAGAACGTATCTCTGGCCACGCAGATCTGTAAGGAACCTCTGGATCCGTCCACGGTGCTGGACGAAGTCGGACTGTCTCACAGAAAGAACAACTTCCCGGCCCAGCTCTCAGGCGGTGAGCAGCAGAGAGTGGCCATCGCGAGAGCACTGGCGAAGAATCCGAAACTGCTGCTCTGCGATGAGCCGACAGGGGCCCTCGACTATAACACAGGCAAAGCCATATTGAAGCTGCTGCAGGATACCAGCCGGAAGAGCGGCATGACCGTGGTGATCATAACGCATAACCAGGCGCTGACCGCTATGGCAGACAGAGTCGTCCACATCAAAAACGGTACAGTCAGCGCTGTGGAGATCAATGAGCAGCCGGTTCCTGTGGAAAATATCGAATGGTAAGGGGTCAACATGCTGAAAAAAACCACATTTAGAGAAATACGGTCCAGTCTGGGCCGGTATATTGCTATTATGGCTATCGTAGCCCTTGGCGTCGGTTTCTTCTCCGGTCTGAAGGTGACCCGGGAGGCCATGGTTTCTACGGCCAGCGATTACCTGGCGGACAGTCAGTTCTTTGATTATCAGATCATGAGCACGCTGGGATTTACAGAAGATGACGTCAAAGCCCTGTCCGGCGGAGATCATATCGCCGCGGCGGCCGGTTCGGTCAGCGTGGACGCGCTGTACCGGGCTGAAGGAGACGAGGTGGACCGGGTCGTCAAGCTTCACTCCGTTACAAAAGGCGTCAATACCCTTGAAGTGAAAAGCGGACGGCTGCCTGAGAAAGCGGATGAATGCGTGGTGGATTACCGTCTCTTTGAAGAGGATCCTGTTGGAAAGACCATTACGATCACAGATAATAATGACAAGGATACGCTGGATATGCTCAGCTGCCGGGAATATACCATTACCGGCACCGTGGTGTCCCCCTATTACCTGAACTTTGAACGGGGCTCTACCGCCCTGGGCGACGGAAAAGTAGCGGGCTTCGCGTATCTGGACAAAAGCGGTTTTGATACAGATTACTACACAGAGATCTTTCTGCGTCTGGATCAGAACTTTCAGATCTACAGCGACGCTTATAACGACCTGATCGACGAGACAGAGGACGATGTCAAGGCGGCGGCCGAGGCACGCGCTGACAAACGGTATAAGAAGCTGGTCCGGGACGCGGAGAAAGAACTTGCCGACGGGCAGAAAGAGTACGACGAGAATTACGCTGAATACAAGGAAGAGAAGGCTGATGCCGAGGCAAAGCTGGCAGACAGCTGGCAGCAGATCCAAAGCGGGCAGGCCGAGATCGCCCAGAATAAAAAGGATCTGGATGCCAATGAAAAGAAATTAAACGCCTCTCTGAAGCAGGTCGAGGCCGGTATCGCCCAGACCGCGCAGAAAAGGCAGGAGTTCGAGGCGGGAAAGCCTTATATGAGCGAAGAGGAGATCGCGCAGACCGAGGCCGCTTTGTCCAAAACGGAAAAAGAACTGGCGGCAAGTAAGAAGCAGATCCAGAAAGGTCTCGCTCAGATCGAATCAGGCCGGGAAGAGATCCGCAGGGCTGAGCAGGAGATGCCGGGAAATATAGCGAAGTATCAGGACGCGAAGGCAGAAGCAGAAGCGGAGTTCGCCAAGGCGGAGAAGGAATTCAGGAAGGCCCGCAAAGAACTGGCAGAGGCCAGAGAAGAGATCGACGATATCCAGACGCCGGACACCTATGTGCTGGATCGTTACACCAATGTAGGCTACGCCTGCTTTGAAAGCGATTCCACCATCGTGGACAGCATCGCGAAGATATTTCCAATCTTTTTCTTTCTGATCGCGGCGCTGGTCTGCATGACCACCATGACCAGAATGGTGGATGAGCAGCGGACGCAGATCGGCGTCATGAAGGCGCTGGGCTACAGCAACGGTGCCATTGCAGGAAAATACCTGTTTTATTCCGGCAGTGCGGCCCTGATCGGATGTGTCATCGGCTTTTTCGCGTGCTGCTATATTTTCCCGCAGGTCATCTGGGTGGCCTACGGCATGATGTACGATTTCAGCGCGGAGCTTTATTATATCATCAATCTGCCGCTGGCAGTGATCTCTCTGATCGTGTCGCTGCTGTGCTCCATGGGGGCCACTGTGGTCTCCTGCTACAGCGAATTCCGGGAAGTACCTGCGCAGCTGATCCGGCCTAAGTCGCCAAAGGACGGCAAGCGGATCCTGATGGAGCGGATCCCGTTCATCTGGAACCGGCTGGGATTTCTGTACAAGGTATCTTTCCGCAATATCTTCCGCTACAAGAAGCGGTTCTTCATGATGGTGGTAGGCATCAGCGGCTGTACGGCTCTGCTTCTGACCGGTCTGGGACTGCGGGATTCGATAAAGAATGTGGTCAACTACCAGTTTGATGAGATCCAGGTCTACGACTACAGCGTCACCTTTGATAAAAACATGGACGCTGGCAGGCAGGAGACATTTTTGGAAAAAGCGGCAGACTGTACGGATGACATTTTGTTCGTTCATCAGGGATCCGCGGATCTGGTTGCCGGAAAGAAGGTCAAGTCCGTTACTATGATAGCTTCTGACGGATCCGGCTTTGACAGGTTTATCAACCTGAAGGATGCCGATGACGCTAAACTGCCGTACCCGAAGAAGGGAGAAGCTGTGCTCTGCCGCAAGCTGGCTGACGACTACGGCCTGGCGAAAGGAGATCCTTTGACTCTGCGCAGCGAGGATGGAAAAGAGATGACGCTGACCATCAGCGGGGTCTGCGAGAACTACGTCTACAACTATGTTTATGTGTCATCGGATTCCTGCGTTGACCAGTGGGGAGAAGAACCGGAGATCAAAACGGCTCTGGTCTACGCTGCCGGCGGGACAGGAGATGACGGCAGCCGGAACGGCGAGGAGCAGATCTCAGCGGTCTATGGATCCTCGGCAAAGGTGCTGGACATGAATCACGTCGCCGCGGTATCGGTGAATCAGGATATGCGCAACAGGATCGACAACATGATGAAGAGTCTGGACTATGTCATTGCGCTGGTGATCATCTGCGCAGGTGCGCTAGCGTTCATCGTGCTGTACAATCTGACTAATATCAACATTACAGAACGGATACGGGAGATCGCCACCATCAAGGTGCTCGGCTTCTATCCAGGGGAAACGTCCTCCTACGTATTCCGCGAGAATGTTTTCTTGACGGCCATCAGTGCGCTGGTGGGGCTGGGGCTGGGTAAATGGCTCCACGCCTTTGTCATGTACAACATACAGGTGGATATGCTCCACTTTGATGTGCGTATCGGATGGCTCAGCTATGTGCTGGCCGTGGTGCTGACTTTCGTCTTTGCTTTTGTCGTCAATCTGGCTATGTACTACAAGCTGGATCGGATCAGCATGACAGAGTCACTGAAGTCAATTGAATAGCAGAATGTGATGTAAGGTTTCGTAAAACGGGTCGTTGACCCTGGTTTTACGAAACCTTTTTCTTTTTTTGGAGGGCAGAGTTCGGCAAAATGGCGGATCTTGTTTGCGGTGCCGAACGAAATGCCGAACTTTTTCCGCGAAGCTGCTTGACAAACGGGTCAAAAAGTGATATTGTCTTAGGTGCATAAGACAATATCCAAAAAATGAGTGATGCAGATAATGAAATCGAAGAAGACGGAAAGGGGGCGCAGCAGATGAAATGGGTCTTGGACGACAGCATGTCCATCTGGCCGCAGCTGAAGAAGCAGATGATGCGGGCCATTGTGGCGGGAGAGTTTGTTGAAGGAAGTGCTTTTCCTACAGTCAGACAGCTGGCGCAGGAAGCCGGCGTCAACCGCAACACCATGCAGCGGGCTATGGCGGAACTGGAGTCAGAAGGGCTTTTGATCACCAACCGGACAGCCGGACGGACCGTGACCGGAGATCAGCAGCTGATCGAGCGGATGAAGCGGACGCTGGCAGAGGAGAATATCCAGGCATATCTCAATGAGATGAAAGCGCTGGGCTATAGCTTTGACGAAGCTGCGGAGATGTTAAATGAGAAAGTAAAGGAGGAAGGGATCACAGTATGAGTTATTTAATCGAATGCAAGAATCTTACAAAAGTCTATTCCGGCTGTAAAGCGCTGGACGACGTGAATCTGCAGATCGGAAGCGGAAAGGTCATAGGTCTGCTGGGACCGAACGGCAGCGGCAAGACGACTTTGATCAAGATCTTAAACGGCCTGCTTCAGCCTACCTTTGGGGAAGCGCTGGTAGACGGACAGCAGCCGGGACCGTATACCAAGTCTATCGTCAGCTATCTGCCTGACCGGACCTATTTCGCCGACTGGATGAAGGTGAAGGACGTGATGGACCTGTTTGATGATTTTTATAAGGATTTTGACAGGGCTAAGGCGGAGGACATGTGCAGAGCGCTGGGCATTCAGCCTGAAGCGAAGATGAAGACGATGTCAAAGGGAACCAAGGAAAAGGTGCAGCTGATCCTGGTCATGAGCCGCCGGGCACGGCTTTATCTGCTTGACGAGCCGATCGCCGGGGTAGACCCCGCTGCCAGAGAATATATTCTTGGAACGATCATCAACAACTACGGGGAGGACGCCACTGTGATGATCTCCACGCATTTGATCTCGGATATAGAGCGGATCCTGGACGAAGTGGTATTCATCCAGAACGGAAAGATCTTCCGCCATCAGAATGTGGATGAGATCAAGGAGCAGGAGGGAAAATCCATTGACGAAGTCTTCCGTGATTCCTTCCGGATGACGCCTTACGTGGGCTACGCAAATCCGGACACGGACAGATTCGCAGCAAAGGCAGGTGAGAATCATGACAGGTAAGCTGGTCAAATATGAATTTCGTTCGATCATGAAGATCATGGGTATCGTATGGGCGGCACTGCCGGTTATGGCGCTGATCGCGGGATTTTTCGAAATACATACTTTCAGCGATTCGGGATTTGAGCAGACGCCTTATGTTGCCGACGTGGTCAGTATCGTGTCGATCTTTCTCTTTGGCGGTATATTTATGGCCATGATCGCGGTGACGCTGCTGGTGATACTGCTCCGTTTCTACAAGGGGCTGCTGCGGGACGAGGGATATCTGATGCATGCACTTCCGGTGAAAACATGGCAGCTGATTACGGCAAAAGGGGTTGTGGCTGTCTGTGTGACGCTGATCAGCATTGCGGCAGCGTTCCTTTCCATCCTGCTGCTTACGGCTTTTGAAGGCAGCTTTGCAAGTTTTGGACGATTTGCGGCGGATCTGTTCCGGATGTACGTGAAGGAGCCGGCGGATATTCTGATCACTGTTGAGATCCTGGTTCTGACTGTCGTCTGGATCACAGTCAGTATCTACAAAACCTATGCTGCTATGGCCATAGGCCAGCTGGCAAAGCGGCACAGGATCCTGCTCAGTGTGGCGGCATACATGGGTATCGACGCAGCGGGGATGATCATTCTCTCTGTGATAGGAGATGTGCTGAGTCTGGATATCTTCTCGCCGATCATAAACCTGATCTTTGGCTGGGTGAATCATTTTGACATAATAGGCGCCCTGCAGACCGGTCTGATCGTACTGATCATTATAGGCGTGATCCAGGTGGCGGTGTTCCACATCATCAGCGAACAGATCCTTCGGAAAAAACTGAATCTGGAGTAAAATATGAAGACGATAATCTTTATTCTGGCATGTGCCTTCTTCTGCATTGCTGTGGAGCAGGGTGCAGGAAAGAAAAAGCGGTAAAAGAAAAGCGCCTCGTACTCACATTTTGTGAGCGGGGCGCTTTCTGTAAACACGCGGGCTGTTAATGGTGCTCAGTCCTGATCACGGTGATGTCGCCGCTGGTGGTATCGGCAGAGAACTCGCATTTGCCGTCGCCGATCAGATATTCATAGAAGTCGTCGTCATCGTCCAGACAGTTGGCATCAAAGCCTTTGATCTCAGGCCGTCCGGATACTGTATCAAATTCCAGACGGAAGCTGCTGTCGTGAGGCAGCTGCAGGGTGATATCGCCGCTGGTGCTGTCCGCTTCAAAATCTTTCGGACACGCAAGCAGGGAAAGGTCTACGTCGCCGCTGGTGGTATCGGTCTGTATGTCTGCCGCGGAGCACTGTTCCAGGGTGACGTTTCCGGATACGGTACTGGCGGAAAACGCTTTGATGGTCATGCCGTTTACCAGAATGTCAGAGGAAACAGCGTCTATCTCCAGCTCCTTCAGATTTCCTGCAAGCTCCATCGGTACTTTGACGGTCAGCTGTTTGGTCACATCGCTGTCATCTCTGAGACTAAAGGATATGCCGATGCTCTCTTTGCGGCAGGTGATGTCCAGACATCCATTCCTGACCTGGTAGCGCAGACAGTTTTCTTCCGTGATCTCGTCGCGGCAGGACTCCTGGATCAGGATCTGGTCTCCGGCATACGGGATGACCTCGATACTGCCTGAGATCCAGTCGATGTACAGCTTGTCGATATCGTCCGGGTCGACAGAGTAGGTATTGTGTTCATTGAATTCACTGTCGTATTTCCCGTCTGCTTTCCAGGTCCACAGATCTCCATAGATGATCCGGCTCGGGGAAGCGCCGCTTACGACGCCGATGACAGTCAGGACCAGACCGGCTGAGATCAGACAGACTGCGATGAGCAGAACGGTTTTGGTACTTTTTTTCATTTTATTCCGCCTCCTTTCCTATAAACAGGCTTTTGATATAGACAAAGATCCGCTTTGACAGGCAGATCAGCCAGACGGCGGTCTGCTTTGCGCCCAGAAAGGCCAGGAGACAGAGCCCGGCCAGGATCAGAGCGGCGCCGATGGTAAATATGGTGTAGCAGAGGCCTGCGGTGGTCAGGATCGCGAAGGCGCGGGCGATCAGAGCGATGCCGGCCGCTCCCAGGGTGAAGACCAGAGCGAAGACCACTGCGATCAGCGCTAAGATGCATACGAACACGGCCAGGATGACCGCCAGAACAGCGATACCTAATGGGATCCAGAGAGGAGCGCCGACAATGGCGAGGATGATCGCGGGAGCGGTCCAGCCTTTTTTCGGCCGGGCTGTCTGCTTTACCAGTGTGGCAAGAGATGTATCCTGAAGGATATGCTGCGCCACCTGGTCCACAGGACCGAAGCTGGCGATGGCATTTTCCTCGCTGATACCGTCCTCCAGCATGTCGTCGATCATTTCGCTGTAATAGTCCAGTCGTTTCTGGATCTCTGCCTCCGGCAGCCGGCTGAGCCGGATACGCAGCTGGTGAAGAAAAATTTCTTTAGTCATTCTCATATCCCTCCTTAATATATTGGTAGATGGCTTCGATCTCTTTCCAGTCTGTCAGAAAGGATCTGATCTGACTGCGTCCGCTGTCTGTGATCTGGTACATCTTTCGCAGACGGCCGTTGTGCTCCAGAGAGTAGACTGTCAGCGCGCCGCCCGCTTCCAGGCGGCGAAGGATCGGATACAGAGTGGATTCGCTGAGCATAATGTATGGTGAAAGATCTTTGATGATCTTATAGCCGTAGGAGTCGCCCCTCTGCAGCGCTGACAGGACGCAGGTGTCCAGAAGCCCTTTTTTCATCTGTGGGTTGATCATATTTCATACCCCCTTTCGCATAATACTATACAATACGTAGTATGGTTTGTCAAGGGGGACGGATGCCATATTCAGAAAATCGTAAGGATTTGATCACGAAGGCCGTATTGCGGGCAATTCCTTTTGATGGTATACTGTGAATAGCCAGAGGAGGACAGATTTTTGAGTAATATGAGTCATATTGAGGATAGATTATTCGCCCTGCAGGATACTGCCTACGGGGATTTTCACAGCAGACTGATGCCCGGCTATGATCGGAACAGGATCATTGGCGTGCGCACGCCGGCCCTGCGGAAACTGGCGAAAGAGCTTGCCAGAGAGGCCAGAAAAGAAGGATCACAGCAGCCGCGGGAGTTTCTGCGTCAGCTGCCGCATAAATATTATGAGGAAAACAATCTTCACGGATTTCTGATCGGAGAGCTGGCCGGGGACTTCGATACGGCGCTCGCGCTGACAGAAGCCTTTCTGCCGTATATCGATAACTGGGCCACCTGTGATACTTTTGCCCCGAAGGCTTTGCGCAAGGACCCGGACCGTCTCTATGACAAGACCCTGGAATGGCTGGACAGCAGGCATGTCTATACAGTCAGGTATGCCATAGTCACCCAGCTGACCTGTTTTCTGGACGATGAGCATTTCCGGCCGGAGATGCTTGAGCGCCTGGCGCATCTGGATCGGGAAGAGTACTATATCAACATGGCTGTGGCGTGGTATTACAGCTTTGCCCTGATCAAACAGTACGAGGCGGCGATCCCTTTGTTCGAGGCGAAGACCCTGGACAAATGGATCCACAACAAGTCCATCCAGAAGGCTATAGAGAGCTATAGAATCGATAAGGAGACAAAGGACCGCCTGCGCGGTCTTAAAATAAAATGAAGAGAAGAAAAGAAAAAAAGCGGCACGGGTGCAGAAATTCTCTGCTGTTTGTACTGATCTGCGCCGGCGTATGGTTCTGGGGGACCTTTACTCTGACTACTGAAGAAATCACGATCAGAAGCGATCAGATCGCGGATCCGGTGACCATCGTCCAGCTGACGGATCTGCACGGTTATACCTTCGGCAAGGATAACAGATATCTCATAGAGAAAGTCAAAGCGGCCGACCCGGATTTTATCGTCGTCACAGGGGATATGTTTACGGCAGGCGATGAGGCCGGAGAGGATGTGGCGGCAGCTCTGCTGGGGCGGCTGGCGGAGATGTATCCGGTCTATTCTGTCAACGGGGAGCACGATAACGACAGCGCCTATGAAGCCAGACTGGAAGAGGCGGGAGTAGACGTTCTGGATTACGAATGGCGGGATATCACCGTGGGAAGCACGTCTCTGCGGCTGTACGGTATTACCAACGTGTATTACAGTCCCACCTTTGATCTGACCAATGAATTTGATCTGGACCGCAGCTGCTTCAATATTCTGGCGGCTCATATCGCTAATTTTCAGGATTTCGCTGATTTCGGCATGGATCTTTCTCTCTGCGGAGACAGTCACGGCGGTCTGGTGCGGCTTCCGGTCATCGGCAGTGTATATAACGGAAGCAGCTGGTTCCCTGAGCTTCTGGGAAGCGGTGACGAGACCTATGAGAAGGGACTTTATGAGCTGGACGACGCGAAGCTGTTCGTGTCCAGCGGACTGGGATCTTATCCGGTCCCGCTGCGGTTTTGCAACAGGCCGGAGGTGGCGGTGATCCATCTGGAAGCCGAATAAGGGAAAAACTGATATCAGAACGGAGTATCATATGCATAAGATTTTGATCGTAGAAGACGATATGGTCATTGCAAAGGCCATAGAAAAACATATAGAAACCTGGGACTGCCAGGCCCGGTGCGCGCAGGATTTTAAGGATATCATGGGGGAGTTCTCCGCCTTTGATCCGGATCTGGTGCTGCTGGACATCGGCCTGCCGTTCTTTAACGGTTATTACTGGTGCACCCGGATACGGGCCGTTTCCAATGTACCCATCATCTTCATCTCTTCGGCGTCAGACAATATGAATATCGTCATGGCCATGAACATGGGCGGCGACGATTTCATCGCAAAGCCCTTTGATCTGGCCGTGCTGACCGCGAAGGTACAGGCCCTGCTGCGTCGGACCTACGATTTCGGCATGGCTGCGGGAAACCTGGAGCACATGGGCGCCGTTCTGAACACGGGAGACGCCAGCCTGACGTATCAGGGCCAGAAGATCGACCTGACGAAGAACGAGTTTCGGATCCTGCAGACCCTGATGGAAAGCAAGGGACGCGTGGTCAGCCGCGACGATCTGATGATGCGTCTTTGGGAGACGGACAGTTTTGTAGACGAAAACACCCTGACCGTCAATGTGGCCAGACTCAGGAAGAAGCTGGACGCCAGCGGCCTGACGGATTTTATCAAGACGAAGAAAGGCATGGGTTATCTGGTAGAATGATAGGAAAATACATACGCAGTAAATATAAAACCATCGTGCTGTTTGCTCTGTATCTCGGGATATTCTGCATGGTGGCTTTCCTGTACAGGATGCCCGCGGACGCTTTGATCTACGCCTGCGCCCTGTGCCTGTTTTTCGCGGCGGCCTTTATGATCTACAGCTATTGCCGTTACCGGCAGAAAGCGGCCATGCTGGCGGATATACGGGTGCGCATCGAATACGGACCGGAGGGACTGCCCCGGCCTGCCAACGCGATCGAAGAAGAGTATCAGGCCATCATTCAGAGTCTGTATCAAAAGACTTCTGACGCGGTCTCCATGAGGGACCGGGGTATGACCGACATGCTGGACTACTATACGTTGTGGGCGCACCAGATCAAAACGCCTATCGCCGCCATGGATCTTCTGCTGCAGAGCGAGAAGGATTTTCCGTCGAGGGACGCCCTGCAGATGGAGCTTTTCAAGATCGAGCAGTATGTGGAAATGGTCCTTCAGTATCTGCGTCTGGGAGATGACAGCAGCGATTTCGTGCTTGGGCCGGTCCAGGTGGACAAGGTGGTTCGCGAGGCGGTGAAGAAGTACTCCACCATGTTCATCAAAAGGAAGATATCTCTGGATTACCAGGGGGTGGATGTCTCGGCTATGTCCGACGAAAAGTGGCTGTCCTTCGTGATCGGGCAGATCTTGTCCAACGCTTTGAAATACACGCCGCCGGAGGGAAAGATATCTATCTATATGGATCCGGTGCTGGAAAATACCCTGGTCATTGAAGATACCGGCATAGGCATTCAGGCGGAGGACCTGCCGCGGGTCTTTGACAAAGGCTATACCGGCTATAACGGCCGTACCGACAAAAAATCTACAGGCATCGGGCTGTATCTGTGCCGGCAGATCACAGGCAGGCTGGGTCATGATCTGACGATCTCCTCGGAGGTGGGAAAAGGTACCAGAGTCAGACTGGGCCTCGCTTACAAAAGTGTAAGATATGAATAGAAGATTGTAAGGGAGCGTACAGGAAAAACGCTCCTTTTTCTGTTATGATAGATATATCAAAGAAAGAAAGGGGTTTCCAATGACCATTTTAGAAGTAAATAACTTAAAGAAAGTCTATACCACCCGGTTCGGAGGTAATCAGGTGCAGGCCCTGTCCAACGTGTCCTTTTCTGTAGAGGAGGGCGAGTACGTGGCTATTATGGGAGAGTCCGGCTCCGGAAAGACTACGCTGCTGAATATTCTGGCGGCGCTGGATAAGCCTACCAGCGGCGAAGTACTGCTCAGCGGCCGCAATATCGTGACCATCGGAGAAAAGGAGATATCGGCCTTCCGCCGGGACAATCTGGGGTTCGTGTTCCAGGACTTCAACCTGCTGGACACCTTTTCGATTCAGGATAATATCTTCCTGCCTCTGGTGCTGGCGGGAAAGCCGTATAAGGAGATGGCGAGAAAGCTTTCGCCTCTGGCAAAGCAGCTGGGGATCGGAGATATCCTGCACAAATATCCTTACGAGGTCTCAGGCGGGCAGAAGCAGAGAGCCGCGGTGGCCCGGGCTTTGATCACGGAGCCGCAGCTGGTGCTGGCAGACGAACCCACAGGCGCGCTGGACTCTGCGGCGGCTGACGGCCTGCTCCGTCTTTTCGGTGAGATCAACGGCCAGGGGCAGACCATTCTGATGGTGACCCACAGCGTCAAAGCGGCCAGCCACGCGGGACGGGTGCTGTTCATCAAAGACGGCGAGGTGTTCCATCAGATCTACCGGGCCAATATGACCAGCGACGAGATGTTCGCCAAAATTTCCGACACACTTACGGTGCTGCAGTCAGGTGGTGTTCAGATTGGGTAGAGGGTTTTCTGCGAAACTGGCGGTAAGCAACATCAAAAATAACAGGAAGTTTTATCTGCCGTATTTTCTGGCATCGGCAGGTATTATCGCCATGTTCTATATCATTTCCTTCCTGTCGGTCAGCGAGGATATTCGCAGGCTGTCGGATTCTCTGTCGGTCATCATGTCTGTCGGCGTGATCGTCATGGGTATCTTCGCGGTGATCTTCCTGTTTTACATCAACAGCTTTCTGATGAAGCGGAGGAAGAAGGAGATCGGACTATATAATATTCTGGGCATGGAGAAGCGGCATATCGGCAGGATCCTGATGATCGAAAACCTGGCCGTATCCGCGGCGTCTATCGCGTGCGGTCTTGCGAGCGGTATTCTGTTCAGCAAGCTGATCCATCTGGTTCTGACCTGGATCTTCGGTGCCGAGCCGCCCTTCGGTATTTCTTTTTCCGGCCGAGCTGCGCTGACGACCCTGATCCTGTTCGGCGTCCTGTTCTTTCTGACCATGGTGGTCAGCCAGATGAGCATCCACCTGGCAAAACCCATCGAACTGCTGCGCGGGGGTGAAGTCGGTGAGAAGGAGCCGAAAACAAAGTGGATCCTAGCGCTGGCAGGCGCTGGCTGCCTGGGAGCAGGCTACTATATCGCCATTACTACCGAGTCGCCTCTGTCTGCTATCATGCTGTTTTTCGTGGCAGTAGTCCTGGTCATCATCGGCACCTACTGTCTCTTTACAGCAGGCAGCATCGCACTGCTGAAGGCTTTGAAAAAGAACAGGAAGATATACTACAGGCCGGCCAATTTTACCGCTATTTCCGGTCTGATCTACCGCATGAAGCAGAACGCGGTGGGCCTTGCCAGTATCTGCATTCTGTCTACTATGGTTCTCGTCATGGTCTCCGGAACAGTCAGCCTGTTCGCGGGAATGAACGATGTGATCAGCAAAGTGGCTCCCGGCGACGCGGTGATCTCCATAGATGCCA
Source organism: Eubacterium sp. (assembly GCA_021769965.1). GTDB lineage: Bacteria > Bacillota > Clostridia > Peptostreptococcales > Anaerovoracaceae > Senimuribacter. The sequence continues at coordinate 92,391 of JAETRU010000009.1, forward strand.
GCGACGAGGAACCGCTGGACCGGCAGGCGGTCAGAAAGCTGGCTGTGACCACAGCGGAGGATATGGGACTTGAGGTCGAAAGCATGCGGGATTATCAGTACCTGTTCTTTGTCGCTTCCAGAGAAGATGACGATCTGTTTACCCTGACCACAGGCAATTACGCCAATATGGATCAGGGAAACATCTTTTCCATCATGACAGCGGAGGAATACGAAAAGCAGACCGGAAAGCGTCTGCAGCTGGCCAAGGATCAGATCGCGGCTTATACCCGCGGTGCGGACCTTCCGGACAGGTTTACTCTGGGAAAGACACAGTTTTCTGTCAAAGAGCGCCTTGCAGACTTTGATGTGGTAAGCGGAGCGGAAGCCTACATGATGGATATCCATTATATCGTGGTAGCTGATGACGTGGTGCTGCATCAGCTGTATCAGCAGCAGCTTCAGGCTTATGAAGACAACGCCAGCTCTGTGCAGTATCAGTTTGTCATCGATGTAAATGACAAAGGGGAAAAGTCCAGGGACTACGCTCTGACGCTGCAGGATAATGTGCACAACGCCGATCTGGGCGGATATGAGATTCTCATGGTACAGAGCAGATATGAGATTTCGGAGCTGTATCACGGTCTGGTAGGAGGGTTCCTGTTCCTGGGCATCTTCCTCGGCATTGTGTTTACCTTTGCCGCCGCTTTGATCATCTACTATAAGCAGATCTCCGAGGGGTATTACGACAAGGACAAATTCGAGATCATGCAGAAAGTGGGCATGAGCAAGGCCGAGGTGAAAAGGACGATACGCAGACAGGTACTCATGGTGTTCTTCCTGCCGCTGATCATGGCCGGCATTCACATTCTGGCAGCTTTCAAAATGATCACCCGGCTGCTGATGATCTTCAACATGTACAACGTGCCGCTGTTCGCTCTCTGCACAGCGGGAACCTTCCTGGCTTTTGCCGTCATCTATGCGCTGGTCTACGCGGTGACAGCGAGAGAGTACTACAAGATCGTCGGGTGACGGATAGTGTAAAATAGTTGTGGGGTTTTTAGAAGAAAAAAATAGAGATTAGCTCCAATGTGTTAAAATAGAATTTGCAAAAACATCAACAAAAGGAGAAATCTCTATGGAAACTATT
>JAETRU010000074.1 GCA_021769965.1 Eubacterium sp.
CAGGCGGGCGAAACTGACGCATTCTTAAATGTAAACAACTCCGATATCTCCGTAGTACAAGATGATGAAAACTTGGCATTCTACAGCACCGACATTGCTGCTGTACTGTCTCTGAACATGAATATCGAAGCAAAACCACTTGATGATGTAAAAGTAAGACAGGCTATCAACTACGCAATCAACAGAGAAAACATCATTAAGGGTGCGCTGGAAGGAAACGGAACCGCTGCAAACAGCTCCATTTCTCCGACCTGCGATGGTTACTCCGATAAAGTAGCAGGCTACACCTATGATTTGGACAAGGCTAAGGCACTGCTGAAAGAAGCAGGACAGGAAAACCTGAAATTAACAATTAAGATTAAAGAAGATGCGAAGATTCAGAAGGTTGCTCAGGTAATTCAGGCAGACCTGAAAGAAGCAGGCATTGAAGTTGAAATCGATATCATGGAAGCTGGCGCATATACCACAGATGTATATTCTGAAGGCGACTACGAAATGACAATTTCCTCTTGGTGCGCAATGTTTACTGACGCATACTCCCTGCTGTACAGCCAGTTCCATAAAGACTGCTACGGCGGAACCGGCAACATCACTCACGTTGTCAGTGATGAACTTTCCGGTAAACTGGAAAATGCGGCAAGACTGACAGGTGATGAAAAACAGGCTGCTTACGAAGATGTTGCAACAGACATCAGCGAACAGGCATACGTTGCGTCTCTGGTGTTTGAGCCAACCACAATCACAACAAATGCAAACCTGAAAGGCGTTGCAGCAGACGCACTGGGCATTTACAAAATCAAGAGAATGTCCTGGTAATTGCGCGAATAGACCTTGCGGTTAGTAAGACCGCTATAATGACAAAAAGAGGGTATTCACAGTGAAAATGGGGATACCCTCAAGTTTTCAAAGAGAGGACAGATTATGGTAAAGTATATTTTACAACGTCTGGGCATGATGGTGATTGTTGTGCTAGGAATCTCCTTTATCGTATTTACCATCATGAATTTGACACCGGGAAATGCGGCACAGCTAATTTTGGGGCAGAGCGCATCTCCCGAACAGGTTGCGAAACTGGAAGCTGAACTGGGCTTAAACGAGCCGTTCTTTGTACGCTATTTTGAGTATATTGTTGATATGTTTCAGGGAGAATTCGGAAATTCCTATCAGACAAAGCTTCCGGTATTTGAAGAAATTTTAAGCCGCTTTCCGACCACGCTGACACTGGCAGCTGTTGCAATGTTTTTTGCAACTTTAATCGGAGTACCGGTAGGTGTAATTTCCGCAGTGCGCCAGTATTCCTTTGTGGATGCAGTCAGCACTGTGGCAGCGCTCATCTTCGCATCTATTCCGTCCTTCGTATTAGGACTGGTTTTGATGCTGGTTTTCGCATTGAATTTACACTGGCTTCCAGCTACAGGTCTTCACGATATCACAGGCTATATCTTGCCGGCGGTCACCCTTTCCACGGGAACCATGGCAACCCTTGTGCGAATGACTCGTTCCACTATGCTGGAAGTTTTGAAACAGGACTATATCCGTACCGCAAGAGCAAAGGGAGCAGAAGAAAAGAGTGTTATCTTAAAGCACTCCCTGCGCAATGCGCTCCTTCCGATTATCACCGTAATCGGTGTAGACTTCGGATACTTGCTGGCAGGTACTGTAGTAATTGAATCCGTATTTGCAATTTCTGGAATCGGATCTCTTCTGATTACCAGTATTCGTATGAAAGATACGCCGGTCGTTATGGCGGCAATCATGTTTGTTACCATCGCATACAGCTTGGTAAACCTGCTTGTCGATATTATCTACGCTTATATCGACCCTCGTATCAAATCGCAGTATGAAAGGGCGTGATTACCGTGAAGAAACAAGAAAATGAAATGAAAGCACGCAGTCAGTTTACGGCAATCATGATGAGACTGCGTAAAAATAAACTGGCCATGCTGGGGCTTGCGATTCTGTTAGCCATGGCAATATTGGCCCTCTGTGCTGACTTTATCGCTGACTATGACACCCAGGTAGTCGGTCAGGATATGGACGCAAGACTGGAAGGACCGTCAGCAGACCATTGGTTTGGTACAGACCAGTTCGGCAGAGACGTTTTCGCCCGTATTATTCACGGCGCAAGAATTTCCCTGACCTTAAGTATTATCGCTATGGCCATTGCAGTTGCAATCGGCGCTATTATCGGTGCAATCGCGCGGCGCTGGGGCAGAGCATGTCGAATCTTCTGATCGCCCTGTCTATCGCGTATATTCCGGTCTTTGCCAGGGTCATCCGCTCGTCGATCTTGTCCATCAAGGATCAGGAGTTCATCGAAGCGTCCCGCTGCTGCGGCAGTAATGACTGGCACATCATCGTAAAACATATCATCCCCAACGCCATCGGACCGATCATCGTGCAGGCGACCCTCGCAATGGGAGCAACCATTCTGATCATCGCGTCCCTGAGCTTTATGGGTCTGGGCGTAAAACCGCCTGCGTCAGAATGGGGCACGATGCTTTATGAAGGCAGAGATTTCCTGCGTCAGGCGCCGTATCTGGTACTGATTCCGGGTACCGCGATCACCCTTGCGGTAATTTCTCTGAATCTTCTGGGTGACGGTCTTCGCGACGCGCTGGACCCGAGAATGAAAAACTAGGAGGTGGCTGTTTTGAGTGAAAAGATATTAAGTATTGACCATATCTCGGCGGAATACCGCACAGACGACGGCGTATCCTCCGTATTAAATGATATCAGCTTTTCCCTGGACAAAGGGGAGACACTGGGACTGGTCGGAGAGACCGGCGCCGGAAAAACGACGACCGCGCTGGCGATCATGCGGCTTCTTCCCAAGCATACCGGCTTTATCACCGGCGGAGAGATCCAGTTTGAGGGAAGCGGCAATCTGCTGGAACGCACAGAAGCAGAAATGCGTGCCATCAGAGGTCACCGCATCTCTATGATTTTCCAGGATCCGATGACCAGCCTGAACCCGGTACTTCGTATCGGTGATCAGATCAAGGAATCCTTCAAGATTCATATGCCGGAGCTTTCCGATGAAGAAATGGAAAAGAAAGTGGATCAAATGCTGGAGATGGTTGGTATTCCTGCCAGCAGAAAGAGAGAGTATCCGCATCAGTTTTCCGGTGGTATGAAGCAGCGTGT
>JAETRU010000075.1 GCA_021769965.1 Eubacterium sp.
GTAAGCGCCAAATATTAATGCGGTCAGATACAAAATTACCCCAACCCTTTGCGAGTTGGAGTAATTCACTATAATTCACATGCGATTTTTGATAGATTGGAGTTTTTCACTCCAAGGTGCCAGTTCTGCCAGTTGTTCATCGGTCATATCTTTACTTGGCCGGTGCTCCAGCAGAAATTTAAGATATCCATAAATATTCAGCCCATGTGCTTTTGCCATCTCAACCATTGTGTAGACCACTGCACTGGCATTCGCTCCGTCAACGGAATTGCTGAACAGCCAGTTCTTGCGCCCTACTGCAAATGGACGAATCGCATTCTCGCTGAGGTTATTAGTAAAGCTGCACCGCCCGTCTTCCAGATAGGCCTCCGCTGTATCACGCCGGTTGAGAACATAATTAACCGCTTTATCCATCCGGGTGTTCCGGACTGGCTTCTGCTGATCGAGCCACGACCAGAAAGCCTCCAGAACAGGTTTTTCCTTCTCGAGACGCAGCTGCTTTCGCTTTTCATAATCACCGGGATACTTTTTGTTAATGGAGTCCTCAATGGCGAATAACCGATTGCAGTACTGGACTCCCTGCACTGCCGGCTGACTGTAATCATACTGTTTTCCTTTGGGAACGGCATCGATAAAGTATCGACGGATATGCGCCCAACAAGAGCAGCGTCTGATCCCTGGAAGATTGTTGTATCCCTGATATCCATCCGTTTCCAAGTATCCGCTGTAGCCTTCCAGGAACTCCCTTGCGTGACTGCCGCTCCTGGTCGGGGAATAGCCATACAGGATGATCGCCGGAAGTCCATCCTCGCCGCTTCGGAACAGCCACATGAATGATTGGGTCTGGGCTCGGCGCCCTTCCTCGTTCAATACCTGAACTCGGGTTTCATCTGCCATTGCAAAGCTGCGTTTCAGCAGCTCACGGTGGAAGTGATCATACATTGGCTGGAAGTAGTTCTGTGAACAGTAGATGATCCAGTTGGCAAGAGTGGTGCGGCTGATCTGAGCCCCATACTGTTTCCAGTCTTTCTCCTGCCGGTAAAGGGGAAGCCCATTGGCATACTTCTGATACATGGTCCATGCAACAGTGGATGCTGAGGCAGGACCTTTCCCAACCAGAGCCGCCGGAACCTGAGACTTTATGATCACAGGCTTTTCTGTATCGCCAAACCCTTCCTTGCAGGACGGGCATCCGTAACTCTGGATGTAGTATTCGATCACTTTACAAGTAGCAGGAATGAATTCCAGTTCCCGGCGGACATACTCCTCGCCGATCAGGACCATCTGCGTACCGCATACCGGACAGATCTGGTCTTCTTCCGGAAGAGGGATCACTACTTTTTCAACCTTCAGGCCTTTGAAGAGATCCTCATGGGTTGCCTTCTTTTTACGGGTATGTTCCTTGATCACAGTTTCTTCTTCCAGCAGGGACGGATCCTGTTCCATTTCTGCTTCATCAAAGAGATTCTGTTGTCCCGGAATATCATCAGATCTTCTTTCGCTGGAAGAGCCGAAAAGTTTTTTGGTAAGATAGTCCACCTGTTCCTGGAGTGCTTTCTCGTGACTGGATTTTTCGTCAATAATAAGACGGAGAGATTTGATCAGCTCAGTCTGTTCAGATACCATTGTTTTCAGTTGTGATACTGTATCTTTCAGCTCTCGAAGCTGGATATCTTTCGCATTGGAAGCCATCGGTTCTCTCCTCGGATTTGATACCTTTATTATACCAGAAACGGGGCTTTTACTAAAGGAAAATGACTCCTGAAAAATGCCGAATTTACAAGGAATTTCCGGGTTTTTCTGTGCAGGATTTCTGCTGAAATCCAGATACTTTTTACTCTGCTTTGAGGGCTTTTGGCTGGTCAATATCGATCCCCGACATCAGCCAGTCAAACTCCCGCCAGGAAAGATTCCGGACCTCCGACTGCTTCCTGGGCCATTGATAGCCGCCGCGGACAGACAAGCGCTTATAGATCAGAACGAAGCCGTCCGGTTCCCGGAACAAGGCTTTGATCCTGTCCCGTCTTCTTCCGCAGAAAAGGAAGAGAGCACTGGACGACGGATCCATCTTAAGCTGGTCTTCGATAACGGCGCAGAGTCCGTCAATGGATTTTCGCATATCGGTATAGCCGGGGACCACGTCCTGTTTCGGGCGGGGAACCTCAAGATGACCATAATTCGGTGGTGGGATCTGATCCGCTGCTGCTTTCCGACAGCGGCTGACCCAGTTGTAAAAAGTGCTTACTGCAATGTCGTTCTCACGACACCAGTCAGCATCAGTCATGCCGCTCTGGCGGCATTCATTGATAAGCCTGATCTGTTCCGCCATCGGGACACGGGTTCTGCGAG